>JALHLO010000038.1 GCA_022844525.1 Ramlibacter sp.
CGAAGCCCCTTTTCCTTCAGCCTGGCACTACAGGTGCGCTCATGCCCCTGCAGTGCCGCCGCGCTTACTTGTTTTTCTTGTCCTTGTCGTGGCCCTTGGCCTTGCCCTGGCCGCGCTTGCCCGGACCGTCGGCATTGATTTCGCTGCTGACCGAGCCGGCGCTGACCGCGGCGGTGCCGCCTGCGCCCGTGCCCGCAGCTGCGACGCCGCCGAGGGTCGTGCTCGTGCTGCTACCACCGCTGGCGCCCGCCTGGGTGTTGCTCGTCGTCGCGGTGTTTTGCGACGCGCTCGTGCTCTGGCTGGTCGTGGCGCTCGGGCTGATGGTGACGTTGCTGTGCGGCATCGCCCGGAAGGTGGCATCCGTGTTCACCGAGGTGCTGGCCTGCGGCGCGACCGACTGGGTGGCGCCGGTGCTGGTGCTGCTGCTGGCCTGGTTCCTGGTGGCACCCTTGCCCGAACCAGTGGTGGACCCGGTGCCGGCCTGGGTGTTGCTCGTGGTCCCGGTGTTCTGGGTCGCCGACGTGGTCTGGTTGGTCGTGCCGCTGGGGCTGATGGTGACGGTGCTGTGCGGCATCGCCCGGAAGGTCGCGTCGGTGTTGACGGAGGTGCTCGCGCTCGGTGCGACCGACTGGGTCGATTGGGTGCTGGTGTTGCTGGTTGCCGTGTTGCCGGTTTGCGCGAGGGCCGAGCCGCTCGCGACGGCCACGACGACAGCAGCGATGAGATTGAGTTTGTTTCTGGTCATTTGATTCTCCGAAGTAGATCGCCATCCTTGAGGGCGTCCGCGGCGCCCGGTGTCGGGGATGCGGGGCAACGGTCGACGGCGTTCTCCTACGAGTCCGGCACGCCTCATCGGATCGCGCGCAAGCTCGGCGAGAGCTCAGGAACGCGGCTTGTCGCCGGCTTTCACGTCCTTCGGCCGCAGCCGCGCCGGCACGTGCTCCAGGTTGATGCGCACCCGGTACCACAGCGAGGAACTCCCGCGCATGCGGTCCACCAGCACGTCCTGTGGCTCCAGGTGGGCGGCCGCCTTGGGATGCCTGGCCTTCCACGCCTCCGCCGCCGCGACCGCCTCGGCCTCGCGGTCCGCGCGCGCCACCTCGATCAGCGGCTTCTTCCGACGCGCCGTGGGGGGCGGCGCGCGCTTCGGCTCGCCTTCCGCCTTGCGGTAGTGCGGCGGCCAGGGCGCGTCGCCCTGCCCTTGCGCTTCCTGCCGGCGCGACAGTTCCAGCAGGGGCTCCAGCGAACACGGTTTCTCGTCGATCGCCGCATGCGGATCGCCGATCGCCGCGAAGCGCCTGGGCATGGTCCACAGCGTGAAGTCGGCGGGGTTGCACTCCGCCAGTTCCTTCCAGCTCACCGGCGCGGACACGCGCGCATCCGCCTTGGGCCGCACCGAATACGCGGAGGTCACCGTGCGGTCCCTGGCGTTCTGGTTGTAGTCGACGAACACGCCACGGCGCTCCTCCTTCCACCAGCGGCTGGTGGCCAGGCCGGGCGCGCGCCGTTCCACCTCGCGGGCCAGCGCCAGCGCGGCGCGGCGTACTTCGTCGAAGGTCCATTTCGGCTGGATGCGCACCAGCACGTGGATGCCGCGCGAGCCCGAGGTCTTGGACCAGCCGCTCAGCCCCAGCCCGGACAGGACTTCATGGACCACGTGCGCCACCTGGCGGATCTGCGGCCACTCCACGCCGGGCACCGGATCGAGGTCGACCCGAAGCTCGTCGGGGTGGTCCAGGTCCTCCGCCCGCACCGGGTGCGGGTGCAGTTCCAGGCAGGCCAGGTTCGCCATCCACGCCAGGTCGGCGGGGTGGCGCGGCACGACTTCCTCGGCGGTCCGGCCCGAGGGAAAGCGGATTTCCGCCACCTGCAGCCAGTCCGGCCGTTTGGCGGGCGCCCGCTTCTGGAAGAAGAATTCCTCGTCGATTCCGTTCGGGTAGCGCACCAGCACGCAGGGCCGGCCGCCCGCGCCGCGCAGGGCGCCGTCGGCCACGGACAGGTAATAGTTCACGAGGTCGAGCTTGCGCACCCCGGCCGCGGGGATCAGCAGCTTGCCGGGACTGGTGATCACGACCTCGCGGCCGCCGATCTCCAGCGTCGTCTCGTCCTTTGCCTGGGCCATGCGGAAGAAACTACACCGCCACGGCACAATACGGGGTCAGACGCGGCCGGCTTTCCAGGCCCGGCCGCTCTCCCTTCCCCGGAGTCCCCTTGTCCGCATCGCCCCTGGCCGCCGAAGTCCGGCGCCGCCGCACCTTCGCCATCATTTCGCACCCCGACGCGGGCAAGACCACGCTGACGGAGAAGCTGCTGCTGTTCTCCGGCGCGATCCAGATCGCGGGCGCGGTGAAGGGCCGCAAGGCCTCGCGCCACGCCACCTCCGACTGGATGGAGATCGAGAAGCAGCGCGGCATCTCGGTGGCCTCCTCGGTGATGCAGATGCTGTACCGCGACCACGTGGTGAACCTGCTCGACACGCCCGGCCACAAGGACTTCTCGGAAGACACCTACCGCGTGCTGACCGCGGTGGACGCGGCGCTGATGGTGATCGACGCGGCCAACGGCGTGGAAGCACAGACCCGCCGGCTGATCGAGGTCTGCCGCCAGCGCGACACGCCCATCATCACCTTCGTCAACAAGATGGACCGCGAGGTGCGCGAACCCCTGGACATCCTGGACGAAGTGGAGCGCGAGCTGGGCATGCCCTGCGTGCCCATGACCTGGCCGGTCGGCAAGGGCAAGAGCTTCGGCGGCATCATGAACCTGCGCCGGCAGGCGATGACGGTGTTCGAGTCGGGCAGCGAACGCCGCCCGCAGGACTTCGACACCGTCCCGCTGTCGGACACGGAGGAATTGCGCCGGCGCTTCGGCGCGGAATACGACGCGGCGGCCGAAAGCATGGAGCTCGCCGCCGGCGCCTCGCCCGAGTGGGACCACGCCGCCTTCCTGGCGGCCCGGCAGACGCCGGTGTTCTTCGGCTCGGCGGTCAACAACTTCGGCGTGATGGAAGTGCTGGACGCGCTGGTGGACCTCGCGCCCGCCCCGCAGGCGCGCAAGAGCACCGCGATCGTGAACCGCCAGCCGGTCGAGCGCATGGTGGAACCGGACGACCCGGCCTTCTCCGGCGTGGTGTTCAAGGTGCAGGCGAACATGGACCCCTCGCACCGCGACCGCATCGCCTTCGTGCGCATGGCCTCGGGCAAGTACACCCCGGGCATGAAGCTGAAGGTGCAGCGCACCGGCAAGGAGCTGCGGCCCACCTCGGTGGTGACCTTCCTGTCGCAGCGCCGCGAGGCGGTCGACGAAGCGTACGCGGGCGACATCATCGGCTTCACCACGCACGGCGGCGTGCAGTTGGGCGACACGATCACCGACGGCTCCGTCAACCTGCAGTACACCGGCCTGCCCTTCTTCGCGCCCGAGCTGTTCATGGTGGTGGTGCTGAAGAACCCGCTGCGCACCAAGCAGCTGCAGCAGGGCCTGGCCCAGCTGGGCGAGGAAGGCGCGATCCAGGTGTTCCGGCCCCAGATCGGGGGGCCGATGCTGCTGGGCGCGGTCGGCCAGCTGCAGTTCGAGGTCGTGCAGCACCGGCTGAAGGCGGAGTACGACTGCGACGTGCGGCTGGAAGGTTGCCCCTACACCGGCGCGCGCTGGATCACGGCCGACACGCCGGCGGAGCTCAAGGCCTTCACCGACGCCTACCCGCAGCGCCTGGCGCTCGATGCGGCCGACGCGCTCGCCTTCCTGTGCACCTCGCCTTACGACGTGCGCCTGGCGCAGGAGCGCTTCCCGAAGATCCATTTCCACCTGCTGCGGGAACACGCCGGCCTGGCTTTACAAAACGCGGGCTAATACCATGGGGCGCGGGTGGGATGCTCAACCATAATGGGCCGACCCCCAGTACGCTGTCACCCACCCATGATGAAGTTGTCCTCCTTGCGGACGCTGGCCGCCCTGGGCGCCGGCGCCCTGCTGCTGGCCGCGTGCGGCGGGGGTGGCGGTGGTGGCAGCGCCCCGGTCGTCGATCCGATCGGCACCTCGGCGCAGTTCGCGCAGATCGCCGGCGATGCGAACAGTTGCTCGATCGACCGGCAGAAGCGTTTCGTACGGGCGTACCTCAACGAGGTCTATCTCTGGTACCGCGAGGTCCCCAATGTGGATCCCGCCCCGTATACGTCGGTAACGCAGATCGATGACTACTTCGACGCCTTGCTGGTCAAGGCGAAGGACCGATTCGTCTTCGATGGGCAACCGTTCAGCCGTGCGATCTTCACGAACAAGCACGTGACCACGCAGCAGGCCTCGCCAGGGTCTCAGGTGAACCCGACAAGTCTGCTTGCCTCTCACGCAGTCCAGCGACCGGTCGGCATCACCGCAACCGCAAGTGGAACCCGGGTCGGGTATGTACAGCTCGCGAACTTCGCCGAAGGCGCGCAGGACGAAGTGATCACTGCATTTCGCAGCTTGCAAGACCAGGGAGGGGTAGACGAGTTGGTGTTGGACCTGCGGGAGAACACCGGCGGGTTCGTCTTCTTCGCACTGACCACGGCTTCCATGATCGTGGGCCCGGCGAAGGACACACAGACCTTCGAACGGCTCGTGTTCAACGACAAGGTTGGCGAGTTCAGCATCCCGTTCTCCGGTTTCGTCCAGGACGACGATCAATCCACTGCCGCCACCCATCGAAAGGGCGCCCAGTTGCCTCGCTTGAACCTGTCACGCGTGTTCGTGCTTACCGGTCGAAACCCCCTCGTTCCCGAAATCAACACGTGCTCCGCAAGCGAGTCTGTCATCAATGGCCTTCGTGGCGTTGGGGTCCAGGTAGTCCGGATCGGCGACACCACCTGTGGAAAGCCGTATGGCTTTTCTGAGAAGGTCAATTGCGGATGGTCGTTCTTTGCGGTCGAATTCCAGGGGTTCAACGCAGCAGGAGTCGGCGACTACCAGAGCGGTATTGAACCCATGTGTCGAATGACCACATGGGTTGATCCGTTGCTGCGCGGCACGATAAGCGATCCTTTGCACAACGCAGCCCTCGACTACGTTGCCACCGGCAACTGCCCAACGGGTACCGAAGTAGCAGGCGTGCAGAACTCCGCGCTGCCATTCGGCAACCCTGCTTCTTCAGCCCAGCCGTCGCCGAACTTCGTGGGCGCACGCCTGCTGCCACCCGGGCTGATGCCGCGTTGACGTCTCCGGCCGCCATGCTCCCACTGCGCGAGTGGCCCGCCGCCGCGCGCGCCCGCATCACCGGTGTCCTCACGGACATCGACGACACCCTCACCACCGAAGGCGCCGTCACGCCGGACGTGCTGGAAGCGCTCGCCGCACTCGGGCGCGCCGGGCTGCACGTCATCCCGATCACCGGGCGGCCGGTGGGCTGGAGCGAACCCTTCGCGCTGGCCTGGCCGGTGGATGCCATCGTCGCCGAGAACGGCTCCGTCGCGCTCACCCGCGCGCCCGGCGGCGCGCTGCGCAAGCTCTACACGCAGCCGGACGAAGAGCGCGCCGCCAACCACGCGCGCATGCAGCAGGTCGCGCGGCGCATCGTGCGCGAGGTGCCCGGCGCGACCGTGTCGCGCGACAGCGGCGGGCGCGAAACCGACATCGCCATCGACCACGGCGAGTTCACGCACCTGCCGCAGGACGCGATCGACCGGGTGGTGGCGCTCATGCGCGCGGAAGGCATGACCGCCACCGTCAGCTCCATCCACGTCAACGGCTGGTACGGCGGGCACAACAAGCTGGAGGGCGCGCGCTGGATCGTGCGCGAGCTGCTGGGGCGCGAGCTGGAGGACGAACTCGATCGCTGGGTCTACGTGGGCGACTCCACCAACGACGTGCTGATGTTCCAGCACTTCGCGCACAGCGTGGGCGTGGCGAACATCCGCCGTTTCGAGCACCAGCTCGCGTTCAAGCCGCGCTACGTGACCGAAGGCGAACGCGGCGCCGGCTTCGCGGAAGTGGCGCGCGCGATCCTCGCCGCGCGCTAGGCCACGATCGGCTGCAGCGGCCGTTCCGGCGCGCCGGTGCGCCTGGCCATGCGCTCCCGGCACGCGCGCACGTACGCATTCATGATGCGCCCGTACGCCGGGTGCCAGCGCCAGCCCCACTCCGGGTGGAACTGGAAGCCCCAGGCGAACACCTCCGGGTCGTGCCAGCGGAACGCTTCCACCAGCCCGTCGTCCGCATGCGCTTCGGCCACGAGCCCGTCGCCGAGGCGCTTCACGCCCTGCGAGTGCAGCGAACTCGCGGGGAAGCGGCCCATCCGCGTGATGCGCTCCAGCGCCCCGCCCGGCGTGCAGGTGACGAAGTGGCGCTCCGCGTAGGTCTCGTCGAGGCTTTCGTCCGGGTCCTCCCAGTGCCTGACCATTCCCGCCATGCCGGGCAGCCACTGGTGCAGGCTGCCGCCCAGCGCCACGTTCAGGTCGTGCGAACCCCGGCAGAAGCCGAGCACGGGCACCTTGCGCGCGATCGCCAGGCGAACCAGCGCATGCGCCAGCTCGTCGCGCTCGAAGTCGTATTCGAATCCGGGCCGCAGCGGCTGCTCGCCCCACAGGCGCGGGTCCACGTTGGTGTCGGACCCGCCCAGCAGGATGCCGTCGACGCCGGCGAGCAGCGCTTCCAGCCGCTCCCGGGGCGCCCGCGGATAGCACAGGGGCTGCAGGCCCATGTTGAGCATCGTCCGCTGGCCGGCCTCGTCCATCACCGTGTACAGCTGCCGGTGCCCGGAAGGGCCGGTGAGCAGGCGGTGGCTGGCCACCACCCACACGCCGGGCACGGCGGCCGGACCGCTCACGCCTCGTCCCTCGGCTGGCGATGCGCCCGGCAAGCTTCGGCGAAGGCCTCCAGCGTGCGCTGGTAGAAGGGGTGCTGCTCGTGGCGCCACTCGGGGTGCCACTGCACGGCGTACGCGAACGCGGGCGCGCCCATCACCCGCACGCCTTCGACCAGGCCGTCGGGCGCATGCGCCTCGGCCACCAGGCCTTCGCCCAGGCGGCGGATGCCCTGGCCGTGCAGCGAGTTGACCATCGCCCGCGTGCCTCCGGCCCAGTGCGCGAACGCGCTGCCGGCTTCCAGCAGCACCTCGTGGCGTTCGGCGAACTGCACGGCGAGGTCCTCGTCGTCCGGCTCGCGGTGGTCCATCATCCCGGACTGCTCGTGCAGGCTCTGGTAGAGGCTGCCGCCGAGCGCCACGTTGATCTCCTGCAGGCCGCGGCACACGCCGAACAGCGGCACCGCGCGCGCCAGCGCCTCGCGCACCAGGCGCATGGTCAGCTGGTCGCGGCGCGGGTCCAGCAGGTCGGTGGGCAGCGCGGTCTCGCCGAAGTGCGTGGCCTCCACGTTGGAAGGCGAGCCGGTCAGCAGCACGCCGTCCACCAGCGGCAGCAGGAAGGGGACGTCTCCGGCCTCGGCCATCGGGAACAGCACCGGCTGCAGGCCCAGTTGCGTCACGGCCGCCGCATAGCGGTCCGCCAGCACGGTGTAGCCGCCGGGATCGTCGAGATCCAGGTGGCGGTGGCAGGCGGGCAGCCAGACCAGCGGTTTGTGGGGAGTCCTGGGCATGCGGGGAAGTCGCCGCCCATGGTGCCTAGGCGCCCGCGACCCTGCTGGCCGCCGGGGCGCCTTCGCGCGTCAGACGCCGACTACGCTCAGTTGGGCTTGGCCAGGCCGAGCTTTTCGACCAGCGCCTTTTCGCGCGCGAAGGTTTCCTGCGCGAACTTCGTGTAGCCGGCCGAGCTCATGTACATCGGCAGCATGTCGTAGCGCGCCAGGGCCTGCACGTAGCTCGGCTGTTCCATCGCCTTCTTGAACGCGTCGTGCAGGCGCTTGACCACGGCGGGCGGGGTGCCCTTGGGCGCGCCGATGCCGAAGGGCGAGTTCTGCACGATGCCCAGGCCCAGCTCCTTGAGCGTGGGCGCGTCCGGGAATTTCTCCAGGCGCTTCTCGCCCCAGGTGTTGAGCACGCGCAGCTTGCCGGCCTGCACCAGCGGCGCGAAGCCGGTGGAGTCGGCCGCCGCCATGATGTGGCCGCCGGTGATGGCCTGCGCCAGCTCCGAGCTGCCCTTGTAGGGCACGTGGACCAGCTGCAGGCCCAGCTTCTGCGCGATCAGTTCCGTGGTCAGGTGCGGGCTGGTCAGCGTGCCGGTGGAGCCATAGGTGAGCTTGCCGGGATTCGCCTTGGCCCAGGCCACGAAATGCGTCCACGTCTTCAGCGGCGAGTCCGCGGGCACCACGATGCCGAAGGCATAGCCGGTCACGTTGAGGACGTATCTGATGTCCTTGACGGGATCCCAGCTGATCCTGGTCGTGTACGGCAGGCGGAACACGCCCAGCGGCACCTGCGCGAGCGTATAGCCGTCGGGCGCCGTGGTCTGCAGCAGCTGGGCCGGCAGCGTGCCCCCGGCACCCGGCTTGTTCTCGACGATCACCGGCTGGCCCAGGATCTTGCCGGCGTTGTCGGCCAGCTGGCGCATCGTGATGTCGGTCGGGCCGCCGGCGGGGAAGGCGATCACCAGCTTGATGGGCTTGGCGGGAAAGGCCTGGGCGTGGACGCCCACGCTCGCGGCGGCCAGCGTGCCGGCGGCGAGCTGGATGAGATGGCGACGGCGCATCGGATCTCCTGGAGTGTTGCGGACGGGAAAGGCGGTATTGGACCGTGCCGCGCGCGCCCGCGCATCGGGTGCGACCCGCCGGCGGTAACGTGGGCGACAAGCGCGTGTCAGTTTTCCGTCAACTCACGGGGTCCGGTTTACGGCCGCGATACATGCCCGCAACATCTGTTCACGAAACGGTTGACCGAACGCAGAACATGGCTGCGGATGTGGTGCACGCGATACGTCCGACCCCTTTGGCGGGTTGACTCGCGACATTGGCAAACGCGACACTCGGAGAGGCCCCAAGCAAGGGGCCGCAATGAACCAATCCAAGGGGAAATAAATGAAACGTCTCGCCGTCGCGGCTGCCTCCGTTCTTCTCATGCTGGGCACCGCTGCCCAAGCGCAAACCCGTGCCCCGCTGTATGGCGAACTGGGCTATTCGTTCCTGGAACTCAAGGACGGCGGCTTCAAGGTCAAGCCGCACGCCCTGCGTGGCATCGTGGGCTACGAGTTCCACCCGAATATTGCCGCGGAAGGCATGCTGGCTTTCGGCGTGCGTTCGGACGACTTCAATGACGGTGCCGGCACCACCAGCGACGTCAAGCTGCGCCACGCCTTCGGCGTGTTCGTGAAGCCGAAGTACAACTTCGGCCCGGCCGAAGTGTTCGCCCGCCTCGGCTATGCCCGCGTCAAGGTCAAGTTCACGGACTGCGACGCCCTCGGCTGCGCCTCCGGCAGCGACAGCGATGGCGACTTCGCCTACGGCATCGGCGCCAACTACAACATCAACCCGCGCATGTACGTCGGCGCGGACTGGATGCGCCTGAACAAGAACGACGGGGCGAAGCTGCAAGGCATGACCATCAGCTTCGGCTACCGCTTCTGATCCTCCCGGATCCGCAAGCCCGAAAGCCCGCCGCAAGGCGGGCTTTTTTTCGTCCGCGCGCGGCTCAGGGAGCGCGCTGCGCGAAGCCTTCCAGCACGTTCACCGCGTTGACGCCCACTTCGTCCACCGCATAGCCGCCCTCGAACACGAAGAGCGTCGGCAGGCCGGCCGCCGCGAGGTCCTCGCCCACCCGCAGGTAGTCCTCGCTCGCCAGCGTGAAGCCGGCGATCGGGTCGCCGGCAAAGGTGTCGACGCCGAGCGAGACCACCAGCGCCTGCGCGCCGAAGGCGGAGATGGCCTGCAGCGCCGAGTGCAAGGCCTCGCGCCAGCGCGCGAAGCCGGTCCCGCGCGGCAGCGGCAGGTTGAGGTTGCAGCCCGCGCCGGCGCCGGCGCCGCGCTCGTCGGCATGCCCCAGGTAGTACGGGTACTCGGTGTGCGGGTCGCCGTGCACGCTGGCGAAGAACACGTCGGCCCGCTCGTAGAAGAGGGCCTGCGTGCCGTTGCCATGGTGGTAGTCGATGTCGAGCACCGCCACCTTCGCGAGTCCCGCGTCGCGCAGCACCTGCGCCGCGACCGCCGCGTTGTTGACGAAGCAATAGCCGCCGAAGAAGTCGTGGCCCGCATGGTGGCCGGGCGGGCGCGTCAACGCGAACGCGGCGCGACGTCGGTGCGGAAGCCGCGGATCGGCCAGTAGGAGGGAAGCGCGTCGCGCTGCGCATTGGCGGGATCGAGCGCCACCCATTCCTGCCATGCGGTCGACAGGAAGTCGAGATAACGCGGCGCATGCACGCGCTCCAGCACGGCCCGCTCCACGGCGGGCGGGGCAGCGATCGTGCCCAGCCCGCGCCGCTGCAGCTCCCGCAGCACGTAGTCGGCGCGCGCGGGCACCTCGAAGCAGGGCACCAGCTCGCCGCGGAACATCTCGTGCCGCCCGTGGTGCTGCGGGTGGCGGTCGTTGTAGAAGATGTTCACGTGCGCGCCAGCACCGGCCCCAGCACGCGGCCGGTGTGCGTGTCCCTCGCCACCACCTCCTCGGGCGGTGCGGCGGCGACGATCCTGCCGCCCGCCGACCCGCCGTCCGGTCCCAGGTCGATGATCCAGTCGGCTTCCGCCACCACGTCGAGGTCGTGCTCGATCACCACCACGCTGTGGCCGCCGTCGACCAGGCGGTGCAGCACGCGGATCAGCTTCTCCACGTCCGCCATGTGCAGGCCCACCGTCGGCTCGTCCAGCACGTACAGCGTGTGCGGCGCCTTCTGGCCGCGGCGCGTGACGTCGTCGCGCACCTTGGACAGCTCGGTCACCAGCTTGATGCGCTGCGCCTCGCCGCCCGACAGCGTCGGTGAGGGCTGGCCCAGCGTCAGGTAGCCGAGCCCGACGTCGCGCAGCAGCTGCAGCGGATGGCTGATGTTGGGCATGGAGGCGAAGAACTCCACCGCCTCGTCCACCTCCATCTGCAGCACGTCGCCGATGCTCTTGCCGCGCCAGGTGACGGCCAGCGTCTCCGGGTTGAAGCGGGCGCCGTGGCAGGCCTCGCACGGGATCTTCACGTCCGGCAGGAAGCTCATCGCGATCGTGCGCACGCCCTGTCCCTCGCACAGCGGGCAGCGGCCTTCGCCGGTGTTGAAGGAGAAGCGGCCGGGCCCGTAGCCGCGGGCGCGCGCCTCCAGCGTGTCCGCGAACAGCTTGCGGATGGTGTCCCAGAAGCCGATGTAGGTGGCGGGGCAGGAACGCGGCGTCTTGCCGATCGGCGTCTGGTCCACTTCCAGCACGCGGTCGATCGTCTGGTAGCCGGACAGCGACTTGCAGCCCGCCCACTTGGGCCGCTTGCCCGCCGCATCGGCGTCGCGCCCGGCCTTGGTGGAGCGCTGCTGCACCACCGCCTGCACGTTGTGCAGCAGCACGTCGCGCGCCAGCGTCGACTTGCCGGAGCCGGACACGCCGGTGACCACCACCAGGCGGCGCAGCGGAACGTCGACGTCCACGTCGTCCAGGTTGTGCAGGTCGGCGCCCTTCAGGCGCAGGAAGCCGGTCTCGCCGCCGCTGTGGTCCATCGGCAGCGCGGACGCCATCTGCGCCAGCAGGGAGCGCGGCTTCTTGCCCCTGGTCACGGCCGCCGGCGACTCGGCCACCGGGATGCCCACCGGCTCGCGGTCGTGCATGGCGTCGATCAGGCGGCGCGGCTTGAGCGGGTGCTTCATCGCGTGCAGCAGGTAGCGGCCGGTAAGCGACTCGCCCACCTGCGTCACTTCCTCCGCCGTGCCCTGCGCGACCACGCGGCCGCCGCGCTTGCCGGCGCTGGGGCCGATGTCGATGATGTGGTCGGCGCGCCGGATCGTGTCCTCGTCGTGCTCCACCACCACCAGCGTGTTGCCCTTGTTGCCCAGCTTGTGCAGCGCATCCAGCAGGATCCGGTTGTCGCGAGCGTGCAGGCCGATGGTCGGCTCGTCCAGCACGTAGCAGACCCCCTGCAGGTTGGAACCGAGCTGCGCGGCCAGCCGGATGCGCTGGGCCTCGCCGCCGGAGAGCGTGGGCGCGCCGCGGTCCAGCGTCAGGTAGCCCAGCCCCACCTCCTCCAGGAACTCCAGCCGCGAGCCGATCTCGGGGATCAGGTCGCGCGCGATGCCCTGCTCGCGCACGCTCAGCACGTCGCGCAGCTGCAGGCTCTCCACCCAGCGGCGCACGTCGTGCACCGACAGCGCGGCGATGTCGGCGATGCCGGT
The DNA here is from genome assembly GCA_022844525.1 of Ramlibacter sp. GTDB lineage: Bacteria > Pseudomonadota > Gammaproteobacteria > Burkholderiales > Burkholderiaceae_C > Ramlibacter. The sequence continues at coordinate 12,210 of JALHLO010000038.1, forward strand.
CTGGTCGAACCGCACGGCGCGCGCCTGCGCGTTCAGGCGGGTACCCTGGCAGGTGGGACAGGTCTCGTCGGACACGTCTTCCACTTCCGGCTCGGCGAAGGTCTGCTCGCGGCCCTTGTCCTCGGCCGCGACCACCGTGTCGTCGAAGGCGCTGCGCTGCTCGCGCGTGAGCTTCACGCCCGTGCCCACGCAGTCCGGGCACCAGCCGTGCTTGCTGTTGTAGGAGAACAGGCGCGGGTCCAGCTCCGGATAGCTGGTGGCGCACACCGGGCAGGCGCGCAGCGTGGAGAACACCTCCACCTTGCCGAGCCCCTCGTGCTTCGCCTGGCCCTGGCTGAACGCAGTGCGCAGGCCGTCCAGCGGCGCCAGCACGTGCACCACGCCCTTGCCGTGTTCCAGCGCCAGCGTCAGCTTCTCGCGCAGCAGCGCCTCGTTGGCGGGCGTCACGTCGAGGTCGCACACCGGCAGCTCGATGGTGTGCTCCTTGAAGCGGTCGATGCGCGGGAAGCCCGTGGTGGGCAGGAAGTTGCCGTCCACGCGCAGGTGCGTGTAGCCGCGCGGGCGCGCCCAGTCGGCCAGTTCCGTGTACACACCCTTGCGGTTGACCACCAGCGGCGCCAGCAGGCCCACGTGCTGGCCGCGGTAACGCTTCATGATCTGCGCGACGATGCTGTCCGGCGTCTGCGGCCGCACTTCGGCGCCGTCCTTCACGCAGTGCTGCACGCCCAGCTTCACGTACAGCAGGCGCAGGAAGTGCCAGACCTCGGTGGTCGTGCCGACCGTGGACTTGCGCCCGCCGCGCGACAGGCGCTGCTCGATCGCCACCGTGGGCGGGATGCCGTACACCGCATCCACTTCCGGCCGGCCCGCCGGCTGCACGATGGACCGCGCGTAGGCGTTGAGCGATTCGAGGTAGCGCCGCTGGCCCTCGTTGAACAGGATGTCGAAGGCCAGCGTCGACTTGCCCGAACCGGACACGCCGGTGATCACGCTGAACTTGTTGTGCGGGATGTCGACGCTGAGGCTCTTGAGGTTGTGTTCCTTGGCGTTGACGATCTGGATGGCGTTGGGCCGCGCGGCGTTGCGCGCCGCGCGTTCCGCGTAGTCCGCCGCCGCCTTCTCGCTCACCGCCAAGCCTTCGATGCCCAGCGTCGCGTCGTAGTCCCGCAGCGCCTTCGCCGTGTGCGAGGTCGGGTGCAGCTTCACTTCCTCCGGCGGCCCCTCGGCCACCAGCAGGCCGCCGCCGTCGCCGCCTTCCGGACCCAGGTCCACCAGCCAGTCGGCCGCCCGGATCACGTCCAGGTTGTGCTCGATGACGATCAGCGAGTTGCCGGCCTCGAGCAGCTTGCGCAGCGCCCGCATCAGCTTGGCGATGTCGTCGAAGTGCAGGCCGGTGGTCGGCTCGTCGAACAGGAACAGCGTGCCCTTCTTCGCGACGCCCTGGCGCGTGTGCGTCGACGAACGCGCCGCTTCCGCCAGGAAGCCGGCCAGCTTCAGGCGCTGCGACTCGCCGCCGGACAGCGTGGGCACCGGCTGCCCCAGCTTCACGTACTCCAGGCCGACGTCCACGATCGGCTGCAGCGAGCGGATCACGTCCCGGTCGTTGGCGAACAGGGCCACCGCCTCGCTGACCGTGAGGTCCAGCACGTCCGCGACGTTCAGCACGCGCGGCACGAGCTCGCCCACGGCCTGCCGCTCGATCGTCACTTCGAGGATCTCCGGCCGGTAGCGCTTGCCGTCGCAATCGGGGCAACGCAGGTAGACGTCGGAGAGGAACTGCATCTCCACGTGCTCGTAGCCGGAGCCGCCGCAGGTGGGGCAGCGGCCGTCGCCCGAGTTGAAGGAGAACTTCGAGCCGGTGTAGCCGCGCTGCTTCGCCAGGGGCGAGGTGGCGAAGATCTCGCGCACGCAGTCCCAGGCGCCCACGTAGCTCACCGGGTTGGAGCGCGCGGTCTTGCCGATCGGCGACTGGTCCACGAACACCACGTCGGACAGGTGGTCGGCCCCGAGCACGCGGTCATGCGCGCCCGGCGTCTCGGTGGCGCGGCCGAAGTTGCGCAGCAGCGCCGGCGCCAGGATGTCCTGCACCAGGCTGGACTTGCCGGAGCCGGACACGCCGGTGACCACCACCAGGCGCTGCAGCGGGAACTCCACCGACAGCTCGCGCAGGTTGTGCTCGCGCGCGCCTTCCAGCACCAGGCGCGGCGTCGCGTCGGTCACCGCGCGCTTGAAGCCCATGCCCACGTGCTTGCGCGCGCCGAGGTAGGCGCCGGTCAGCGTGTCGGCGTTGCGCAGGTCCTGCGTGGTGCCGTCGAACACGATCTGGCCGCCGCGCTCGCCGGGGCCCGGCCCCATGTCGATGATGCGGTCGGCCGCGACCATCACGGCCGGGTCGTGCTCCACCACCACCAGCGTGTTGCCGGCGTCGCGCAGGCGGTGCATGGCCTGCACGATGCGGTTCATGTCGCGCGGGTGCAGGCCGATGCTGGGCTCGTCCAGCACGAACAGCGTGTTGACCAGCGAGGTGCCCAGCGCGGTGGTCAGGTTGATCCGCTGCACCTCGCCGCCCGACAGCGTGCGGCTCTGGCGGTCCAGCGTGAGGTAGCCGATGCCCACGTCCACCAGGTACTTCAGGCGGGTGTTGATCTCCTCGAACAGCAGCTTGAGCGCCTGCAGCTCGCCGCCGCCGGCGTGCGCTTCCGCCTCGGGCTCGACCCGGTCGAAGAAGCGGCGCAGCTTGGCGATCGGCAGGATCATCAGGTCGTGCAGCGACAGCCCCGGCAGGGCCTCGAGCTGCGCACGGGTCCATTGCACGCCCACCGGCAGGAAGCGCTTGCCCGGCTCCAGCACCGCGTCGGCGTCCGCCTTGCTGCCCAGGCGCCACAGCAGCGCCTCGGTCTTCAGGCGCGCGCCGCCGCACGCCTCGCACGGGGTGTAGCTGCGGTACTTGGACAGCAGCACCCGGATGTGCATCTTGTAGGACTTGCTTTCCAGGTACTGGAAGAAGCGCTTGACGCCGTACCACTGGCGGTTCCAGTTGCCTTCGCGGTAATTGGGCGCGCCGTCGATCACCCAGTGCTTCTGCTCCGGGGTGAGCTTGTACCAGGGCGTGTCGCGCGGGATGCCGGCCGATTCCGCGTGCCGCATCATGTCGTCCTGCGACTCCGACCACGCCGGCGTCTGGAAGGTCTTGATCGCGCCCGCGCGCAGCGTGAGCTTGTCGTTGGGGATCACCAGGCCGTAATCGACGCCGATCACCCGCCCGAAGCCGCGGCAGGTCTCGCAGGCCCCCACCGGCGAGTTGAAGGAGAACATCGAGGGCACCGGGTCCGCGTAGCGGATGTCGCTGTCGGGGCAGTGCAGGCCGGTGGAGAACCTCCAGACGTCCTTCGCATCATCGTCGCCCGCATACACCGCCAGCCGCCCCGACCCGCGCTTGAGCGCCACCTCGATCGCCTCGATCGCCCGCACTTTCTCCACGCCCTGGATGCGGAAGCGGTCGGCGACCACGTCGAGGACCTTGCGCGGCCCGGTGGGCGTCGCGACTTCGCGCTCCGCCTGCACGCGCGTGAAGCCGCTGGCGGCGAGCCACTGCTCCACTTCCTCGGGCGTCGTGCCCCCCGGCAGTTCCACCGGGAAGGTCACCACCAGGCGCGGATCACCGTCCCGTGTGCGCTCCATCAGCTGCTCGTAGATGGTCTCGGGCGTGTCGTGCCGCACCTGCAGCGCGGTCTGCCGGTCGAACAGCTGCGCGGCCCGCGCGAACAGCAGCTTCAGGTGGTCGTTCAGCTCGGTCATCGTGCCGACCGTGGAACGGGACGAGCGCACCGGGTTGGTTTGGTCGATGGCGATCGCGGGCGGCACCCCCTCCACCCGGTCCACCGCGGGCTTGTCCATGCGCTCCAGGAACTGGCGGGCATAGGCGGAGAAGGTCTCGACGTAGCGCCGCTGGCCTTCCGCATACAGCGTGTCGAACACCAGGCTGGATTTTCCGGAGCCGCTGGGGCCGGTGACCACCGTCAGCTCACCGGTGCGCAGATCGAGGTCGAGATTCTTGAGGTTGTGCTGCCTGGCGCCGCGGATGCGGATAACTCCCTGGGACATGGAGACCTTTTCGAAACGGGGCCCGACATTCTAGGGAAGGGGTGGCGCCCCTGCCGCCGGGCTGCCCTATACCCCTGTCCCACGACAGCGATGCGCCTTGTCCTACAAAAGCAACTCGGCCGGAATACCTATCGTGCGGCTCCCGCCCCTCCGCTGACCCCATGGCCTCATGGACGCAATGGCTGCATAGCGCGCCCTTCGAATGGCAGTTCCGGCCGCCGCAACCCGGCGTGGAATCGGTGCGGGAGTTGCTGCTGTCGGTGCTGGAGGACTGCGGCGGCTTCGAGTGCGACCGACTGCGCTGGCGCGTGCACACCGCGGAATGCGCGCAGGAACTCTGGCTGCTGCGGGACGCGACCTTCCAGGTGGTGGCCAGCCAGCACTGCCAGGCACAGGCCGCGCAGCGCATCAACGCCCTGGTCCCGGCTTTTCGCCGGCTGCTCCCGGACCGCCTGTTGCATCGCGTCTAAATCCTTACCTCATCCCGGGATGCTTCGGTGGTGTTATGGCCGAGCTCCTTTTACACTCGGTCACGCCGGGTGCGCAACGCGCCTGAGGAGACGGGACATGAAGAAGTACATCGTTGCGGCCTTCGCCGCCCTGGCGCCCGCGCTGGCATTGGCCCAGCTGGTGATCGGGCAGACGGCCGGCATTACGGGAACGGTTGCCGCCGGCGTTAAGGAAACCACCGAAGGCGCCAAGCTCTGGATCGACCACATCAATGCGAAGGGCGGCGTGAACGGCCAGAAGATCGACCTGGTCTCCATGGACGACAAGTTCGAGCCCAAGCTCGCCGCCGCCAACGCCAAGCAGCTGATCGAGGAGAAGAACGTCCTGGCGCTGTTCCTGTGCCGCGGGACGCCGCACAGCGAGGCGATCATCCCCCTGCTGGAACAGCACGGCGTGGCGCTCGTGGCGCCGTCCACCGGGGCCATGGTGCTGCACCAGCCGGTGAAGAAGCATGTGTTCAACGTCCGGGCCACCTACCAGCGCGAGGCGGAGAAGGCGGTCTTCCACCTGCACACCATGGGCATGACGCGCATCGCCGTCGTGTATGCCGACGACTCGTTCGGGCGGGACGGCCTGGAAGGCGCGACCAAGGGCTTCACCAAGGCGGGCTCCAAGCCGGTCACGGTGATCAAGGCCGACCGCCTGAAGCCCGACTACGGCACCATGATCCCGGAGATCGTGAAGCACGAGGCGCAGGCCGTGCTGTGGATCGCGTCGGGCAACGCGGTGGCCGACGGCGTGAAGGCGCTGCGTGCCGCCAAGTCCGCGGCGCAGGTGGTCACGCTGTCCAACAACGCGTCCTCGGGCTTCATCAAGAGCCTGGGCGAGCACTCGCGCGGTGTCGTCGTGACGCAGGTCTTCCCCTACGAGCGCTCGTACGCCTACGGGTTCATCAAGGAAGCCATGGCGCTCGCCAAGGACAAGAAGCTGGAGCTGAGCCCCGCCATGCTGGAGGGCTACGCCGCGGCCAAGGTGCTGGTGGAAGGCCTGCGCCGCGCCGGCCCCAATCCCACGCGCGCCAAGCTGCTGGCCGCGCTGGAAGGCATCCGCAATTTCGACCTGGGCGGGCTGGAAGTGAGCTACGGCGCCGACGACCACACCGGCCTGGACTTCGCGGACCTGTCGATCATCGGCGCCGACGGCAAGTTCAAGCGCTGAGCGCGGCGCCCCGCCCGCTCACGCCGCCGGCGCGACGCAGGACAGGCGCAGTTCCACCGCCGAGCCGACCGGGGCGATGCGGCCGCCCATGCCTTCCATGCGGCGGCGGGCCGAATCCATGCGCGGGTCGCCGACCGGGCACGGGCAGTTGCTGCTGTCGTGCTCGCACGAGCCGCTGATGCGGATCGTCACCTCGTCGCGCTCCAGGCCCGTTTCCACCGCCAGCCGCGCGCCGGAGACACCGCAGCCCTCGCAGCCCTGCTCGTAGGCCTGCAGCAGCCCCATCAGCACCTCGGTCACGTGGTCGGGAATGGCGTGGCAGGCGGGCAGCCCGGGCTGCAGCCGCAGGTCGATCGGCGTGCCGTGGAAGCGGCGGTCGAAGAACAGGAAGTCGCAGACGGACTGCACCAGCTGGTTGATGTCCAGCGCCTCCGGCGTGTCGCGGCCGGCGCTGGCGAAGTCGTCGATCCGGCGCGTCATGTTGGCGATGCGCCCGGTCTGCTCCACGATCATGCGCGGGAACTCCGGGTTGATGTCCTGCGGGTCGCGCCAGTGGCCGATCTCCTCCGCCAGCCCGGAGATGATGGCGAGCGGGTTGCCGACCTCGTGCGAGATGTTGGCGGCCATCTTGTCGCGGTGCCACTCCTGCTCGCGCAGCGCCGCCTGTTCGCGCACGCGGGCCTCGCGGTCGATCAGGCCCTGGCCGCGGCGCACGAAGAACAGCAGCGCCAGGTAGGTCAGCACCAGCAGGGCGATGATGGTGAGGATGAAGCGCCCGGAGGCCGACTCCACCGCCGCCTGGCTGCGCGCCGAGCCCTCCCGCAGCCGCTGCTGGTTGCCGGCGCTCACCGACGCCGCGCGCGTGGAGGCCTGCTCGAGCTGGTGCAGCAGGGGCGTCACGTCCGAGTAGATCTCGAACACGCCGGCCACGCCTTCGGGGCCCGCGGACACCGGGATGTAGCTCTGGATCAGGTCGCGGTCGTGCACCACGCCCTCGAAGGCGCTGAACTGGTTGCGGTGCACCAGCTCGCTCGCGGCCTTGCCTTCCGCCGCCGCCTGCCAGCCGCGGTTGTCCGCCTTGTCCTCGCCCACCTGCGCCAGCTCCGACGAATAGACCGTCAGCCCGCGCAGGTCGTAGACCTTGATCTTGAACACGTTGGTGCCGCGCATGAGCGCACGCACCGGCGCATCGATCGCGCCGAAGGCGGGCAGCGCCATGATGCGGCCGCGCACTTTCTCGGTGCAGGCCTTCGCCTCCGCCAGGCCGGGGATGACGCCGACCGGGGCGTCCTGCCGCAGCCGGCAGGCGTCGATGGGCACGGATTGCGCCTGCGCCACCAGCGGCGCCAGGTGCGAGGCCCACAGCGCATTGGCGAAGACGCGCGTGAGCGTGACGTGGCCGGCCTCGTGCACCGACACCAGGTTGGCGCGCGCGGCATCGCGTTGCTCCTGCAGCAGCTGCGCCTGCGCCTTGGCGATGAAGTCCGTCTGGTCACGCTGGACGGCCGCGAAGTACTTCTCCTCGCCGCGCTGCAGGAAGAACAGGGACCCGCCCAGCACCGCGAACGCCACCAGGCTGGTGAGCGTGAAATAGCGTGTGAGCTGGAAACGGGTCGGCGCCATTGCACCAGTCTAGCCGCCCCGCTGCCGCGCTGCAAAAACGCAGCGGCGCTGCGCGGCCGCGAAGGCGAGCGTCAGTGCCTGGCGGCCGACGCGCCGGCGGCGGGCGTGACGGCCTCGGTCCCGTGCTTCTCGCCGCTCATGTCCACCTTGTCGCCGGCCTGGAAGATGACGAACAGCGAGATGGCGGCGAACACGGCGAAGCCGACGGCGATTTTCCACATGGTCTTGTCTCCTGGGTCAGTCTGGTTGGCAAAGGGCCCTCCGGCGGAGGGGCCCTTCACCCAGCAGGCTGGATCAGTCGCGGGCGTAGATGTCCACGTCCTTGGTTTCCTTGATGAAGATCGTGCCGATCACGCAGGTGGCGGCGGCGATGATGATCGGGTACCAGAGGCCGTTGTACATGTTGCCGGTCTGCGCCACGATGGCGAAGGCGGTGGTGGGCAGCAGGCCGCCGAACCAGCCGTTGCCGATGTGGTACGGCAGGCTCATGGAGGTGTAGCGGATGCGCGTGGGGAACAGTTCCACCAGCATCGCCGCGATCGGGCCGTACACCATGGTCACCAGGATCACCAGGTACACCAGGATCGCGACCACCATGCCCTTGTTCATCTTGGCGGGGTCGGCCTTGGCGGGGTAGCCGGCGGCGCGCAGCGCGTCGGTCACTTCCTTCTTGAAGGCGGCGATCTTCTTCGTGCTGTCCTCGTCGAACTTGCTGTTGGCGACCACGGCGGTCGGCGCCACGATGGACTTGTCGCCGATGGTGATGGTGGCCGGCTTGCCGGCTTCGCCCACGGCGTTGTCGTAGCTCACCGAGTTCTGCGCCAGGTAGCGCTTGGCGATGTCGCAGGAACTGGAGAAGTCGATCTCGCGCGCCACCGGGCTGCCCTGGAAGGAGCACCCGCGGGCGTCGGCGGTCACCACCACCTTGGCGTTGGCCTGCGCGGCGGCCAGGTCGGGGTTGGCCGCCTTGGTCAGCGCGCCGAACACGGGGAAGTAGGTGACGGCGGCCAGCGCGCAGCCGGCCATGATGATCGGCTTGCGGCCGATCTTGTCGGACAGCGCGCCGAACACGATGAAGAAGGGCGTGCCGATCACCAGCGCCGCGGCGATCATCAGGTTGGCGGTGGCGTTGTCCACGCGCAGGGACTGCGTCAGGAAGAACAGCGCGTAGAACTGGCCCGAGTACCACACCACGGCCTGGCCGGCGGTCAGGCCGACCAGCGCCAGGATCACGATCTTCAGGTTCTTCCACTGGCCGAAGGACTCGGTCAGCGGCGCCTTGGAAGTCTTGCCCTCGGCCTTCATCTTCTGGAAGGCGGGCGATTCGTTCATGGACAGGCGGATCCACACCGAGATGCCGAGCAGCAGCACGGACAGCAGGAAGGGGATGCGCCAGCCCCAGTCGCCGAAGGCCTGCTCGCCCATGAGCGTGCGGGTGCCGAGGATGACGATCAGCGACAGGAACAGGCCCAGCGTCGCGGTGGTCTGGATCCACGCGGTGTAGGCGCCGCGCTTGCCGTGCGGCGCGTGCTCGGCGACGTAGGTCGCGGCACCGCCGTACTCGCCGCCCAGCGCCAGGCCCTGCAGCATGCGCAGCGCGATCAGGATGACGGGGGCGGCCACGCCGATGCTGGCGTAGCTGGGGAGCAGGCCGACGATGAACGTCGACAGGCCCATGATCAGGATGGTGACCAGGAAGGTGTACTTGCGGCCGATCATGTCGCCCAGGCGGCCGAACACGATGGCGCCGAAGGGGCGCACCAGGAAGCCGGCGGCGAAGGCGAGCAGCGCGAAGATGAAGGCGGCGCTGGGGTCCAGGCCCGAGAAGAACTGCTTGGCGATGATGGCGGCGAGCGAGCCGTACAGGTAGAAGTCGTACCACTCGAACACGGTGCCGAGGGAAGAGGCGAAGATCACCTTCTTCTCTTCCGCCGTCATCGGGCGGTTGGCGGCGGCGGGAAGGACTGCGGCCATGTCTTGTCTCCAGGGTCGGGGATGAACGAGCGGCGGATTCTTCGGTCGCGCTCTGACCCTGCTCTGACGCGCAGCCAACATTGACTTGCGTCAAACTTGCGGCGGCCTGACCGTTTCAGGTGAAACCCGCGGAGGCGCTTTCATGATGCGGATTCCGGCGCGATGCCGGCCTGGAATGCGCGGGTTAACCCGCGCCCGCCCGTGTCAGGAGCTTCCTCGGTGTTTTCCCGTACGCCGCACCCGTAGGTCGTGGTGAGCGCGCGCAGCGCCGAACCGCGACGCGCGGCCGCTCAGGTGCGCGTCTTCCCCGCCGGCACGGAGCCCGCCTGCTCCCACGCCCCCGACGCGAACCACCCGTTCCCCTCCAGGTACTCCCGCAGCATCGGCAGCCCGTCGAAGCCCCAGAACAGCCTGCCGTCCACTTCCATCGTCGGCACGCCGAACAGGCCGCGCGCGATCGCCGCGTCGGTGTTGGCCTTGAGTTCCGCCTTCACTTCCTCGCTCCCCGGGTCGCGCTGCGGTTGCAGTTCCGCGCGCAGCTGCGCCAGGCGCTGCGCATCGGCCGCGTCGGCGCCGTCGCGCCAGACGTGGCGGAAGATCGTCTCGGCGACGAAGCGGTTCACGCGCCCGCCCTGCCCGCAGGCCAGCGCGAGCCGCAGCGCGCCGAGCGGGTTGAAGGGATGCGCCGCCGGCATGTGCATGGGGATGCCGTGCGCGTGCGCGAGCCACAGCACCTGGCGGTAGGTCCAGTCGCGCTTGGGTGCGATCTCCGCCGGGCCGAGCTGCCCGTGG
>JALHLO010000039.1 GCA_022844525.1 Ramlibacter sp.
CCGAGGCAGTGATGACCGGCTTCCGCATCTGGCTTGCGCTCGCCTCCCTCCCCCTCCGGGGAAGGGCCGGGGTGGGGGCGCTCGCCCTGGCACTGACAGCTTTCATCGCTTCGGCCGCCACCGCCCAGCCCGCCTGCGACAAGCCCGTCTACCTGACCTTCGACACCGGCCACATGGGCGTGGCCGAACTGGTCGCCGACGTCCTGAAGCGCAACGAGGTCAAGGCCACCTTCTTCGCCGCCAACGAGAAGACCAAGGAAGGCGGCGGCAGCCTCAGCCGCGACTGGGCGGACTGGTGGCGGGCGCGCGGCGCCGAAGGCCACGAGTTCGCCTCGCACACCTGGGACCACACCTACTGGGTGGCGGACGTGCCGGGCCGGCCCGCGCGCTTCCGGGTGCAGCCTTCGGCCGGGCCCGACGCGGGCAAGGAGTCCACCTGGACGGCGGCGGAGTACTGCCGCGAGATCGAGCGCGCGGCCCTGCGCGTGGAGGAGCTCACGGGCAAGGCACCGCTGCCGCTGTTCCGGGCGCCCGGGGGCAAGACCTCGCCGCGGCTGCTGGCCGCCACCCGCGCCTGCGGCTACCAGCACGTGGGCTGGGCGCCCGCCGGCTTCCTGGGTGACGAATTACCCAGCGAATCCTTCAGCAACCGGCACCTGCTGCAAAAGGCATTGCGCGATGTGCGCGGCGGTGACATCCTCGTGGCGCACCTGGGCATCTGGTCGCGCAAGGACCCCTGGGCGCCGGCGGTGCTGGAGCCGCTGATCAAGGGGCTGAAGGCCAGGGGCTTCTGCTTCGCCACCTTGCGCGATCACCCCACGTACCGTGCGTGGATCATGGGCAGGAAGTAAGCCGATGCAGTGGATTCAGGACATCTTCGAGTGGGCCCAGCAGGGGCTGTTCGAGACGGCGATCCAGCCGATCATGTACTCCTTCGGGCTGGGCGCCTTCCTGGAGAACGGCTACGAGGCCACCGGCTGGCTGCTGGTCGGCATCATCCAGATCGCGCTGATGCTGGCCATCATCGGCCCGCTGCAGCGCTGGCGCCCGGTGGAACCCATGGCGGACGCGGCGAGCGTGCGCACCGACGTGATCTACACCCTGGTGCATCGCCTCGGGCTGTTCCGGGTGGCGCTTTTCTTCAGCGTGGAGCCGCTGTTCGACGCGGCCTTCGGCATGCTGCGCGTGGCCGGCATGAGCACAGTGCACATCGACCAGCTGATGGGGGCCGGCGCGGCGCACCCCTTCATCAGCTTCGTCATCTACCTGGTCGTCTTCGACTTCGTCGACTACTGGATCCACCGCGGCCAGCACGGCTTCAACTGGTGGTGGAGCCTGCATTCGCTGCACCACTCGCAGCGGCAGTTGACGATGTGGAGCGACAACCGCAACCACCTGCTGGACGACCTGCTGCGCGACAGCGTCCTGGTGGTCGTGGGGCAGCTGATCGGCGTGGGCCCGGGCCAGTTCGTCGCGATCGTCGCCATCGCGCAATTGAGCGAAAGCCTGCAGCACGCCAACGTGCGCCTGCACTTCGGCCGCATCGGCGAGCGGCTCTGGATCAGCCCGCGCTTCCACCGGCTGCACCACGCCGTCGGCCTCGGCCACGAGCGCAAGGACAGCGGCGAGCTGCTGCGCGCCGGCCGCAGCCCGGCGCTGGGCGGGCACAACTTCGGCGTGCTGCTGCCCTGGTGGGACGTGCTGTTCGGCACCGCGAACTTCGAGCTGCGCTACGACCCCACGGGCGTGCGCGACCAAGTGGAGCAGGGCCGGAACTACGGCCGCGGCTTCTGGTCGCAGCAGTGGCTGGGCCTGCTGCGGCTGGTGGGCCGGGCCTGAGGGCGGATGCGCGGGTTCCTGTGGCTATCGGCCGCCTGCGCTTTCGTCCTGTCGCTGATGGTGCTGCTGTGCAGCGAGGCGGGGGCTGTTTTCCTGTCCTGGGGGCTGGAGCGGCAGTCGCAACCGATCCGTGCGGACCAGCTGCGCCATGCGCAGGCGATCGTCCTGCTCTCGGGCCGTATTGACCGCCTGGATCACGCGGCCCACCTGCACCGGCAGACCGGCCTGCCCCTGCTCGTCACGGGCAAGGGAGGGGGCGACGCCTACTTCCCCGCCGAGTCGATGACGATGGAGGACATCCTGCGCAAGCAACACGGCCTGCAGCCACGCTGGGTGGAGGTCGAGGCGGTGGATACGCTGGAGAACGCACTGTTCTCGGCATGTCTCCTGCAGCCGATCGGCATGCGGACGATCGCCCTTGTCACGGACCCGGTGCACATGCCGCGGTCGCGCGCGCTGTTCCAGTCCGCCGGCTTCGACGTCCTGCCCGCGCCGGCGCCGGACGCGCCGAAATTCCAGCATGTCCTCACCCTCGACAGCTTCATCCCCACCAGCGACGGCATGCGGGCGGCCCGCTCCCCCGCCAAGGAGTGGGCGGGTCGCCTGCTCGCGCCGCTGGAAGTGGCCCTGCGCCGCGGTGAATGCGGGGCGCGGGTGGCAGTGCACTAGCATTCGCCCCAATGTCCCTGTTCCTCGACTCCTTCTGGCGCGCGGCCGCCTACTGCCTGCACCCGCGCATCATCGCCTTGTCGCTGCTGCCCCTGGTGCTGCTGGTGCTGCTGGCGCTCGGCCTCGGCTACTTCTTCTGGGACAGCGCGGTGAACTCCGTGTTCCTCTGGCTGGAGTCCACGGAATGGCTCGCCAGCGCCACCCGCTGGCTCGACGACATGGGGCTGGGCGGGCTGAAGAACGCGCTGGCGCCGCTGCTGGTGATCTTCGCGATCACGCCGGTGCTGGTGGTCCTGGTGCTGTTCTTCGTCGCGCTGCTCATGACGCCGGCGATCGTGAACCTGGTCAGCCGGCGGCGCTTTCCAGCGCTGGAACGCAAGCACGGTGCCTCCTTCCTGCGCGGTGCCTTCTGGTCACTGGGGTCGATGCTGCTGGCGCTGCTGGCCCTGGTGATTTCGCTGCCGCTGTGGCTGATCCCGCCGCTGATCCTGGTGCTGCCGCCCCTGATCTGGGGCTGGCTCACCTACCGGGTGATGACCTTCGACTCGCTGGCCGACCACGCCAGCGGCGACGAACGCCGGCTGGTGTTCCGCGAGCACCGCGTGTGGCTGCTGCTGATGGGGATGGCCACCGGCTACCTGGGCGCGGCCCCCAGCATCGTGTGGGCCTCCGGCTGGTTCTTCGCCGCCGCCTTCCCGATCCTGATCCCGGCCGCGATCTGGATCTACACGCTGGTGTTCGTGTTCGCGTCGCTGTGGTTCTCGCACTATTGCCTGGCGGCGCTGGAGCAGATGCGGCGGGCGCCGGTGCGCGCGGCGCCGCAGCCGCTCGAAGCCCTTCCCTAGTTTTCGGCAGGTCCGGCGATGTCCTCGGCGCGCACCGGCGTGAAAGGCTCGATGTCGCGCCGCGCGACCTTCCCGATCACTTCGTCCAGCATCTTGGGCGGCAGCCCGAACCCGGGCCGGACGCTGCGGACCGCGCTCCTCGGGATCGGCTCGCCCGCGCGCACCTTCTCGACGAAATACAGGGAGCGGCGGAACTTGACGTTGCCGGTCTCGCTGGACTTCAGGCCGTAGTCCACCCGGCCCAGCGCTTCCCACGCGGTGCGCGCCCCTGTGCAAAGCTCGCGCAGCTGCGGGGGTTCCAGCGAGAAACTGGAATCCGGACCGCCGGCGCTTCGATCGAGGGTGAAGTGCTTCTCGATGATCGCCGCGCCGAGGGCCACGCTCGCGATGGCCGTGGTGTTGTCCAGGGTGTGGTCGGACAGGCCGGTGACGACGCTGAAGCGCTGGCGCATGTCCGTCAGGGTGCGCAGGTTGTAGTCGGCGGCAGGCGCCGGGTAGCCGCTGACGCAATGCAGCAGGGCCAGTTCCCTGCAGCCGCCGTCCCTAGCCGCCTGCACGGCCTCGGCGATCTCCTGGGCATCCGCCATGCCGGTGGAGATGATCATCGGCTTGCCGGTGCGAGCCGCGTAGCGGATCAGGGGCAGGTCGACGGCTTCGAAGGACGCGATCTTGTAGGCCGGCGCGCCCAGTTCTTCCAGCAGGTCCACCGCGGTCGTGTCGAACGGGGAACTGAAGATCGTGATCCCCACCTCGCGTGCATGCCGGAACAGCACCTCGTGCCACTCCCAGGGCATGTGGGCTTCCTCGTACAGCTCGTAGAGCGTCCTGCCGGCCCACAGCCCTTCGTGGATCTGGAAATCCTCGGCGTTCGACTTCAGCGTGATGGTGTCGGGCCGATAGGTCTGGACTTTCACCGCGTCGGCGCCTGCCTTCTTCGCCTCCTCGATGATCCGCCTTGCGGTGGCGATGTCGCCGTTGTGGTTCGCCGAGAGTTCGGCGATCACGTAGGGCGGTTCGTCGTCGCCGATGCGGCGACCGGCTATGTGGATGTGGTTCATGCGGGGTCCCGTTGCCTGGCGCGCAGCCAGTCCTTGGCCAGCAAGCCGAAGCAGGCGATGTCTTCGTAGTGTCCATCGACCGGCACCTGCTCCACCAGCAAGCCCTCCTGGCGGAAGCCGAGCGCGGCGTGCATGGCCATGGAGCCGGCGTTGCGGGTGAGCGCCTGGCCGCAGACCTTGTGCAGCCCCAGCTCACCGAAGGCCACGTCGAGCGCGGCCGTGCCGAGTTTCCTGCCGGAGCCTTTCGGGGCGCCCGGCACGGCATAGAAACCCCAGTCGCCGACGCCGCCGGGACGCACACCCGTGAACTGGACGAAGCCGATGGGCCGGCCCCCGTCCTCGACGATGAGGACGGCGCGGCCGGGATCGTCGCTCACGCGCTCGAACCACGCGGCGTGCTCCTCCAGCGTGATTTCGTGCTGGCTCAGCATGTGCCGGCGCACGTCGGGGTGGTTGCGCCATCCCAGCACCTGTTCCAGGTCGGTCGCGACCATGCGCCGCGCCCTGCAGGTTTCAGGCGAGGTCATGTTCCATCTCCGTCATGAGCCGGGACACGCCGAGCCCGTCGACCAGCGCGGCGCAGCACTGTTGCATTGCACGCAGCCGGCCGGGCGAAAGGAGGGCGGCGAGCTTTTCGCGCAGGTCGCCCTTCAGGGCGTCCGCCTCGCTCGCCACGACCAGCGCCGCGCCCGCGCCTTCCAGCGCTCGCGCGCCCGGGGCCTGGTTGTCCGCAAGCACGAACAGCAGGGAGGGCAGGCCCAGGCAGCAGCGCTCCAGGGCCGTCACGCCGGCGGCGCCGATGGCGAGGTCCTGGCTGGCCATGAGGGCCGCCATGTCCTCGACGTTCGCCACGACCGTCGTCGGCCAGGGCATCCGCTGCGCCTGCTGCCGGACCTCGTCCGCCCACGGCGCGTGCGGCCCGAGGACGACAGTGAGGGAGGCATCCGCAGGAAGCGGCGCGGCGCGCAGCGCCTCCAGGACGCGGGACGTCATGTTCGACGGATCGACCCCTCCCATGGTGACCAGGACCTTCCGCGCCGCGCCGTCGCGCCGGCGCGCCAGGCTGCCTTCCCGGGCGGCGGCGAACTGCGGCCGCAGCAGGGCATACGCGGCGCCCGCCAGGACGCGGCAGCCTGCGGGCACGAGCTGGGCGTAGTCGGCCGCCAACCTTCCCGGGTTCCCGTCCAGGAGCACGTCACAGGCGTGCCCGCGGTCCGCCAGATCGTCCAGCGCGACCAGGTGGCGGCACGCACCGCGCAGCGCCGTCTCCCAGCGAACGCCGAGGCCGTAGTGGTCGACCACGAGCAGGTCGAACGCGGCCACCCCGACAGCCGCCAGCACCTGCGCGGCGTCCGTGGGCTCGTCGCAGCCGAGCCAGCGTTCGTACAGGTCGGCGGACGGCGGCGCGGCGGATGGCGGCAGTCGATGCACGTCATATCCGCGTGCCGCGATGAAGTCCGCAAGGTGGCCCTCGTGCAGGCGGCAGGCGAATTCGCAGCGCGCCTTCCTCTCCCGCGCCAGCGCGTCGGCGAAGGTCAGGCAGCGCATCACGTGGCCGGTGCCGATCTGGAGGGATGCATCCGCCCGGAACAGGACCCTCATCTCAGCTCCCGACAGGCGCGGCGAACGTCTTGCGCACGGGCACCCCGGCCGCGGCGAGCGCCGCCTTCGCGCCCGCAGGCGTCTGCTCGGTGAAGTGGAACATGCTCGCAGCCGCCACCGCCGAAGCGCCCGCATCGCGCACCGCTTCGACCATGTGCGCGTAGGTGCCCGCGCCGCCGGACGCGATGACGGGCACGCTCACCGCGGCGGCGACCGCCTGCACCAGCGGCAGGTCGTAGCCTTGCATCGTGCCGTCGCGCTCGATCGATGTCAGCAGGATCTCGCCCGCGCCCCGAGCTTCCAGTTCGCGCGCCCATTCGACCACGTCCTTGCCGGTGTCGCGGCTCCCCGCATGACTGAAGCAGCGCCACCTGCCAGGGCCGTCGGCCCGCACGTCCACGCTGGCGACGACGCACTGCACCCCGTGCCGCGCGGCGATCTCGCTCACCAGCGAGGGATTCCCGTAGGCTGCCGTGTTCACGCTGACCTTGTCCGCGCCGGCGCGCAGCAGCATCTGCACCTGCTCGATGCGGGTGATGCCGCCTCCGACCGTCAGGGGCACGAAACAGTCGCTGGCGAACTCGCCGACCGACTCGTAGTCGGGATCGTCGCCGGATCGATGGCCCACGATGTCCACCAGCACGAGTTCGTCCACTTCGCGCTGGTTGTAGACCTTGACCGCCGGCAGCACGGGCCCCACGCGGCGCCAGCTGTCGAAACCGATGCCCTTGACCAGGCCGAACCGCTTCCACAGCAGCGTCGGTATGACGCGCACCTTCAGCATGGCGGCGACTGGATGAAATTGGCCAGGATCCGGAAGCCCGCGCGCGAGCTCTTCTCCGGATGGAACTGGGTTCCCGCCACCCGTCCGCGGGCGACCGCCGCCGTCACCGGGACGCCGTAATCGGTAGTGGCGATGACCTCCTCCGGGTTCGCCGCCTCGAACGCGTAGCTGTGGACGAAGTAGAAATCGGTGCCCGCCGGGATGCCCGCAAAGAGCGGCGACACCGGCTCGCGCGGCCGGACCTCGTTCCAGCCGACGTGCGGAATGCGCCCCGCGCATCCCAGCTGGCGCAGGTGTTCGACCTTGCCGGGCACGAAGCCCAGGCCCGGCACGCGCCCGTCCGGGGAGTCCTCGGCGCCTTCCGTGCTGAAGTCCGCCAGCAGCTGCATGCCCACGCAGATGCCCAGGAGCGGCTTGCCGTAGGCGAGCACTTCGTCCTGCAGCGCCTTGTCCCAGCCGCCGGTGCGCAACTGCGCCGCGCAATCGGCGAAGTTGCCGACGCCAGGGAGGATGAAGCAGTCGGCCGCATGCATGTCCACGGCGCGGGTCACCAGCGTCGGGTTCACCCGCAGCTCTTCCAGGGCGCGTCCGACCGAGCCCAGGTTGCCGGCGCCGTAGTCGAGCAGGCCGACCTTCATGGGTTGTCGTAGTTGATCTTCGTCAGGTTGCCCGAGCGGTCCTTGAGCAGGACACCGCTGGCGTCCCGCCGGAAGATCTTCTTGTTGGTGAACTTGTCGCAGATGCGGACGAACTCGTCGACCCCCAGGTCCAGCGGCCGCAGGATCTCGGCCAGCGGCTTGCCCAGGTACTCCGAGGGGAAGTTGCCGTCCAGGCGTTTCACGGCTTCCAGTCCGTCGCGGCGGGTGAGCCGGCCGCGGCGGATGTGCAGGCAGGCGAGGTCGGTGGCGCGGCCGAAGCCGAACTTGAGGAACTTGAAGTAGTCGTGGATGCCGGTCTGGTGGTTGTCCAGGTTCTCGTAGTTCACCATCGAGCCCTCGACCACCTTGTCGTACGTGCGGAAGCCGTTGGCCTGCGCGATGAGTGCGTTCGACAGGCCGTCCCAGGGCAGGTAGTGGCCGAGGAACAGGCCGGTGACGCCCACGCGACGCAACTCCTCGTCGCTCGGATAGGTGTAGTGGATCAGGTGCTTGGCCTCGATGCCGTCCTGCCCGATGAGGTCGGACACGCGCATGCCGAGCAGGCCGCCGAATTCCTCCAGCCAGCGCCGGTTGAGGACGTTGTTGTCCGCCGCGGCCGCCGGGCCGCCATACTCGTTCTGCGAATTCTCTCCCCACACGATCAGGGGCACGTTGAACTGGACGGCCGCGCGCACGGGGATGGTGAAGATGCCCACGTGCTCGGGCCAGGAGATGTCGCCCACCTGGGTCAGTCCGAGCCGGTTGAGCTTGGCGCGGATGGCCGGATTCGGCGACACCTCGATGTGGTCGACGCCGAGCCGCTTGAGGTTCTCGATGTTCTGCCGCCCCAGGGGCGACAGATCGCAGGTGGTGGAAGTGACGCACAGCGGGTTCAGTCCGAGCTGCAGCATCCGGACGACCTGGTAGGTGCTGTCCTTGCCGCCGCTGACCGGCACGATGCAATCCCAGTTGCTGCCGTCGCGGTGCCGGTAGCGCTCGAGGACCTGCAGCAGTTCCTGGTAGCGCGCGTCCCAGTCGACGGCATTGCGCCGTTCGTAGGAGCGGCAGGCATTGCAGATGCCCTCTTCGTCGAGGTGCAGGTCCGGCTTGGTGTCCGGCATCACGCAGCGTTTGCAGTAGGTCAGCATGTCTTCATCCCGCAGGGGTCGGCGCGCCGGATTTTTCCATCAGGAACCAGGTGATGTCGTCCTGGGGATGGACGGGATCCCGCCGGTAGGCGAAGCCATAGTCGACGAGGCGCATCCCGGGGTGCCGGTCCATGATCTCGCCGGCGAAGTCCCGCTTGAACAGCCGGTCGCCGTGGCCCCGATAGGGGATGGCCACCGGCGAGGGGTTGTAGTACTCCGCCACCAGCAGGTAGCGGCCGGTGGACGCGACCAGCTGGTCGTACACCTGGGGCAGGGCCGTCGGATTGATGTGGATGAGGACGCCCTTGATCAGCGCCAGGTCCCAGGTCCGGCGCGGCTGGAAGTCGAGGATCGAGCCCTGGTGGATGTTCGCGGGGGGGATCACCTCCGCCAGCAGGCGCGCAGCGTCCGCGTTGATCTCGATGGCATGGCAGTCCAGCCCGGGGCGCAGCAGGCGCAGCGCCTTCAGGTTCATGCCGATGTTGGCGCCGAACTCGATGCAGCTGTCCATCCGGTGCGCCGACCTCAGCGCCCTGGAGAAGAAGTCCAGGTTGGAGGCCAGCAGCGCGTCGCCCTGGTTGCGCTGGATGTACTCGGTGCCGAACGCACCCGCCCAGAACTCCTCCTGGTCGGTCTTGTAGTGCTGCTGGGAATTCATGGCTGGTCGGTGGAAGAGGCAGTTTGAAGGACGGCGCGGAACATCCATTCCGCCGAGACCCAGTCCTCCGGCGTGTCGATGTCCTGCACCCGGTGCCTGGGCAGGATGACGGGCGCCGAATCGGGCGAAAAGAGGGGCTTGCCGGCCAGCCAGCCATCCGCCTGCCCCCAGTAGAACTGGGCGGCGTCGTGGTAGGCGGGTTCCAGGTCCTGCGACCGCGCCAGGAAGAGATCGGGGTTGAACATCTCGACCCGGTTCTCCCTGGTGATGCGGAAGGCCCGCTGGATCGGCGCCGGGAAGCTCGTGACCGAGAACGCGAAGACGGCACCGCTGCTGCGAAGCGTCTCGAGCCCCTGCCGGATGTCCGAGGGCCGGAGGAAGGGTGCGGTCGCGTAGATGCAGCACACCTCGCCGGGCGCCTGCCCGCGGGCGCGGTGCCATTCGATGGCGTGCGCGATCACCGGTGCGGTGGCGGCATGGTCGCCCGAGAGTTCCGCGGGCCGCATGAAGGGGACTTCGGCGCCGGCCGCGCGCGCTATTTCCGCGACTTCCTGGTCGTCGGTGGAAACGACGATCCGGTCGAAGCAGTCGCTGCTGCGGGCGGCGTCGATGGCCCAGGTGATCATGGGCTTGCCGCAGAACGGCCGGATGTTCTTGCGCGGAATGCGCTTGCTGCCGCCACGCGCCGGGATCACCGCGAGCCTCATGGCTGCAGCGCCTTGCGCAGCGCCGCCACCACCTCGTCCTGCTGCCCTTCGGTCAGCTGCGGGTAGAGCGGCAGGGTCAAGGCCTGCGCATAGTAGGCCTCCGCCTCGGGGAAGTCGCCCGGGCTGAAGCCGGCCTGCCGATACCAGGGCTGGGTGTGCACGGGGATGTAGTGGACCTGCACGCCGATGCCCGCGGCGCGCATCGCATTGAAGACGTCGAGGCGGCTGCGGCCCGCGTCCGGGGCCAACTTGACGATGTACAGGTGGAGGCTGGAGAAGGAATCCGGATGCCGCGTGGGCAGGACGACGGGGAGCCCGGCCAGCAGCTTGGTGTACCGGTCGGCCAGCGCATGGCGGCGCGCCAGGTAGGGATCGAGGCGGGTGAGCTGGCTCGCCCCGAGCGCGGCCTGCACGTCCGTCATGCGGTAGTTGAAGCCGAGCGCGACCTGCTCGTAGTACCAGGGACCGTGCGGCGCTCCGGTCATTCGCGCGGGGTCGCGCGTCATGCCGTGGCTGCGCAGCAGGTCCATCCGGGCGGCGAGGTCCGCGCTGTTCGTGAGCGCCATGCCGCCTTCGGCCGTGGTGATGATCTTGACGGGGTGGAAGCTGAAGACGGTGATGTCGCTGTAGCGGCAATCGCCGATGCGGCTGCCGCGGTAGCGCGCGCCGATCGCGTGGGAGGCGTCCTCGACGACGTGGAAGCCGTACTCCTTCGCCAGGGCCTGGATCGCGGCCAGGTCGCAGGGTTCGCCGGAAAGATGCACGGGGACGACGACCTTCGGCAGCCGGCCCTCTTTCCTGGCTTGCCGCAGCTTGCGCTCCAGCGCCGCCGGCGACATGTTGCAGGTGCGCGGGTCGATGTCCACGAAATCCACGCGCGCGCCGCAGTACAGGGCGCAGTTGGCCGAGGCCAGGAAGGTGATGGGGCTGGTCCACAGCCAGTCCCCGGGGCCGAGGCCGAGCGCCAGGCAGGCGATGTGCAGGGCGGAGGTGGCGCTGTTCACGGCCAGCGCATGCGTGCCGCCGACGTATTCGGCGACCGCCCGCTCGAAGCGCGGGACGGCCGGCCCCTGCGTGAGGAAGTCGGAGCGCAGGACCTCCGCGACGGCCGCCACGTCGTCGTCGGTGATGTGCTGGCGACCGTAGGGGATCATGGTGTCAGAAGGCGCCGATCCTGCTGCTGTTCCGGGTGATCCAGGCGCGCAATTCCTCGTCCTGCATCCATTCGGGGTTGTTCGCGCTCGTGTAGCTGAACCCCTCGGGCACCTTGCGGCCGTCCTTGATCCGTGCCGGGCTCTCGGACCAGTTGTTGATGGCCGGCAGGATCTTGAAGTGGTCCGGGTAGGCGTAGGTGTGGTACGAGTCTTCCTCCCCGATCATCTGCTCGTGCAACTTTTCGCCGGGGCGGATCCCCACGATCTCCTGGCGGGCCTGGGGGGCGATCACGCGAGCCACGTCGACGACCTTCATCGAGGGGATCTTCTTCACGTAGATCTCTCCTCCCTCCATGTCGTCGAAGGCATGCCAGACGAGCTCGACGCCCTGTTCCAGGGAGATCATGAAACGGGTCATGCGCGGATCCGTGATGGGCAGCACGCCCTTGTCCCGGATCGAGAGGAAGAAGGGGATCACCGAGCCGCGCGAACCCATGACGTTGCCATAGCGCACGACGGCGAAGCGGGTCTCGTGGGCCCCGGCGTAGGAATTGCCCGCGACGAACAGCTTGTCCGACGCCAGCTTGGTGGCGCCATAGAGATTCACCGGGCTGCTCGCCTTGTCGGTGGAAAGCGCGACCACCCGCTTGACCTTCTTGTCGATGCACGCATCCACCAGGTTCATCGCCCCGAGCACGTTGGTCTTCACGCATTCGAAGGGGTTGTATTCGGCCGTCGGCACGATCTTCGTGGCTGCGGCGTGCACGACGAAGTCCACGCCGTCGAGCGCCCGGTACAGGCGTTCCTTGTCGCGCACGTCGCCGATGAAGAAGCGCACGCGCGGGTCTCCTTCATACTTCTTCGCCATTTCCCACTGCTTCATCTCGTCGCGCGAAAGAATGACGATGCGGCGCGGGTTGTACTTCGCGAGCGTCATCGGCACGAAGGTGTTGCCGAAGGAGCCCGTTCCGCCGGTGACGAGGATGCTTGCGTTGTGGAGCATGGAGCCTTGGTGTGGGTCGCGCGAGCATGTGCTCCGCACATCTTTTATAGCATGCGGGTGCAGGGGCGCCGTGCAAGCCGGGAGGCGGGCAGTGCGAAGTTGCGCACAGGTGGTGCGCGAGCCCCTAAAGGAAGACCATTCTTTTCCGCACCGGCTCCGGCAGGTCCTTGGCCGCCGCCCGGTAGGTCGGGTCCAGCGCGGCGAGGCGGTCCGACATGGAGTACACCCGGCAGCCGCCCTCGGCCGCGTAGATCGCCACGGAACTCAGGAACACGTAGAAGCACGCCTGCCCCGCGGCGGCCAGGGCCTCCAGGCAGAAGTCGGGTGCCAGCTCCACGAAACGCACCCCGTGGGTATTGGCATCCAGCAGCTGCCGAAGTCGGGGCGTGTACCGCGTATCCCGATACTGCACCGGGTGCAGCTTGTAGAACACCGTGCTGCGTCCATCCCGCGAAAGCTGCTCCACCAGATCCTGCACACAGCGGAAAAACGCCTCCGGTGTGGCGATATGGGTCTCGAGCGCGCCGTCGAAGACCACAACCGTCTCGATGCTCTCCGCCGCGGCGGGCAGGACGCCGGCGATCTCGACCTTCCGCCTGCGTGGATACCCGGGGAACGCGTCGTCCGTGCAGCCCCACGCGGTCAGGTAGCGGGGGTCTGCGAAGACCGGCGGACGCAGCCGCACCCACAGCCGCAGCACCCAGCCCCGCCACCCCGGCCGGGACGACACCAGCTGCCGCAGGACGGGACCGATCGCTTCGGCCGTGAAGTACGCGCCCATGCCTTCCTCGATGAGGTGGAAGCCCCGGCATAGCGGGTGTCCGATGAAGGCGCGGAAGTAGGAAACAGCCGTGTGCGGCAGGTACCAGGCGAAGTCCCTGCCGCCGGCGACCCGGTCGATGAACTGCGCCAGTTCCCGCTTCTGCGCGAACCATTGCCCAAGCCGCCAGGTGAGCACCCAGCGCCGCTCGGGGAAATCCACCCACTGGTAGCCGTCCGCCGGCGGCGGGTACCCGCGAGCGCACACGAACAGCACGTCGGCAGGGGCCAGCCCGCGCTCGCGGATCACGCCCCGCGAGACGAGGTAGGTGATGTGGCTATGGACGAAGAAGACATGCTTCATCCGGCGGGCGGGCTGCCTTCACGCAGCGCAAACCACGGCATCGGGTGGCTGCGCTGGGCAGCCCACCACGTGAGGAGGAACCGCATGCCCATGGCGATGCAGAACGCCATGGCCGCTCCTTCGATACCCAGCCTCGGGGCGAGGACCAGCAGCAAGGCGATGTGGATCGCGGCGCTGGCGACCGTGACGGCCGAAAGCAGCCCCGTCCGCTTGCCGTAGAAGACGTAGTTGGTGACCATGAGGTACATGCCGCCGAACACCTGCCCGAGAAGCAGCCAGGGGATGGCACTGCCCGCGGCGGCGTAGCGTTCGCCGCCCACCAGCCGTACCAGCCAGGGCCCGACATGGAAAGCGATTCCCGCGGCGGCCAGCAGCACCGCGAACCAGGCGTAAGTGTAGCGAACGATCCGGCGCCGCGACGCTGCGTCACCGGCCTTGAGCCGCTCGAACAGCCAGGGCACGTAGGCCTGGTTGATCGCATCGAAGAAGAGCAGGGCGGCTTGCGCCAGGTGGGCGGCCAGCATGTAGATCCCCGCCTGCGCGAGCCCCAGCTCGGCGCTGACCACCACACGGTCCGCCGCGGCCAGGACGAAGCTGGCCGCCACATGGGGAACCAGCGGCACCCCGAATACCAGCGCTTCCTTCAGGTGATCGGGCCGCCAGGTGCGGACCTTCAGCAGGCCGTCGCGCCGCAGCAGCGTCACGGCGAGCAGCGCGAACACGCTGGCGGAGGCGATGCCGGCGGCAATGCGCCCGGCGCCACCCTGCAGCAAGGCCGCCACCAGCACGAGCGACAACAGCGCCTGGGTGGCGGCCTCTCCGCTCTGGAGCATTGCGTAGGGCCGGGATTGCCCGCGCACCTGCCACTGGGACTGGCGCAGCTGGAGCAGGCACGACAGCACCGCGACGAGGACGGCCCAGGGCAGCCAGCGGGGCGCCAGGCCCAGCACCGCCGACAGCTGCTCCCGGAAAAGGAGCACCGCGCCGAGCGCGACGAGGCCGCTCACCGCCAGGATCTGCAGGCAGGCACCCATGAATTCGGCCAGTTCCTTGGGCGGTCCGCCGTCGTAATGGCGCCGCCCGCTGGCCGCCACGACATTCAGGCCGACGAACGCGCTGAGGGCGCCGACCAGCGTCGTGAACATCGCCGCCTCGCCGTATTCCCGCGGATCGAGGAAGTGCGTCAGCACCGGCAGCAATGCGAACCAGACCGCGGCCGTGAAGACGTTGGACGCCAGGTAGATCGAGGACCCGGAAAGCAAGGCAGGAGCAGCGGCGGGCGCGCCGTTTTTCAACTCAGGGCCTGCCGTAGCTGTCTTCCAGCCGAACGATGTCGTCCTCTCCCAGGTACGCCCCCGACTGCACCTCGATCATCTCCAGCTCCATCTTGCCGGGGTTGCGCAGCCGGTGCACCTCGCCGATCGGGATGTAGGTGGACTCGTTCTCGCTCAGGAGGAAGGTCTCGCTGCCGCGCGTGACTTCGGCCGTGCCGCGCACCACCACCCAGTGCTCCGCGCGGTGATGGTGCTTCTGCAGGCTCAGCGACGCGCCCGGCTTCACGCCGATGCGCTTGACCTGGAAGCGCTCGCCCGCGTCCACGCTGTCGTACCAGCCCCAGGGACGTGTCACCTTGCGGTGGAACGCCGCCTGCGCCGCATTGGCCTGTTCGAGCTGGGCGACCACGTCCTTCACCTGCTCGGCGCAATCGCGCCGCGCCACCAGCACGGCGTCGGGCGTGTCGATGATCAGCAGGTCCTGCGTGCCCAGCGCCACCACCGGGCGGTGCGGCGCATGGATGAAGGTGTTGCGGGCCTGGTGGATCCAGCCCTGGCCCTGGACGCGGTTGTCCTGCGCGTCGGCCGGGGCGAGGTCGGCCACGGCGTTCCAGCTGCCCACGTCGCTCCACTGGCCGCGGAAGGGCAGGACGGCCACGTCCGTGTGCTTTTCCATCACGGCGTAGTCGATGCTCTGCGAGCGGCAGGCCTCGAAGGCGGCCTGCTCGGGCCGCAGGAACAGCACGCCCGGCGCGGCAGCGCCCGGCTGCTCGGTGCGGGCGGCCGCCATGGCGGCGCGGCAGGACTGCAGGATGTCGGGCGCATGCTGCTCCAGCGCCTCGATCAGGAAGCGCGCCTGCGCCAGGAAGATGCCGGCGTTCCACAGCACGTCGCCCTGCAGCAGCAGCTGCTGCGCGCGCGCGGCGTCGGGCTTCTCGATGAACTGCGCCACCTGCATGCTGCCGTCCGGGCGCCCGGCGCCCTGGCGGATGTAGCCGTAGGCGGTGCTCGGGAAACTGGGCACCACCCCGAAGGTGACGACCATGCCGTTGCCGGCGGCCGTCAGGCCTTCCTTCATCGTGCGGGCAAAGGCGGCCGCGTCGGGGATGTGGTGGTCGGCCGGGCAGAACAGGAGGACTTCCTCGGGCGCCGCGTGCAGGGCGGCGAGCGCCATCGCGGCCGCGGTATTGCGGGCCACCGGCTCCAGGATCACGGTTCCTTGCACCTTGGCCAGCCTGAGGTTGTCGGCGACCAGGAAGCGGTGGTCTTCCGCCGCCACGGCGAGCACCCGGGCGCCGAGTCCCGCCACCCGCTCCAGCGTCAGCTGCAGCAGGCTCTTGTTGCCGATCAGCGGGACGAACTGCTTGGGAAAGCTTTTCCGGCTCAGCGGCCAGAGGCGCGTGCCGGAGCCGCCGCAGAGGATGACCGGGGTGATGGAAGCCATCCTTGGATGGTAGCGGTCCGGGGCGGCTTTCCGTCATCCATGCGGAGGCGGGGGGCCCAGCCGTGGAAAAATGCGGCCGCATGACCACCCACCCCCCCGCCATCGGCCTCATCATCGTCGGCGACGAGATCCTCTCCGGCAAGCGTGCCGACAAGCACCTGCCCAAGCTGGTCGAACTGCTGAATGCCCGCGGCCTGCAGCTCGGATGGGCCGAATACGTGGGCGACCAGCCGGCGCGCATCACGGCGACGCTGCAGCGCGCCTTCGCCTCCGGCGACATCGTCTTCTCCTGCGGCGGCATCGGCGCCACGCCGGACGACCACACCCGCCAGTGCGCCGCCAAGGCGCTGGGCGTGGCGCTGGAACTGCACCCCGAGGCCGAACGCCTGATCCGCGAACGCATGCAGGACGTGGCGAAGGAGCAGGGCGTGCCCTACGAGCCGGACCGCGCGGACAACATCCACCGCCTGAACATGGGCGTGTTCCCCCAGGGCGCGGCCATCATCCCGAACCCGTACAACAAGATCCCCGGCTTCACCGTCGGCACCGTGCACTTCGTCCCGGGCTTCCCCGTGATGGCCTGGCCGATGATGGAAAGCATCCTCGACACCCACTACCCGCACCTGTTCCGGCAGGGCGCCTACCTCGAGAAGTCGGTGATCGTGTTCGGCTCGATGGAGGCCGCCCTCACGCCGCTGATGGAGCAGGTCGAGCGCGAGCACCCGAACGTGAAGGTCTTCAGCCTGCCCAGCGTCGACCACCCCACCTACGGGCGCCACATCGACCTGGGCGTCAAGGGCCCGCCTGCGGACGTGGACCCCGCCTACCGCACGCTGCTCGACGGCTTGGCCGTCCTGAAGGTCCGCCTGGGCCCCGAGTTGGTGCGCAGCTGATCCGCACCAGGGCGGTGCATGCCGCGTTTTGCACCTCGGCGGTGCGCTGCCGGGTCGCCTCCGCAAGGCTTCCGTAGGGAAAAGTGCTCAGGATCGCGCACAATCGCCCCGCCGCGACCGGTGCCGCATGCACCAGCTTTGGCACAGAACCTGCATCCCCGCCCCCCGCACATTCATCAACAACCAACCATCCCCAGGAGAAACCTGATGGCAGCAGCCAAGAGCGTCGCAGATGTCATGAAGATGGTGAAGGACAACGAAGTCAAGTTCGTCGACTTCCGCTTCACCGACACCCGCGGCAAGGAGCAGCACGTGACCGTGCCGGTCTCCCACTTCGACGAGGACAAGTTCAGCGCCGGCCACGCCTTCGACGGTTCGTCGATCGCCGGCTGGAAGGGCATCGAAGCGTCCGACATGCTGCTGATGCCGGATCCGGGCACCGCCAACATCGATCCCTTCTTCGAAGAGACGACCCTGATCCTCTCCTGCGACGTGCTGGAGCCGGGCGACGGCAAGGCCTACGACCGCGACCCGCGCTCGATCGCCAAGCGCGCCGAGGCCTACCTGAAGGCCTCCGGCTTCGGCGACACCGCCTTCTTCGGCCCCGAGCCCGAGTTCTTCATCTTCGACGACGTGCGCTGGTCGGCCGGCCCGAACGGCTGCTTCGTCGAGATCGACGAGTACGAAGCGCCCTGGAACAGCGGCAAGAAGATCGAAGGCGGCAACAAGGGCCACCGTCCCACCACCAAGGGCGGCTACTTCCCCGTGCCCCCGGTCGACAGCACGCAGGACATGCGCGCCGAGATGTCCCTGATCCTCGAGCAGATGGGCATCCCGGTCGAAGTGTTCCACCACGAAGTGGCGGGCGCCGGCCAGAACGAGATCGGCACCCGCTTCAGCACGCTGGTGCAGCGCGCCGACTGGTCGCAGCTGCAGAAGTACATCATCCAGAACGTCGCCAACGCCTACGGCAAGACGGCGACCTTCATGCCCAAGCCCATCGTCGGCGACAACGGCTCCGGCATGCACGTGCACCAGTCCGTGTGGAAGGACGGCAAGAACCTGTTCGCCGGCGAAGGCTATGCCGGCCTGTCCGAGTTCGCGCTGTACTACATCGGCGGCATCATCAAGCACGCCCGCGCGCTCAACGCCATCACGAACCCCGGCACCAACAGCTACAAGCGCCTGGTGCCCGGCTTCGAGGCCCCGGTGAAGCTGGCGTACTCCGCCCGCAACCGCTCCGCGTCGATCCGCATCCCCTACGTGGCCAACCCCAAGGGCCGCCGCATCGAGGTGCGCTTCCCGGATCCCACGATGAACCCCTACCTGGGCTTCGCCGCCATGCTGATGGCCGGCCTGGACGGCATCGAGAACAAGATCCACCCCGGCGAGGCCGCCACCAAGGACCTGTACCACCTGCCGCCGGAAGAGGACGCGAAGATCCCGACCGTCTGCCACAGCCTGGACCAGGCGCTGGACTACCTGGACAACGACCGCGCCTTCCTGACCAAGGGCGGCGTGTTCACGGACACCATGATCGACGCGTACATCGAGCTGAAGATGCAGGAAGTCACGCGCTTCCGCATGACCACGCACCCGATCGAATTCGACATGTACTACAGCCTGTAATTTTCTACAGGTCCTCGGCCGTGGGGGCGACTTTTGTCGCCCCTTTTCTTTTTAAATCAACACCTTAATTGGCAATCTGCAGAGATTGGGTCATACTGAATCTCCATCCCGCGCACCATCCGGTGCCAGGAGAACCCGATGAAGACCCGTTACGTACTGATTCCTTTCGCCGTCCTCGCCTTCGCCACGGCCGCCTCCGCGCAGACCTCCATCTGGCGCTGCGGCAACTCGTACACCAACGACAAGGCGGAGGCCGCGGCCAAGAACTGCAAGCTGGTCGAAGGCGGCAACGTGACGGTGGTGCAGGGAACCAAGGTCAACGGGGCTGCCAAGGCCGTGGCCACGGCCCCGCAGTCGGCCGCCAGCCCGCAGCGCGTGGACGCCGGCGACCAGAAGGCGCGCGACGGCGAAGCCCGCGCCATCCTCGAGGCCGAACTGAAGAAGGCCGAGACGCGCCAGGCGGAACTGCTCAGGGAATACAACAACGGCGAGCCCGAGAAGATCGGCCCCGAGCACAAGAACTACCAGAAGTACCTGGACCGCGTGGCCGAGATGAAGGCCGCGATCGAGCGCAACGACAAGGACATCGCCGGCCTCAAGCGCGAGCTCGGCCGCGCCGCGGCCAGCTCGGGCAACTCGGCCGCAAAATGAGGGCTTGAACAAGCCTCACGCCACACCGCAGCGCTTCCAGTCCTTCGACCTGCTGGCCACCCTCGTGGCCGTGGTCCGCGGCGACGGTACCGTCCTGTTCGCCAACGCCGCCCTGGAGGATGCCGTCGGCACCTCCCGCCGCGCCATCGAGGGCGCGAGCTTCCTGCCCTTCTTCGCCGAGCCCAGCGTGCTGCGCACCGCGCTCGACGGCGCGCGGGTCAACGAGTACGCGGCGCTGCGCTACGACGCGCGGCTGCTGCGCCAGCAGGCCGAGCCCATGCCGGTGCACGTGGTGCTGGCGCAGACCGAGGTGCCGGACGAATTCGTGGTGGAACTGCTGCCGCTGGAAGCGCAGGCGCGGCAGGACCGCGAGGAGCGCCTGATCGACCAGGCGCAGGCCAACAAGGAACTGATCCGCAACCTGGCGCACGAGATCAAGAACCCGCTGGGCGGCATCCGCGGCGCGGCGCAGCTGCTGGAGATGGACATCGACCCGCAGCTGAAGGAGTACACGCGCGTGATCATCCACGAGGCCGATCGCCTGCAGACGCTGGTGGACCGGCTGCTGGCGCCGCACCGCCGGCCGCACGTGGTGGGCGACGTGAACATCCACGAGGTGTGCGAACGCGTGCGTTCGCTGATCCTCGCCGAGTTCCCCAGGGGCCTGCGCGTGGTGCGCGACTACGACACCTCGATCCCCGAATTCCGCGGCGACCGCGAGCAGCTGATCCAGGCCGTGTTGAACATCGCGCACAACGCCTGCCAGGCGCTCACCGAGCGCATCGCGGCGGGCGACGCGCAGCTCACCTTCCGCACGCGCATCGGGCGCCAGGTCACATTCGGCAAGCAGCGCTATCGACTGGCACTGGAATTGCATGTCATCGACAACGGGCCCGGTGTGCCGGACTCGATCAAGGACCGCATCTTCTTCCCGCTCGTGTCGGGACGCGAAGGCGGCTCCGGCCTGGGGCTCACGCTGGCGCAGACCTTCGTGCAGCAGCATCATGGCCTGATCGAGTGCGACAGCGCGCCGGGGCGGACGGATTTCAAGATCCTCATCCCCTTGCCCTGAGACCGCGAGACGTAGGGTGCGCAGCTTGCTGCGCACCATTGGACCAAGCCTGACACAAGGGACCCATGAAGCCGATCTGGATCGTTGACGATGACCAATCCATCCGCTTCGTGCTCGAGAAGGCGCTGATGCGGGAGGACCTGCCCACGCGCAGCTTCACCAGTGCCAAGGAAGTGCTCAGCGCGCTCGAAGGGTCGGACGACGACGACGGCCCGCAGATCCTGGTGAGCGACATCCGCATGCCCGGCGGCTCGGGCCTGGACCTGTTGACCAAGGTGAAGGAGAAGCACCCGGGGCTGCCCGTGATCATCATGACGGCCTTCTCGGACCTGGACAGCGCGGTGTCCGCGTTCCAGGGCGGTGCATTCGAATACCTGCCCAAGCCCTTCGACCTGCCCAAGGCGGTGGAACTGATCCGCCGCGCGGTGGAGGAGAGCCAGCGCGAGGAGGTCGCCGAGCAGGCGATGGCGGCGGCGCCCGAGATGCTGGGGCAGGCCCCGGCGATGCAGGACGTGTTCCGCGCGATCGGGCGGCTGTCGCAAAGCAACGTGACGGTGATGATCACCGGCGAGTCCGGCTCGGGCAAGGAGCTGGTGGCGCGCGCGCTGCACAAGCACTCGCCGCGCGCCAGCGGCCCCTTCGTGGCGATCAACACCGCGGCGATCCCCAAGGACCTGCTGGAGTCGGAGCTGTTCGGCCACGAGCGCGGCGCCTTCACCGGCGCGCAGACCATGCGACGAGGCCGGTTCGAGCAGGCCGAGGGCGGCACGCTGTTCCTCGACGAGATCGGCGACATGCCGTTCGACCTGCAGACGCGCCTGCTGCGCGTGCTGTCGGACGGCCACTTCTACCGCGTGGGCGGGCACAACGCGATCAAGGCCAACGTGCGCGTGATCGCGGCGACGCACCAGGACCTGGAGCAGCGCGTGAAGGAAGGCGTGTTCCGCGAGGACCTGTTCCACCGCCTGAACGTGATCCGCCTGCGGCTGCCGGCGCTGCGCGAGCGGCTGGAAGACATCCCGATGCTGGCGCGCCACTTCCTGCAGCAAAGCGCCAAGCAGCTGGGCGTGGAACCCAAGCGCATCTCGGACGCGGCGCTGGAGCGCCTGACGCACTTCGCCTTTCCCGGCAACGTGCGCCAGCTGGAGAACATCTGCCACTGGCTGACGGTGATGGCGCCGGCGCAGCTGATCGAACCGAAGGACCTGCCGCCGGAGGTGGGGTCGGGCTTCGTCGAAGGCGCGGTAGTGCGCAGCGCGCCGCCGGCGGGGGAAGGCGCGACGCCTGCGGGCCCGGCTGCATCCGGGGAGTCGCCCGCGCCGGCCGCGCCGCAGCCGGTGCTGCCGACGGTCGTCACCGGCGCCGGCTGGGAATCCGGGCTGGAAGCCGAGGCGATGCAGCTGCTGGCCAGCGGCCACCACGACGTGTGGGACCAGCTCACGAAGCGCTTCGAGTCGCGCCTGATCCTGACCGCGCTGCAGAACACGCGCGGTCGCAGGATCGAGGCGGCGCAGAAGCTGGGGATCGGAAGGAACACGATCACGCGGAAGATCCAGGAGCTGGGGCTGGAATAGCGCGGTGTCGCGGTTCGGCGCTGGCGCGCGCTCACCACGACCTACGGGCTGGGATTCCAGGGCGGCCGTAGGTCGTGGTGAGCCCGCAGGCGAACCGCGACTCCCCGGCCTTCAGAAAAGCCCCGGCTGCACCCCCGTCGCATCTCCCGCGGGCGGGCTCCCCGCCTGCGCCGCCACCGCGATCCCCAGTTCCACCGTCACCGGCGCGTGGTCGCTCGGCTGCTTCCACTTCCTCGGCACGCGGTCGATGCTGCATCCCTTCACGACCGGCTTGACCGCCTCGCTCACCAGGATGTGGTCGATCCGCAGCCCGCGGTTCTTCTGGTAGCCCAGCATCCGGTAGTCCCACCAGCTGAAGCTCTTCTCCGGCTGCTCGAA
>JALHLO010000040.1 GCA_022844525.1 Ramlibacter sp.
CGGCCGCGCGCGCTGCTCCACCTGCCGCATCCACGTGGAGGAAACGGCGGCCGAACTGCCGCCCCCGTCCGCCGACGAACAGCGCACGCTGGCGCGCATCGGCGCGCTGCCGGGGGTGAGGCTGGCCTGCCAGCTGCGGCCGCGGGGCGACCTGCGGGTGCGGCCGCTGCTGTCGGTGGCGACCGGCACGCGCGCCTTCGAGCCGCTCGGCTCCGCGATGGAGCGCGAGGTGGTGGTGCTGTTCGCGGACCTGCGGCGCTGGACCGGGATGTCGGAAGACCAGCTGCCCTTCGACCTGGTGTACGTGCTCGATCGCTACTTCGAGGCGGTGGGCGACGCGGTGCGCGAGGCCGGCGGCGTGCCCAACCAGTTCATCGGCGACAGCGTCATGGCGCTGTTCGGCATCGACACCGACCTCGCCGCCGCCGCGCGCCAGGCGCTGGCCGCCGCGGCGCTCATCGAGCAGCGCATGGAGGCGCTGAACGACACGCTGGTGCCCGAATTCGGCCGGCGGCTGGACTTCGGCATCGGCATCCATGCCGGCATGGCGGCGGTGGGCACGGTGGGCTACCGCGAGACGCGCACCCTCACGGCCGTCGGCGACGCGGTGAACACGGCCAGCCGCCTGCAGGAGCTGACCAAGCAGTTCGGCGCGCGCCTGGTGGTGTCGGCAGACGTGCTGCGGCACGGCGGCCGCGACCACTCGGACCTGGTGCCGCACGAGATCGACGTGCGCGGCCGGCGCGGCAGGCTCACCGTGTATGCACTGCCCGCGATTCCGCGCGAATGCGCGGAATCGGGCGCGGCGACGGCCTAGGGGGAGTTACTGCGGCTCGAGCCCGATCTTCTTCACCGGCGCTGGCCGCTACTTGGCCGAAGTGGAAACGAGCGGCTTGTGCTTGGCCGGCACCGGGGCGGCATCTGGCGCCGGCCGGATCGCCGCGCTCCTCTGCGCGTCGTCGACGCCCCGCAGCTGCGTGAAGCGATAGACGCCGGCAGCGGAGAGCACGGTCAGGACGACCATGTACCGCCACTCGGACTTCCGGTTGCCGCTGAACAGCGCCAGGAGCACGCAACCCGCGATTCCGACAACCAGCATCTTCAGGTCCAGCGTGAGTGAATTGAAGAAGTCCATACGGATCCTGGGGGGCGGGGGAGAGTCCTACTCTAGCGACGCCGGCCGCCTGCAGCCCGGCGCGTTACCGTTTCTTTCAGCTCAGCGTTGCTGGATGGCTGCATCCCATTGCCGGAGGCACGAATGAAGGTCATGCCGGCCATCGCCCTGGTCGTCGCTGCCGGCGCTTGCGGCCCGCGCTGGCGAACGCAAGGCTGGCGGAGGAATAGCAGTGCATGCAGTGCCACGCCGGGGACAGGCGCGCGATCGGCCCGTCCTGGATCCTGTCCTGATCGCGCGAGGCGTCTCCAGGAGGCGCCGCGTTAGCATCGGCGCATGCTGTGGCTCCTTCCCGCCGTCCTGGCCTGCGTCGCCGGCGGAGTGATGCTTTGGAGCCGGGGAATGCAGGTGCAGGGCGCCATCCTCGTGATCGCCGGGTTTGCCCTGGTCTTCGTGCTCGGGCGCGGCATCGAAGCCGGACGCGACCGGGAATGGCAGCAGGCCGCGGCACGGATGCAGGGCACCTTTCGCGGCGAGCGTCCCTGTGCCGAGCTCGATGCGTTCGGCGCGCCCGCGCCGTGGAGCGAATGGGCGAGTGACGGGGAGCTCCGGTGCTTGCGGTCGGTGGAAGGCGAGCTGGGTGGCCTGCCGTATGCCGTCGTGCAGATCCGCTACTCCGTGCGGCAGCGCCGCGGCGAGGAACAGCCGGACGCCTGGTACGAGGTCACCGTCGCAGCCGTCCGCCGCACGGGCGGCGCTGCCGGCGCTGGCCTGGTCCCCGTCCCTGCGCCGGACGGTCATGCCGCCATGCAGAACGCACGGTCGCTGTTCCTCTGGAAGAAGGGCACGCCCGGCGCAGGCGCGGCCCTGCCGGCGGCGGAACTGCCGGCCCTGCTGGAACAGACCCGGCTCATGCTGGCGCGCTGATGCACGCGCTGCGCGCGAGGCGGCAGAATCGCCCCATGACCACCCCGCCGGCCACCGCCGAAGACCTCGTCGCCTTCTGGCGCGAGGCCGGACCGTCCCGTTGGTACCGCAAGGACGCAGCCTTCGACCGGGCGTTCCGCGACCGCTTCCTGGCGACGCACGAGGCGGCCGCCCGGGGAGAACTGGATGCCTGGGCCGCGACGGCCGGCGGCGCCCTCGCGCTGTGCATCCTCCTGGACCAGTTCCCCCGGAACGCGTTCCGCGGCAGCGCCCGCATGTTTGCCACCGACGCGAAGGCGCGCGAGGTCGCGCGCGCGGCGCTGGGCAGTCGATTCGACCGGCAGGTCGACGGGGAGCTGCGGCAATTCCTCGTCATGCCCTTCATGCATTCGGAAGACCTCGCCGACCAGGAACTGTGCGTGCGCCTGGCGGCGGAGCTCCCGACCGACACGCTGCGTTACGCCGTGCAGCACAGGGAGATCATCGAGCGCTTCGGCCGCTTTCCACACCGCAACGCGGTGCTCGGGCGCGCAATCACCGCGGAGGAGCAGCGCTTCCTCGATGAAGGCGGCTTCAGCGGCTGACCGCGGCCTGGCGGGCCCGGCCCGGGTTCATCGTGCGCCGACTGATCCACGTCAACTGCCCTGGCGACCCCGTGGCTACATTCGGTTGCAGAAGTACAGCCGTTGAAGGAAGTTGCCATGCCCTATACCGACACCTGCGACCCGGTCCACATCGATGCCTCGCTCGCGGGCTTTTCCGAATGCCACCACGACTTCGTGGCGCAGCTGCATTCCGCGCTCTACCTGCCGGACCTCGTCACGGCGGCAGGGAAGGCGCGGGCGATGGCCAACGACCTGCTGGTGATGTTCAGCAAACGGGTGTCCATGCACCACGCCGAGGAGGAGCGCGAGCTGTTCCCCGCGGTGCTGCGCGCGGCCGAGCCCGGCGCGGAACTGGACGAGGTGCGCGCGATGGTGACGCAGCTGGTGCGCGAGCACCGCGACATGGATGCCCGCTGGACCGAGCTGCGGCCCAAGGTGGAGGCCGTGGCGCGCGGCGAGGTCCCGGCGCTCGACGCGGGTCTGATCGAGGACATGGTGCAGCACTTCTTCGCGCATGCGCACTTCGAGGAGGAACACTTCCTG
The DNA here is from genome assembly GCA_022844525.1 of Ramlibacter sp. GTDB lineage: Bacteria > Pseudomonadota > Gammaproteobacteria > Burkholderiales > Burkholderiaceae_C > Ramlibacter. The sequence continues at coordinate 3,190 of JALHLO010000040.1, forward strand.
CCGCTGGCACAGAAGATCCTCGGCCGGCACGGCGAGGCGATGGCGGCGCTGGGCCGGACGCTGCACGAACGGCATCGGGCGGTCGCGGCCTAGATCTGCGGACGGTGCCAGGCTGCGCTTGCAGGAGCGTGCGCTCACCCTTGACATCCGAACACAACTGAGCGCGACGGCCGGTCCTTCCGCCCGGACCGGCGCCAGTGCCGCGCCGCGCGCGAACTGCTCTACTGCGCGGCATGGGAGAGCTGGATCGCCATGTTCGCTGAGTACCGCCAACTGGTCCTGGCCTCGGTGCTGTCCGCCGCGGTCGGCGCGGCCCAGGCGCAGGAGGCGAAGGCGCAGGCCCACACCGGAGCCGTGGCCGACGGCGTGTCCTCGTTCGTCGGCATCGCCGCCGGCACGCCGGTGAACCCGCTGCTGCCCGTCCTCGGCGTGGCCTTCAAGGCCGCGACCTTCCGGCATGCCGAGAGCCTGCCGGAGACCGAGCGTCCCCGTGCCTATGCCATGGCCGCCGCCGGCTGGCAGGGCAGCGCGGCCGGAAACGCGTGCGCCGCGGTGTCGGTGCTCTCGGGCGGCTCCTTCCTGCCGGCCTGCATCGTGGTCGGCGTGGCCTGGGGATGGAAGACCTGGAACGGGAGCGAGCGCGAGCGGCGCGATGCCGAACGCTGCGCCAAGCTGCGCGCATCCGCCCGCAAGCCGAAACTGCGCTGCGCCTTCATGCGCCAGGGCGTCGAGCTGGCTGCTGCGGCGCCCGCGCCGAAGTTCGTCGCTGCGCAGGACATGGTCGCGCCTTAACGGCGGCGGGTCCGCTCAGAGCAGGCCCCGTTCCCCCAGCGCCGCACGCACGTCCGCCGGGCTTTTCACCAGCACCGCCTGCAGTCCCAGCGCCGCCGCCGCGTCCACGTTCGGCTGCAGGTCGTCGAACAGCAGCACTTCCGGCGGCGGCACCGCGATCTCGCGCAGCACGTGTTCGAAGGCAGCGGGCTGCGGCTTGCGGTGGCCGATCTCGTGCGAGGTGAACACGCGGTCGAAGCGTCCGAGGAAGCCCGGGAAGACCTGCTCGATGTGCGCGATGTGCGCCGGGTTGGTGTTGCTGATCGCGTAGCAGGGCACGCGTGCGCGCAAAGCCTCCAGCAGGCGCACGGACTCCTCGATCTCGCCGACCAGGATGCGGTTGAAGCCGTCCTGCACCACGGTCAGCTCGCACTGCAGTTCCAGCACCTGGCGCAGGTGCGCGAAGAAGCCTTCGTTGTCCAGGTGCCCCGTCTCATGGCGATGGAAGGGCTCGTCGAAGCGGAAGGTCGCGCGCATGCGCTCGGTGCCCAGGCGCGAGTGCGGCGCCCAGGTGGCCAGCGCCCGGTCGAAATCGATGTCGAGCAGCACGCCGCCGAGATCGAACAGCACGGCGCGGGTCGGGGATGCGGAAGTCGGCATGCGCCGATTGTCCCCGCGCGGCTCAGTGCCGGGCGGGCGCGGCCTCCCAGGCATGCGCCTTGATCTCCTCCATGAACAGCCTGCCCGCCGGCGAGCGCGCGCGGCCGCGCACGTCCACGGCCAGCACGTCGCGCTGCACGGCGGGGTCGACCAGCGGCCGCTGGTGCAGGTCGCGCGAGCGGATCGAATACGCCGGCATGAAGGCGAAGCCGAGGCCGGCCAGCACCATCGCCTCCACCCAGTCCTCGCGCTCGCTGCGGAAGGTGGCGTAGAGGTTGACGCCGGACTCGCGCGACAGCGCCATCACGGCTTCGCGCATCTCGCAGGACAGGCGGTCCACGTAGGGCTCGCCGTTCACGTCCGCGAGGCGGATGGTGGGCAGGCGCCCGAGCGGATGCCCCGGCGGGATCACCACCACATAGGGCTCCGCATACAGCTTGTCGCTGCGGAAGGCGTCGGGCAGCCCCTGCGTGCCGGACAGCAGGGCGATGTCGACGGCGCCGGTCTCCAGCCGCTCCAGCAGCGCGGAGAAGCTGCCGTCCTCCACGGCGATCTCCACGCCGGGCTGGCGGCGGTGGAAGGCGGAGAGGAAGGACGCGACGCGCATGGGCCCGATGGTGGACTGCAGGCCCAGGCGCAGCGGCGCCTGCCGCAGCAGGTGGAAGTTCTCGGCGATGTTGCGCGCGCTCTGCGCGCCGCTGACGGCCTGTTCCAGCGCCGGCTGCACCAGCCGGCCCAGCGCGGTGAGCACCAGCCGCTTGCCTTCGCGGTGGAACAGCTCGCCGCCGATCTCGCCTTCGAGCTTCTTCACCGCCAGCGTCAGCGCCGGCTGCGACACGTCGCACTCGTCGGCCGCGCGCGAGAAGCTGCCGTGCCGCTGCACGGCCAGGAAGTAGCGGATCTGCTGCAGCTCCATGCGGCGAGGCTAGCAGCGCGTTCGCGCCGGGGTCAAGGACGCCCGCTTATGGATCGATAAGCGCCGGCCCCTTCCGGTACGGGGGCGGGCTCGCGACACTGGCGCTCCCCCCACCCCACTTCGAGGAGTCGTCATGGAAGTCTTCATGGTCGAGCGTTCGCTCAAGGGCATTCCCATGGACCAGCTGGCCGCCGCGCAGAAGCGCGCGATCCAGACCGCCACCGACATGACCGCGGCCGGCACGCCGGTGCGCTACCTCCGCACGACCTTCGTGCCGGACAGCGGGCAGTGCATGTGCCTGTTCGAGAGCGGCAGCTGCGAGACGGTGGAACGGCTCAACCGGACGGCGGGGATCCCATTCGACAAGGTGACGCCGGCGCTGGATTTGCGGCCGTAGCTGGCCCTCGTGCCGCGGTTCGGGCTTCGCCGCTCACCACGACCTACCCGGGCAGCGGCTGCGTAGGTCGTGGTGAGCGCGAAGCCGAACCGCGACACCCCCTCGCGCAACCTACTCCGCCTTCGCCCCCGAATCCTTCGCCAGCTTGGCCCAGAACCGGTTCTCCTCGCGCAGGAACCCCGCGAAATCCGAAGGCGAGGAGGACACCGACACGTCCGTGCCTTCGCGCGCCAGTGCCGCCTTCACCTCGGGCCGCTGCATCGCCTGCATGGTGGCGTCGTAGAGTTTCTTCACGATCTCCGGTGAGGTGCCCGCCGGCACGAAGAAGCCGTACCAGAAATCCATCCTGTACTGCGGCAGCCCCGCCTCCTTCATGCCGGGCAGGTCGGGCACCAGGGGCGAGCGGTCGGGGCTGGAGACGGCCAGGCCCACCAGCCGTCCCGACTTGATGTGCGGCAGCACCGAAGGCGGCGTGGCGAAGGTCACCTGCGTGTCGCCCGCGATCACCGACTGCACCGAGGGCGCGCCGCCCTTGAACGGGATCGCCTGCATCTGCGTGCCCGCGAGCTGGTTGAACAGCACGCCGCCCAGGTGCGGCGCCGAGCCCATGCCGGCGTGCGCGAAATTCATCTTGCCGGGGTTCTTCTTCGCCCAGTCGATCAGCTCGGGAACGGTCTTGATGCCGGACTGCGGGTTGGCCGCGATCAGCAGCGGCGAGGCCGTGACCTTGGTGACGGGCGTCAGCGAGGCGATGCTGCCGGCCCACTTGGGGTCGAGCGCCGGGTTCACGCTGATCGAGCTGGGGCTGGCGATCAGCAGCGTGTAGCCGTCCGGCGCCGCCTTGGACACGAAGTCCGCCGCGATGCTGGAGCCCGCGCCCGGCTTGTTGTCAATGACGATCGGCTGCCCCAGCACGCGCGACAGCGCCTCGCCGACCGTGCGGCCCACGTAGTCGGCCGCGCCGCCCGGCGTGAAGCCCACCACCAGCTTGATCGGCTTGTCGGGCCAGGTCGTCTGCGCCGCGGCGCCCGCGGTCGCCAGTGCCAGCGCGCAGCCGGCGGCAAGGCTCTTCCACATGTCGATGTCTCCTGCTGTTGTCCGGATCCGGGCTCAGGCGGCCAGGACGATCTTGCCCACGTGCGCGTTCGCTTCCATGTGCGCGCGCGCCGCCTGCATCTGCTCGAAGGGGAACACGCGGTCGACCAGCGGGCGCAGCTGGCCGGCCGCCGCCAGCGGCAGCATCTGCTCGGCGAACAGCCGCGTGCCCTCGGCCTTCTGCGCCGGGCTGGTCATCTTCTGCGACACGCCGAACAGCACCAGGCGCTTCGCATGCAACGCCTGCAGGTCGATCTCCGCCTTCAGCACGTTGTCGACGTAGCCGACGGTGGCCAGCCGCCCCTCGAAGGCGAGGCAGCGCACCGCTTCCGCGAAGACGGAGCCGCCGACGTTGTTGACGACCAGGTTCACGCCGGCGCCGCCGGTGGCGTCCATCACCTGCGGCTGGAAGCCGGTGCGCGCGCAGACCGGCACGTCCAGCCCGAGCGGCGCGAGCTTGTCCAGCTTGGCTTGCGAACCCGAAGTGCCGATCACCCTGGCGCCCAGGGCCTTGGCGATCTGGAGCGAGGCGACGCCGACGCCGGAGGTGACGCCGGTCACCAGCAGCCAGCCGCCCGCCTTCAGGCCGCCCTGCAGCACCAGCATGTCGTGCGCCACCATGTAGGTCGTGGGCAGCGCCCCGGCTTCTTCCCAGGACAGGCTTTCGGGAACGGCCATCGTCTGCCCTTCTTCCGCCAGCACGTATTCGGCCATCGCGCCCGGAAAGCGCCCCATGACGCGCGCGCCCGGCGCGAAGCGCCTGACCTGCGAGCCCACCTTCACCACCTCGCCGGCGCCCTCGATGCCCAGCGGCTTGGCGCTGCCGGCCTTGGTGAGGCCGCCGATGATGAACTCGCCGCGGTTGAGGCCCGCCGCGCGCACGCGCACCAGCATCTGCGTGGGGCCCGGCTCGGGCACGTCCACCTCGCGCGGCTCGATCCGCGCCTCGGTCTCGCTGGCGACCATCCAGTAGGAACGCATCTTCATTTCCCCCGGAACACCGGCTTGCGCTTTTCCATGAAGGCGCGGCGGCCCTCGGCGTAGTCCTCGCTTTCGAAGCAGTCGAGGATCAGCCGCTTGCACATGTCGCGGTCGAGGTCGGCGTCGTCCTTGAGCATCTCCTCGATGATCTTCTTGCCCGCGTACACCGTCAGCGGCGCGTTGGCGGCCATGGTGGAGGTGTATTCGGCCAGCAGTTCCGGCAGTTTGTCGGCGGAGGTCGCGCGCGTGATGAGGCCCACGCGCATGGCTTCGGCCGCGTCGATCTTGCGCGCGGTGAAGAACAGGTCCTTGGCCACCCCCACGCCCACCAGGTTCACCAGGTTCTTCAGCGCCGAGAGCCGGTAGCCCAGGCCCAGGCGCGCGGCCGGGATGGAGAACACCGAGTCGTCGCTGGCGATGCGGAAGTCGCAGCTGATCGCCACGTTGACGCCGCCGCCGATGCAGAAGCCCCGGATGCAGGCCAGCGTCGGCTTGCCGCAGCGGTAGATGCTCATGAGCGCTTCCTCGGCCATCAGCTCGTAGTGCTTGACCGCTTCGCGCGCCGCCCGCATGTCCTCGAACTGGGAGATGTCGGCGCCCGAGACGAAGGCCTTGTCGCCGGCGCCGGAGAACACCACCAGGCGGATGGCCGGGTCCTGCTCGGCCTGCGCCAGCAGCGGCGGCACCGCCTGCCACATGTCCACGGACAGGGCGTTGTGCCTGGCGGGATTGTTGAAGCGGATGTGCAGGGTGGACGCTTCGGTCCAGGCCTGCACGCGTTCGGTCGGCGACGTGTACGCCAGTGCCACGGGTTCGGTCATGCGCCGAGTATGTCGGGCGCGGCAAAGCCCCCGGATACGGGGTTTCCCCCTTACGCGGCGGCCTGGCTCAGCAAGGCGAGGTGGGGTGCGTCCTTCACCAGCAGCACGCTGCAGGGTGCTTCGGCCGCCACCCGCGCGGGGACGGTGGGGATCCACCGCTGCAGCGCCAGCCCGTGGGTGGCCGCGCCCATCACGATCAGGCTCACCTGGTTGGCCTGGGCGTACGCGAGCAGCGCACCGGCCACGTCCTCCGACTGCAGCACGTGGAAGGAGGCCTGGTGCTCGTGCAGGTCCAGCCCGCGCGCCCACTGGCGCAGCTGCTCGCTGTGGTGGCGGTGGATCGCCGCTTCGTCGGCCTGGAGGGACGCGGCGCCCACCACGGTGACGCAGGCCAGCCGCGCGCCGGGCCGGATGCCCAGCGAGCGCTTGACCGCCTGCCGCAGCGCGTAGAGCGCGGCATCGGTGGTGTCGCGGTGCGGCACGGCGGCCATCACGATCGGCACTTCGCCCACGCGCTCGCTGGGCAGCGGGCTGGGCTGGTAGTGCATGCCGGCCGCCTGGAACCAGCGCCGCAGCTGCGCGCCGAAGGGCGTGCGGGTGGTGCGCAGCCCGCGCGGGCCCACCTGCACCTGGTCGGGGTGGCCGAGGTCGAAGGCCAGGTGCGCGGCCGAGGGTGGGCGCAGCGCCGCGGACGACTCCAGGCAGTGCAGGATCACCTCCTGCAGCCAGGGCGGCACCTCGGGGTTCAGGGCGCGCGGCGGCGCCGGGTCCATCCACAGCCGCTGGCGCAGGCCGCCGGTGGTGGCGGGGGCGCCGAAGGGCAGCTCGCCGGTGGCCAGTTCGTACAGGATGACGCCGATGGCGAACACGTCGCTGCGCGGGTCGCCGCGCACGCCCACCACCTGCTCGGGGGCCATCCAGGCGGGCGAGCCGATCGCGGGACGCATCTCCGCGGCCAGCAGGTCCGGGTAGTGCGCGTGCCAGCTCAGGCCGAAGTCCACCAGCACGCAGTCGCCGTCGGGCCGCAGGATCACGTTGGCCGGCTTGAGGTCCAGGTGCACCGCGTTCTGCTTGTGCAGGCTGTGCGCGGCGAGCGCGACCGCCCGGCCCCAGCGTGCGATGTCCTGCGGGTCGGGCCGCTTGCGGGCGGCCGCGGCTTCGTCCAGCACGTCCTGCAGCGTGCGGCCGGGGATGTACTCCATCACCAGGAAGGGCAGCCGGCCCATGTCGCCCGCGGCCACGAAGCGCGGCACGTGCGGACCCTCCAGCACCTGCAGCATCTGGTGTTCGACCTCGAAGCCCACCAGGTTCTCGGCGCCCTCGCCGCCGCCCATGCGCGGCACCTTCATGATCATGGGGAAGCCGGGGTCGGCGCGGCCGCCGTCGTACTGGACGCGGTAAAGCTCCGCCATGGCGCCCGCATGCACCCGCGGGCCGACCACGAACCCGTCCACCGCCGTTCCCTGCTCCAGCCTCATCGTCCCCGCTCCAGTCGCTGCGCAAACCCCTCGGGCAGGCCCACCGCGCGGATCGCGGCGGCCGTCCCCGCATGGTCGTACGCTATGCGGTGGAAGGCGATGCGCGCCTGAGCCACGTCAAAGAGGGCGTACATGGCGCGCGGGTCGCCGTCGCGCGGCTGGCCGACGGAGCCGGCGACGGCCAGCCAGCTGCGATGGGGCGACAGGGGCACCGGCACGCCCGGCACCGGGCTGAAGGCCATGGGCTTGCCGTCGGCGCCGCGGTAGTACAGCAACTGCTCGTGGACGTGGCCGCAGAACACGCGCTTGCAGCCCCAGCCGGTCTCGGCCGCCCGCAGGCAGCGGCGCGCCAGCTCGGGCCGGTCCACGTACTCCCACTGCTGGGGCTCGTGCGCGCTGGCGTGCACGAGCAGCGTGTCGTCCAGCGTGGCGGTCAGCGGCAGGTCCAGCAGGAAGGCGCGGTGCGCGGGCGACAGCTGGGCGTGGGTCCAGGCGGCCGACAGGTCCTGCACCGTCTGGCGCCCGGCCGGCGCGTGCAGGGCCGCGTCGTCGTGGTTGCCGCGCACCACCGGGGCGCCGGCGGCGGCGAGCGCCATCACGCGCTCCACCACGGCCACGGGCTCGGGCCCGTAGCCGACCAGGTCGCCCAGCACCGCGAACTGCGTGGCCCCGGCCGCGCGCGCATGGGCCAGGCACGCGTCCAGCGCGCGCAGGTTGGCATGCAGGTCCGACAGGAGGGCCACGATCACCGCCCCATCATGGCGCAAAAGCCGGCGGCCGCACGTGCGTCGGGCCGCGGGACACCTCCTGCCGTCGGGGCCGGACCTCAGGGTCTGGACGCATGCCGCGTCCACCTTTGATGCACGTCAAGCCCACACGGCGCGTCTGTCCCAGACTGCAGCATCGCCCGCAACTCGCGAAGGAGTACAGCATGGCAAAGCAACCCGCAGCGCGGCCCGAACCGGAACTTCACTCGCCGATCCGCCGGTTCAGCGGCTCGCACGACGGCATCCTCCACGGCCTGCAGGACCTGTCCGAAATTCCCGCGCTGGCCCAGGCGATGGAGCGCGCCCGCACCAAGTCGGCGGCCATCATCGAACTGTTCGACAAGGTGGTGCTGGCGCACCACGCCGACGAGGAGCAGGAATTGTTCGTGTCGGTGCAGCGCAGCTGCCGCGACGCGCGCGAGGCGGCGCAGGTGCAGGGGCTGGTGGACCGGCTGAAGGCGGAGCACCGGCGCATCGAGGCGCTGTGGACCGGGATCCGCCCCGCGCTCGCGCACACCGCCGCCGGCAAGGTGCACGGCCCGTCCTTCGCGCAGGAAGTGGAAACGCTGGTGCGGCTCTACCGCGAGCACGCGCGGATGGAGGAGGAAGTCTTCCTGCCGCTGGCCGACGAGATCCTCTCGCGCAACGCCAACCACCTGGCCGCGCTCGACATCGCACTGCACCTGCGGCACGCGCCGCCGCCGCGCTCGACCTACATCTGAGGCGGCGCGGCTTGCGGCGCCGCGCCCGGGTCAGCCGCCGTGAAAGCCTTCCAGGATGTCCTTGCGGGGCTTCAGCGGGTCGATCGTCGAGTCGTTGGTGCGTTGCGGCGAATCCAGCGCGCGGCTTTCTTCCTCCGTCTGCTCCAGCTTGGCCTTCACGTCTTCGGGCGGGGTCGGGTCTGCGTTGTTGAGGTCGGCCATGGTGTTCTCCCGGGTATGCAACCATGCTAGGGCGCGGCAGGCGCTTGCCCATCGGCCGCCGCGCAGCGCCCGTGTAGGGCAAGGCGCGCGGCCATCCAGCAGGTCATCGCCGCCAGCAGTTCCTCGCGCACCTCGGCGTCCGTGCGGCCCGAGCGCGCGAGCACGTGGAAGGCGTGGTCGGCGCCCTCGACCACGTGCAGCGTCCCCCGGTCGCCCAGCGCCGGCAGCACCGTGCGCAGCAGCGCCAGGTCGGCCAGCGCATCGCGCGTGCCTTGCAGGAACAGCATGGGCAGCTCCACCGCGGCCAGGTGGTGCGCGCGGGCGGTAGCCGGCTTGCCGGCGGGGTGCAGGGGGAAGCCCACGAACACCAGCCCGGCCACGCCGGGCAGCGCTTCCTGCGCCTGCGCCTGCGAGCTCATGCGCGCGCCGAAGGACTTGCCGCCCGCGAACAGCGGCACGCCGGGCACCAGCCGCGCGGCTTGCGCCACGGCGACGCGCACGGCCGCCTGGGCGACGGGAGCCGGGTCGGGCCGGCGGCTGGCGGCCTCCATGAAGGGAAACTGGAAGCGCAGCGTCGCGATGCCGCGCGCGGCGAGCCCCTGCGCGATCGCCGCTATGAAGGGGTGCTGCATGCCCGCCCCGGCACCGTGGGCGAAGACGTAGCAGGCGAGGGGATCGGAAGCGGGGGTGTCCAGCAGGGCGGAGACGCGGCCGCCCGCCGGCAAGGACAGGGAGAGGGGCTGCGAGCGGGCGTGCATGCCCGCATCTTGCCCTCCCCCGGGAGATCAGTGCATCGTCATCGCCGCGGCTTCGACGGCGGGGGCGGCGAGCTCGCGGCCGACCATGGCGCGGGCGTAGAAGTAGTTGTTGCGGGCGCGCTCGCTCATGCGGTCGAGGTCCACCTGACCGCTCGGGTCGCACGGGAACGCAAAACCGCGGCCGCTGTGGAACAGCGACTGGAAGCGGAGTTGATAGGCGCTGGTGCTGGACTCGGTCATTTCGCGTCTCCTGGTGGAAGGGCCCTCGCCCTTTCTGTAGCTTCACTATCGGCGACGGGCCGCGTTTCCGCGATCAGCGCATGCTGAATCCCAGCCTCGGCGGCTTCCGATTCGAGGACGCGCCAACCGCCGAGGCGGGATAGGAAACGTCCTATGCCGAGGCAGTGAAAGGCGCATGCCCCGCCGCGCTTCCGCTGACCCAACCGTTCCGGCGCACAGCTGGATGCCGGGTAAACGGCGAGGCGGCACGCCTGCGGCGACCGGATGAGAACGACGAGTCGAAGTGCACTTCGACTGAGTGGAAACCCGGGCCGTCGGGTCCGGTTGAGATTTGTCAACCGCGGACCGGCGGTGCTGCGCCATCGTTGCGGGACCGCCCGGAGGACCGCACCATGAACCAGCCCGTCGACTTGCGCTTCATCGGCATGATGTCGTGCCGCAGTGCCGAGCAAGCCGCGCTGGGCGGCATCAGCGCGCTGCAGCCGCAGGCGGGCGTGCGGGGCTGGAAGGTGAGCATGGAGCCGCCGCAGTCCGCCTGGGGACTGCCGGCCTACGCGGTGCAGGTGCAGGCGGAACTGGACGAGGGCGCGCTGGTCGCCACCCGCGCGCACGGCACCGACCTGCTGGCGGCCGTGCGCGACGCCTTCGAAGGCATGCAGCAGCTGCTGGGACGCCGCGCGGGCGGGCAGCAGCAGCCCTTCACTTGCGCGCCGTATTGATCGACTGCAGGTAGGCGACCACGTCGCCGATCTGTTCGTCGGTCAGCTCCTCGCCCCAGGGCGGCATGAATTCCGAACGCGCCACCGCCTTGCCGCCGCTGCGGATGATCAGCTTCATGTAGGCGTCGTTCTTGTCGCTGGTGCGCAGGTTGGCGGGCCTGGGGTTGTAGAGCCGCGCCGCGCGGCCGTTGCCGTCGGCGTTCGGGCCGTGGCAGGTGACGCAGTAGGTGAAGAACACGAGGCTGCCGCGGAAGTGCGTGGCGTCGGCGCCGTCGCGCGCCAGCAGCGGCTTGGACGTGACCTGCAGCACCTGCGCGTAGGCGTTCGACAGCTGTGCCTGGGCGTGCATCGCCAGCAGCAGGAAGGCGGCGGCCAGCGCCGGCTTCCTCATTTCTTCACCTCGATCATGAGCTTCATGTCGGGGTGCACGGCGCATTCGACTTCCACCATGCCCGGCTTGTCCATCAGCACCGATTTGGCGAGGCCCTGTCCGTAGGAGCCCAGGTCGAAACTCTTGACGTCCGACAGCGAGAAGACGTTGTGCGAGAACGGGTCGTCGTTGACGAACTTGACGCTGTCGCCCTGCTGCACGGCCATGCGCTTGAGCGAGAAGGCCTTGCCCTTCTGGTTGACGACGTGCTCGGCGGCCTGCGCGGGCAGGGCGAACAGCAGGGCCAGGGCGGCGGCGAAGGGCAGGATGGTGCGCACGGTGGATGCTCCCTAGGAAGGTTCAGGTCAGGCCTGGAGGTTGGAAAGTCTTGGCGTCAGCGCTGCCGAGGTATGCGACAGCGAGGCGGATGTTTCGTCGAGCAGGAGGCGGTCCCCTTACTGCGGCAACTGCGGTGCGACGACCGGCACGTGCCTGCCCGTCAGCGCCCGCATGAAGGTCACCAGGTCCGACTTCTCGCGCTCGCTCAGCTTCAGCTCCTTCATGTCCGCGGACAGGTTGCTGCGGTCCTCGCCGCCGCGCACGTAGTGCTCCACCACGTCGCGCAGGGTGGTCGCCGATCCGTCGCGGAAGTAGGGCGCGGTGAGTTCGATGTCGCGCAGCGTCGGCGTCTTGAAGGCACCCTTCATCGAGGCGACCTTGCGGATGTTGAAGCGGCCCAGGTCCGGCTTCGCCGCGGCGTCACGCAGGCCGATGTTGTGGAAGCCGTTGTCCGTGAAGTTGGGGCCGTTGTGGCAGGCCGCGCAGTTGCCCTTGGCCGGGTCGCTGAACACCTTCCAGCCGCGGTACTGCTCGGGCGTCAGCGCGCGCGTGTCGCCCGCCAGCCAGCGGTCGAAGGGCGCGTCGCGGGAGATGACGGAGCGTTCGAAGGCGGCCAGCGCCTTGGCGATCGTGGCTTCGCCGATGGGCTCGCCCGGATAGGCCTTCTCGAACAGCGCACGGTAGGCGGGCATGCCGTTCAGGCGCGCGATCACCGCCGGGAAGTCGGTGTTCATTTCGTCGGCCGCCTTCATCGGGCCCAGGGCCTGGTCTTCCAGCGACTTGGCGCGGCCGTCCCACATGAACTGCGTGTTGAAGGCGATGTTGACGATGGTCGGGGTGGCGCGCGCCAGCACGACGCCGCCGAAACCCACGGCCGTCTTCTGCGCGTCCGACCAGCCGAGCGAAGGGTTGTGGCAGCTGGCGCAGGAAGTGGCGCCGTTGCCGGACAGGCGCGGGTCGAAGAACAGGGCGCGGCCCAGTTCCACCCGTGGCGGCGTGCTCACGTTGTCCACGGGCATCGGCACCTTGGGCAGGCGCCAGGTGCGCTCGTCCGCGGTGGGCGCCGGCACCTTGTCCGCGGCGAGCAGGGCGGTGGCGGAGAGGAGCGCGGTGGCGGCAATACAAGAGAGGACAACGGTCTTGGCCATGGGCTTGAACTCCTGGTGACTGAGGTGGGGCCGCGTTCCCGGGCGGCCGCATGAAGTCACTGTAGAAGAGCCCTGATACAAAATGCAACAACTTCCGGGCCGTCCCGGGCGCCGCTGATTCGCCGCTGCCGCCCGCCTGTCGGGAAACGAAGAAATCCGGACCAGGTCAACGGCCTGGGCCGCGGCACTCGACGCACTTCATGACCCCGCGCAAAGCCCGCCCGCGTCAGCGCAGGCAGTAGCTGCTGGCGCGCTTGTGGGTGGCGCCCCAGGTCCGGTAGCCGGTGCGGTCGATGTGGATGCGGCCGGACGGATAGCGGCTGACGCCCATGTCCCAGCGCTGGCCCTGTTCGCGCCAGAAACGGCACAGGCGCTCGCCGTCCTCCGGCGCCAGCGGCGCGATGTCCACCGCGAACCGGACGTGCGAGCTGCGCGGCGCGCCGCCGGCGCAGCGGTTCAGCTTCGGGTCGCGGTAGGCCGAGACCACCTCGAACGAAGGCAGCACCTGCTGCTTCTTGAGCTCGCGCAGCAGCACCAGCAGGTCGCGCACGGTCTCCCAGGACTGCGCCGGCGGCAGCTCGAAGGGCTCGGCGCCGCACTCCTTCCACATCGAGGCGCTGCGCAGCAGCTGGTAGGTGGGCACCACCGCGGCCACCTGCTGGCGCACGAGGTATTCCTCGAAGGCCTCGACCTCGAGCGGGTACCTGGCGCGCCAGGCGGCGAACAGGACGGCGCCCCGCTCGTCGTCGCCCTGCACGGGCGGCGCTTCCGGAATCATCGGCGGCCAGGCAGACGGCGGTGGCGGCGCGGGCGCGCGCGCCGGCGGCGTGGGCGGCGCGGAGGGCGATTCCTGCCGCGGGCTGCAGGCGGCCAGCAGCGCGGCAAGGACGAGACACAGGCGGTGCGGCGTCTTTCCCATCGTTCCCATGCGGGCCAGCCTAGCGCAGGAAGGCGGGGGGCGGTGTAGTACGCGGTCAGCGCTCGAGGGGGAAGGCCAGCTCCAGCAGCACGCCGCCGTCACGGTTGAGCGCGCGCACCGTGCCGCCCATCTTGGCCATGTAGGTGCGGGCGACGAACAGACCCTGGCCGCGCCGGCCCGGTGCCCCGGACGCGTCCGCATCGCTCATGCCGTAATCGAAGATGCGTTCCAGCAGGGCCTCGGGGATCGGCGGGCCGCTGTTGTGGATGCCGATCGTCGCGCTGTCCTCGCCGGTGGCCAGCGTCAGCGTGATCGGCGTGCCGGGCGTGCGGTGCCGCTGCGCGTTGCGCAGGATGTGCGTCACCACGTCTTCCAGCGGGAAGGCGTCGGCGCGCACCGTCACCGGCGTGCCGCGGGGCACGTACTGCACATCCTCGATGCCGGCGAACTGCGCGTTGGCCGCCACCTCGCGCAGGAAGGCGTCCAGGTCCAGCGGCGCCAGTTCCAGCTGCGCGGCGGCCAGCGCCTCGCCCGGCGACGCCTGCCCGTAGAGCACCTGCACGGCGTGCTGCATGCGCTGCACGTAGCGGTGCGCCGGGTCGCCCGCGTCGGGGTGCAGCACCATCAGCGACTGCAGCGGCGACAGGATCTCGTGGCCCACCGCCTGCAGCATGTCGCGCTCGCGCTGCGCGCGCAGCTGCTCGCGCTGCACGTCGCTCTTCACGCGCTGCAGCAGGTCCGCCAGGCCGCCGGCCAGGATGCCGAGTTCGTCCTTGCCGCGCAGGTCCGAGACGTCCAGCGGGCCGATCCCGACGTCGCCAGTGGCGTCGCGCTGCACGTTGCGCGACACCGCGGCCGCGCGCCGGGTCAGCACCGCGATGCCGCGGATCAGCCCGACCTCCACCACCACCCAGGCCAGGCCGATGGCGGCCAGCATCGCCGCGACATACCAGGACATGCGGGTGGCGATCACGCCCAGGCCGCGGTCGATGCCGCGCGCGTCGCCGGTCAGGCGCACCTCGTAGGAGCCCAGCGGCGTGGCGATGGTCTCGCGCGCCGTCACCGCCGGCAGCTGCGCGGCCACCGGCAGGCGGTCGATCAGCCGCACGATCGCGGGCGAGCTGCGGTCGGCGCCGTCGTCGCTCGCCTTGAGCACCGCCACCGGCTGCGCCTCGCCGCGCGTGATGGTCAGCACCTCGCCGGGCTGCAGGGTGCGCTGCAGGTCCTGCAGCGACGCGGAGGCGACCGCCCCCGGCGCGTTGCTGTCGAACAGCGGCTTGCCGCCGCCCGGCGGCAGCATCTGCACCTGCACGCGGATGCGGTCCAGGTCGGCCGGCGGCCATTGCGGCCGCTGCGCGCCGAGCGCTTCCCGGAAGGCTTCCACCGGCAGCCGCATCGCATACGAAACCCGCCGCGGGCAGTCCGGCGGCTCGCCGCCGGAGGAACAGACGGCGCTTTGCCACACCCAGCCGCGGAACGCGCCGACCGGCCGGCTGTGGTCGCCGAGGCTGCCGTCGTGGTTGCTGGTGAAGGCGGCCAGGCGCCCGCGCACCAGCGGCTCGCCGCGCAGCGACAGGCGCTCGAACACCGCCACCCAGGTGCGCAGCTCGCCGCGCATCTCCAGCCGGATGCGCGCGTGGTGCACGGCCTGCAGGTCCAGCTCGCGGTCCTGCCGCCCGGCCAGCTCGCCCGCCGCGAAGGCGCCAACGAGATAGAGGAAGCCGCCGGTGTAGCCGTTGCTGCCCACCGCCACGCACAGCGCGCTGTCGTCGGGATAGGTGACCGAGCAGCCGGCGACGTCGGCCGCTTGCAGCGCCTTGCCGGGATCGTCGATGTCCAGCGAGGGATAGGGCAGCACCAGTGGGCGCAGCGGGGTGAGCGAACGGCTGCCGCCGGCATTCATCAGCGCCAGCTGGCCCGCGGGTTGGCGCAGGCGCGTCAGCACGTCGGCCTGCGTGCGGCGAAAGCCCTGCTGGTAGTTGCGGTAGCTGCGCTCCTTCTCGTCCTGCAGCAGCAGCACCGCGAAGGCCAGCGTCGCCAGCGCCAGCAGCAGGAACACCCCGCGGATCAGGATGCGGCGCCGGAAGGACGCGAGCCCCGGCCGCGGCATGTCCATCGCGAGGTCGGGCAGCGCGAGCCCGGGCAGCTTCATGCGCGCTTGCCGCCCGGCGCGGGCTCGACCCAGCGGAAGCCGCGCATCGGCACGTTCTCGATGCCCTCGAAGGCGGGATCGACCTCGCGGAAGGCGTCGCGGATGGTGCTGACGTGCTTGCGCACGTTGTCGCGGTTGCGGCCGCTCTTGACCACGTCGAACAGGTCCTCGTAGGAGACCACTTCGCCGCGCCGCTGGTAAAGCGTGGCCAGGATGCGCTGCGCGGTCAGCGGCAGGTTGATGCGCTGGCCGCGCCAGGTGGGCGTGCGCTGCCACAGGGGGTCGAGCGCGAGCTCCGCGGCCGGCGGCGGCGGAGCTTCCTGCCCCACGCGCCGCTCGCGCGCCACCCGCAGGATCTCCAGGAAGGTCTCGATGAAGTCGGCCTGCTCGAAGGTGGTCTTCTGGAGGTAGTCCCAGGCGTCCAGCGCCTTCATGATGCTGCGGTAGATGGCCGCGGGCATGGCCGACACCACCAGCACCGGCACGCCGGCGCGCCGCTTGTTGATCTCGTTGATCAGCGCCACGCCCGCATGGCGCTCGTGGCCCAGCTCGATGTCCAGCAGCACCACGTCGTAGGGCTCTCGCGCCAGCGCGGCCTCGGCCGAATCGCGGTCGAACCACTGGTCCACCTGGATGCCGGGACGGGCGGCGCGGATCCAGCCGGCCAGCTGGTTGCTGGTGGGCAGGTCGTCCTCGATGACGGCGACGCGGGTCATGCGGCGATTATGGAATGCCCCGTGCGCGCGGCCGCGGAAGGTTTCTTCCGGGGCGTGAACGAAGGCGCCCCGCGGGCGCATTGTTCCTTCGCGGCCCCCTCCGAAGAATGGCTTCCATCGTCAACCCAAGGAGAAGCACGATGACAAGCCGCACCACCACCTCCCGCGCCCTGGCCCGCTTCGCGCTGGTCGCCGCCGCCGCCGTCGCCGCCGCGTCGCTGTGGGCCGGCAGCCGCCCGGAGCAGGGCCTGCTGCTCGACGCGCAGACCTGGGAGGAGGAAGTGAAGACCGCCAGCACCGGCCCCTGGCCCGCCGACGGCTGGTACCGGCTGGAGCCGCGCGAGCGCGGCATCGAGGTGCGCGCCGTGCAGCCGACCGAAGCGGGCGCGGTGCCCGCCAACGCGCTGTTCTTCCGCCTGCCGGGCACGGCGCTCAAGACCGGCCTGCGCGCCAGCTACCGGCACCTGGAAGTGCTGGCGCAGCCGCGCCTGGGCCGCGACCACGAGCTGAGCCTGGGCCGCAACCGCTTCAGCATCCGCGTGGAAGAAACGCCGGTGGGCATCGAATACGCGATCGGCTACGGCAACCAGACCTACACCTACGTGCTGGCCCCGGTGGGCGCCAGCACCAGCGTGGTCGACGTCGCCGACCTGGACGGCGACAGCCACCCCGACTTCCTGGTGGAGGTGGAGGACAACACGACCTACCTGCTGCTGTCCACGCAGGCGAAGCCGGGCATGAACCTGCCCACGGCGGAACTGCCGGCACACGGCTGCTGATCGCACCGGAAGGCCCAAGGAGAACAACATGCTGGCCCGCCTGAATTCCATCGTCCGCGCCATCCGCGTCGGCCTCGCGCGCAAGCTGCGCCGCCCCGCGCAGGGCGAGCTGCTCTACGCCGACGGCGTGTTCGGCCGCGTGCTGCAGGCGCGGCGCGCCGTCGGTGTCGCCGCGCTGGTCGGCGCCGCCGGCTGGGTGCTGCTGTCGCACCCGCCGGTGGCCACGGTCGGCTCCGGCGAGATGGGGGTGCGCACCAACGCGCTCACCGGCGACGTCGTGCAGTGGCGCGACGGCTCCGTGCTGGTGATCCCCGGCCTGCACGAGGCGCGGGTGTTCTCGGTGCGCGACCGCGTGTACCAGCCCGCGGCCATCGCCAGCGCCGCCGGCAACGCGCCGGTGCAGTCGGTGGAGGGCCTGTCGGTGGGCATCGCGCTCACGGTGCGCTATGCGCTCGACCCCGCGCAGCTGC
This sequence comes from Ramlibacter sp., assembly GCA_022844525.1. Lineage (GTDB taxonomy): Bacteria > Pseudomonadota > Gammaproteobacteria > Burkholderiales > Burkholderiaceae_C > Ramlibacter. Next base: position 20,609 of record JALHLO010000040.1, read on the forward strand.
GCCACACGGCGCGCACGCTGCCCGCCAACCTGGACGCCGAGATCGTCGAGCCGGCCGTGCAGAACGTGGTCTACAAGGTGCTGGCGCGCTACACGGTGCGCGAGATCTTCTCGACCAAGCGCGCGGAGATCCAGCAGACGCTGGAAGCCGACCTGCGCCCGCGGCTGGCGGCCGACGGCGTGCTGCTCAAGGGCGTGCTGGTGGGCAAGGTGGACCTGCCGGCCGACTACAAGCGCGGCATGGAAGGGCTGCTGGCCGAGGAACTGCAGACGCAGAAGATGCGCTACACGCTGGAACTCAAGGACAAGCGCGTGAAGGAAACCGAGCTCGAGGCCAGCGCCGAGAAGGTGCGCCGCGAGGTGCGCGCCGAAGCGGCCGCGCGCGAGCAGGTGATTGCCGCGCGGGCGCAGGAAGAGGCGATGAAGCACGTGCTGCCCTTCAAGCAGCGGCAGATCGAGCAGCGCAGGCTGGAAGCCGAGGCCGAGAAGGAGTCGCGCATGAAGATCGCGGAAGGCAACGCCCAGGCCCGCCGCATCGAGGCCACGGGCGAGGCCGACGCGCGCAAGAAGCTGGCCGAGGCCGAGGCCTACCGCATGGAGAAGGTGGGGCAGGCGAACGCGGAACAGATGGCGCGCGAAGGCAGCCTGCTGTCGCGCCACCCGCTCCTGATCCAGAAGACGCTGGCCGACAAGCTCTCCGACAAGGTGCAGGTGATCATCGCGCCGCCCGGCTCCGGCGGCGGCTTCCTGGCGGCCAATCTGCTCGGTGGCGGCCAGCCAGGCCGCGAGGGCCCGCAGCACGTGGTGGCCAAGCCGAACGGGCAGGAGGACTGAGATGCTGGAGACCGTCGTTGCGGCCGCCGCGGCGGCCACTCTGGGCAGCGCGCTCGTCAGCACGGACGCCGCGGTGCTGCGCGCGGCACCGCGCGAGTCCGCGCCGCAGCAGGCGCAGCTGTGGCAGGGCGAGCTGCTGGAAGTGCGCGGCGAGCGGCTCGACTACCTGCAGGTCTGGGACCATGCGCGCGAGCGCGGCGGCTTCGTGAAGGCGAGCCAGGTGCGGCGTACGACGCTGGCCGCCAGCGAAGCGCCGGACCTGCTGGCGGTGCTGCGCTTCATCCGCGAAGCGCCCGGCGCGGAGTCGCTGGGCATCGGCGTCGCGGCCGCGTGGCTGCAGGCCGCGCCTGCCGATGCGGTGCGCGGACCTGCTGGCGCCGAGGCGCTGGACGCGCTCGGTACCTTCGCCGACCGGCTCGCGCAACGCGCTTCCAGCGGCGGTTCGACGAGCAAGCCCGCGCAGGCCGCGCTGTCGGCGCACCTGGAGGTGGCGGCGCGCTACGGCGTGAAGTTCGCGAGCTACGAGCACGACGGCCGCATGCGCATCTGCTACGACGG
>JALHLO010000041.1 GCA_022844525.1 Ramlibacter sp.
AGCACCGTGCTGCCGCGCGTGATGTCCTCGCCGCTGCGGCGGATCCACTGGCCGTGCGACGGCACGCGCAGGATGCGCACGCGGCCGTCGTCCATGGCCTCGGTGTCCTCCTGCATCACGATCGCGTCGGCGCCGGCGGGCACCGGCGCACCCGTGAAGATGCGCGCGGCGGTGCCGGGCTGCAGCGGCTGCGGCGCGGCGCCGGCGGGAACGCGCTGGCTGATCGGGAAAGGCACGCCTTCGTCGGCGACTTCGGCGCTGCGCACCGCATAGCCGTCCATGGAGCTGTTGTCCTGCGGCGGCACCTGCAGCGGCGATACGAGGTCCTCCGCCAGCACCCGGCCGTCGGCATCGAAGGTCGCCACGGTCTCGGTTTCCGCCAGCGGCCGTGCCCGCGCCAGCAACGCTTCCAGGGCGTCGTCCAGCGGGCGCAGCGGCGGACGGGGATTGTTCACGAATAGCGCTCCGGGTCGTACTCGAACCGGTCGCCATTGTCGACCAGCCACTGCGCGATCGCATCGGCGTCGTTCAGATCCAGCACCGGCCGCAGGGTAGCCTGCGGCAGCTGGTGGGCGGAGTCGGTGGCGATGGCGACCACGAAGTCGTCGTCCGGGTAGCGCACCGGCTTGCCGGATGCGGCGCGCCACACCTCGACCTTGAGCAGGTTGCTCTGCTTGAAGCCTTCCACCAGCACCCAGTCCACGCCGTCGTACAGCTCGGCCAGCAGGTGGTGGACGCTGAGCGTGGCCGGCTGCTCGAACTCGCGCATCAGCGCCAGCCGGCGGTCCGAGGCCACCACCACCTCGAAGGCGCCGGCCTCGCGGTGCCGCCAGGTGTCCTTGCCGGGGTGGTCGATGTCGAACTCGTGGTGCGCGTGCTTGACGACCGAGACGCGCAGGCCCCGCATCTTCAGCGCGGGGATGAGGCGTTCGACGAGGTGGGTCTTGCCCGAGCCGGAGTAGCCGGCGAAGCCTGCGACCTTCATGCGCAATGCGCCGCGATGAATTGCTTCACCCGCTCGGCATCGGCGGGCAGCACGGTCACGCGCTTGGGCAGCTGCTCGATGCCGGCGAATTTCGCCGGCCGGTCGGGTTCGCGCCCGAGGGCCTCGACGATGGTCTCGGCGAACTTGATCGGCAATGCGGTCTCCAGCACGATGGTCGGGACGCCGGGGCGCCGGTGCTCGCGCGCGACCTTCAGGCCGTCGGCGGTGTGGGTGTCGATCATGGTGCCGAAGCGCTCCCAGGTGTCGCGGATGGTCGCCAGGCGGTCGGCGTGCGTGCTCTTGCCGGAAACGAAGCCGTACGTCTCGCGCGCCTGCAGGACCTCGGCCCCGAGCGTGAACTGCCCCTTGGCGGCCAGCTCCTCGGCGAACAGGTAGCGGACCTTCGCCCCGTCGCGCTGCAGCAGGTCGAACACGAAGCGCTCGAAGTTGCTCGCCTTGGAGATGTCCATCGAGGGACTGGAGGTCTCGTAGGTGTCCTGGCTGCCACGCACGCGGTAGGTGCCGGTGCGGAAGAACTCGTCGAGCACGTCGTTCTCGTTGGTCGCGAGCACCAGCTGCGCGATCGGCAGGCCCATCATGCGCGCCACGTGGCCGGCGCAGATGTTGCCGAAGTTGCCGGACGGCACGGCGAAGGACACGCGTTCGTCGTCGGACCTGGTGGCCTGGAAATAGCCGGCGAAGTAATAGACCACCTGGGCCACGAGACGCGCCCAGTTGATGGAGTTGACCGTGCCGATGCGGTACTTGCGCTTGAACGCCAGGTCGTTCGACACCGCCTTGACGATGTCCTGGCAGTCGTCGAACACGCCCTCGACCGCGAGGTTGTGGATGTTGGCGTCCTGCAGGCTGAACATCTGCGCCTGCTGGAAGGCGCTCATGCGGCCGTTCGGCGAAGTCATGAAGACCCGCACGCCCTTCTTGCCGCGCATCGCGTATTCGGCGGCGCTGCCGGTGTCGCCGGAGGTCGCGCCCAGGATGTTCAGCTCCTCGCCGCGGCGCGCCAGTTCGTACTCGAACAGGTTGCCCAGCAGCTGCATCGCCATGTCCTTGAAGGCCAGCGTGGGACCGTTGGACAGGGCCTCCAGGTACACGCCCTCCTCCAGCGGCCTGAGCGGGACGATCTCGCGCGTACCGAACACCTCGGCGGTGTAGGTCTTGCGGCAGATCGCCCGCAGGTCAGCCGCCGGGATGTCGTCGATGTAGAGCGACAGGATCTCGAAGGCGAGGTCCGCGTACGGCAGGCCGCGCCACTTCGCGAGCGTCGCGGCATCGACCTTGGGGTAACTTTCGGGCAGGTAGAGGCCGCCGTCCGGCGCGAGTCCTTCCAGCAGGATCTCGCAGAAATGCTTGCGGTCCGGATGGCCGCGGGTGGAGAGGTACAGCATGGTTTCGCCGCTCAGGCCAGTTCTTCCTTGCGGATGCGGGTGATGGGCGCCAGCACGGTGGCCAGGCCCTGCATCTGCGCGATCACCTCGTTCATCGTGCCTTCGCGCACGGTGTGCGTCAGCAGGATCAGGTCGGTCTGCGTCGAGCCCTTGCCGCCGATGGAGGAGGCTTCGCGCTGCAGCATCGCGTCGATGCTGATGCCGGCGGTGGCCAGCAGGCCGGCGACCTTGGCCAGCACGCCGGCCTGGTCGGCCACGCGCAGGCGCAGGTAGTAGCTGGTGACGACCTCGCTCATGGGCAGGATGGGCGCGTCGCTCATCTGGTCCGGCTGGAAGGCCAGGTGCGGCACGCGGTGCGCCGCGTCCACCGTGTGCAGGCGCGTCACGTCCACCAGGTCGGCGATCACGGCGCTGGCGGTCGGCTCGCTGCCGGCGCCCTTGCCGTAGTACAGCGTGGTGCCGACGGCGTCGCCCTGCACCATCACCGCGTTCATCGCGCCTTCCACATTGGCGATCAGGCGCTTGCACGGCACCAGCGTCGGGTGCACGCGCAGCTCGATGCCCTTGTCGGTGCGGCGCGAGATCCCCAGCAGCTTGATGCGGTAGCCCAGGTGCTCTGCGTATTCGATGTCGACCGAGGACAGCTTGGTGATGCCCTCGACGTAGGCCTTGTCGAACTGCACCGGCACGCCGAAGGCGATGGCCGACATGATGGTCGCCTTGTGCGCCGCGTCCACGCCCTCGATGTCGAAGGTGGGGTCGGCCTCGGCGTAGCCCAGACGCTGCGCCTCCTTGAGCACCACGTCGAAGTCCAGGCCCTTGTCCCGCATCTCCGACAGGATGAAGTTGGTGGTGCCGTTGATGATGCCGGCGATCCACTCGATGCGGTTGGCCGTGAGGCCCTCGCGCAGCGACTTGATGATGGGGATGCCGCCGGCCACCGCGGCCTCGAAGGCCACCATCACGCCCTTGGCGTGCGCCGCGGCGAAGATCTCGGTGCCGTGCACCGCCAGCAGCGCCTTGTTGGCGGTGACCACGTGCTTGCCGGCGGCGATGGCCTCCATCACCAGCTGGCGGGCGATGCCGTAGCCGCCGATCAGCTCGATCACGATGTCGATGTCGGGGTTGGCGATGATCTCGCGCGCGTCCTTGACCACCTTCGCGTGCTGGCCCACCACCGCCTCGGCGCGGGCAGTGTCGAGGTCGGCCACCATGGTGATGGCGATGCCGCGGCCGGCGCGGCGCTGGATCTCGGCCTGGTTGCGCTTGAGCACGTTGAACACACCGCTGCCCACGGTGCCTATGCCCAGGAGGCCGACTTGGATCGGTTTCATTTCGAGTAGCGCTTGCGATAGTTGTCGAGGAAACGGGCGATGCGGCCGACGGCCTCGCGCAGGTCGTCCTCGTGCGGCAGGAACACGATGCGGAAGTGGTCGGGCTGCGGCCAGTTGAAGCCGGTGCCCTGCACCAGCATCACCCGCGTTTCCTGCAGCAGTTCCAGGAAGAACTGGCGGTCGTCCGCGATCGGGTACAGCTTCGGGTCGAGGCGCGGGAACATGTAGAGCGCCGCCTGCGGCTTGACGCAGCTGACGCCCGGGATCGCGGTGATCAGCTCGTAGGCCAGGTCGCGCTGGCGGCGCAGGCGCCCGCCCGGGTTCACCAGCTCGTTGATGCTCTGGTAGCCGCCCAGCGCGGTCTGGATCGCCCACTGCCCCGGCACGTTGGCGCACAGGCGCATGTTCGAGAGCATGGTGAGGCCCTCGATGTAGTCGGCGGCGGCCTTCTTGTCGCCCGACACCACCATCCAGCCGGCGCGGTAGCCGCAGGAGCGGTAGCTCTTGGACAGCGAGTTGAAGGTCAGCGTGAGCACGTCCTCGGACAGGCTGCCGATGGCGGTGTGCTTCACGCCGTCGTACAGCACCTTGTCGTAGACCTCGTCGGCGAAGATCACCAGGCCGTGCTGGCGCGCGATCGCGACGATCTCCTGGAGCAGGTCGTCCGAGTACAGCGCGCCCGTGGGATTGTTCGGGTTGATGACGACGATGCCCTTGGTGGCCGGCGTGATCTTGCGGCGGATGTCGTCGAGGTCGGGCATCCAGCCGTTGCCCTCGTCGCACATGTAGTGCACCGGGGTGCCGCCGGAAAGCGCCGCGCTGGCCGTCCACAGCGGGTAGTCGGGCGACGGCAGCAGCAGCTCGTCGCCCTCATTGAGCAGCGCGTTGGTGGCCATGGCGATCAGCTCGCTGGCGCCGTTGCCGAGGTAGACGTCGTCGAGCGCGACGCCCTTGATGCCCTGCTGCTGGGTGTAGTGCATCACCGCCTTGCGCGCGGCGAAGATGCCCTTGCTGTCCGAGTAGCCCGCCGAATTCGGCAGGTTGCGGATCATGTCCTGCTGGATCTCCTCCGGCGCGTCGAAGCCGAACACGGCGAGGTTGCCGATGTTCAGCTTGATCACCTTGTGGCCCTCTTCCTCCATCTGCCGGGCGGCGTCCATGATCGGACCACGGATGTCGTACAGGACGTTGGCGAGCTTGGTGGACTTGTGGACGGTCTTCAATGGCCCTCCCGGGGGCGGTGACACGAGGTGAAACCTATAATTTGACCATAAGTGCGCGCAAGCCCCCGCTCGCGCGGCGAACTCCTCACCTTGGCGCCACACCTTTGAAGCTCCAGCCGGATCAGTCCGACGCCCAGACCATCAGCGCCTACGGCCCCGGCTGGGTGGCCGTGGGGCCGGAAAAGATCACGCACAACGTGATCCTGGGCTCGCACGGGGAGCGCATCCAGTGGGCCGGCAGCTTCGAGGAGCTCGGTCCCGAGCATTTCGCGCTGCTCGGGCAACTGAAGGTGGAAGTGGTGATCTTCGGCAGCGGCAGGCGCATCCGCTTTCCCCATCCGGCCTGGGTCGCACCCCTGGCGGCACGCCGCATCGGGGTGGAAACCATGGACACGGCCGCGGCCTGCCGGACCTACAACATCCTGGCCCAGGAGGGGCGCGACGTGGCGGTGGCCCTCCTTCTCGACGTGGAACCCTGAGGCTCGCGGCTCCTGGCGCCGGTTTCGCGGTAAAATCTCGTGTTGCGGCCGGGCCTGCGCGAAGCCTGGGCGCCAACGAGCAAGACTGTCACACACAGAACCACACACGCACTCAGGACCTTATGGCGATCGTTGTCAACAAACCCCTTCCCGAATTCGAAGCGAACGCCACCGGCGGCACCAAGGTCACGAACACCTCGCACGTCGGGCAGATCCTGGTGCTGTACTTCTACCCGAAGGACAACACGCCCGGCTGCACCACTGAGGCCATGCAGTTCCGCGACAAGTACAAGGACTTCGTGAAGGCCGGCGCCGTGGTGTTCGGCGTGTCGCGCGACAACATGAAGTCCCACGACGAGTTCAAGACCAAGCTGGAACTGCCCTTCGAGCTGATCGCCGACACCGAGGAAAAGATGTGCCACATGTTCGGCGTGGTGAAGAACAAGATCATGTACGGCAAGAAGGTCAAGGGCATCGAGCGCAGCACCTTCCTGGTGGGCGCCGACGGCATCCTCAAGCAGGAATGGCGCGGGCTGAAGGTCCCGGGGCACGTCGACGACGTGCTCAAGGCCGTGAAGCTGCTGAAGAAGGCGGCCTGAAGGCCCCCCGCCGGCCGCTGCCGGGCTTGACGTAAAGACACAACAGGGCTGCGGCTGACATTGTCCGCAAGCTGGGCATGTGCATAATGAATTCATGCCGTTGATCCCGACGCGACGCGTCATCACCGTCAGCCCGAAAGAAGCCGCCCGGCCCGCCTGGCGGCTTTTTTGTTTGTCGACTACCTCATCCGGAAGCCGTACCACCCATGCCCCTGCCCCCCGCCCCGACCAAGCGCGCCGCCATGCTCCCGCCGGAAGCCTTCGACGCCCCGGCCCGTTCCTCGCACAAGGTGGCGCGAAAATCGGAGGCGCCCGCGGCCGATAGGCCGGTGGCCGAACACCCGCAGGCCGAGGACGAATTCGACCCGCGCGCCGGGGGCGGCGACCTGCCCGCCGGCAGCTTCGACGTGGAGGTGGAAACCTACCTGGACGAGCCGCAGCCGCTGCGCAAGAAGAACGTGACCGTCCCCGAGCCGGCGCCCAAGAAGAAGAAGCCCTCGGGCCCCTCCAAGATGTTCGTGCTGGACACCAACGTCCTGATGCACGACCCGATGAGCCTGTTCCGCTTCGACGAGCACGACATCTTCCTGCCCATGGTGGTGCTGGAGGAACTGGACGGGCACAAGAAGGGCACGACCGAGGTCGCCCGAAACGCCCGCCAGGCGAGCCGTTCGCTCGATGCGCTGGCCGGCGCCCCCGGCACCGACATCGCCCATGGCCTGAAGCTCGAGAGCACGGGGCACAAGGAAGCCGGCGGCTGCCTGTTCTTCCAGACCATGCCGCTGTCGCCCTCGGGCCTGCCCATGGGGCTGCCGCCCGGCAAGGCCGACAACCAGATCCTGAGCGTCGTGCAGGCGCTGCAGGAAAAGCACGCGCCCCGCCAGGTCGTGCTGGTCTCCAAGGACATCAACATGCGGGTGAAGGCCCGCGCGCTGGGCCTGGTCACCGAGGACTACAAGAACGACAAGACGCTGGACGACCTGGACCTGATGTACGCGGGTTCGCTGGCGCTGCCGCCGGACTTCTGGTCCAAGCACGGCAAGACGGTGGAGAGCTGGCAGTCGGGCCAGCACACCTTCTACCGCATCAGCGGGCCGATCGTGCCCAGCCTGTTCATCAACCAGTTCGTCTACTTCGAGGCGCCCGGCGAGCCCAGCCTCTACGCCCGCGTGACCGAGATCCGCGGCAAGACGGCGGTGCTCAAGACGCTCAAGGACTACGGCCACCTGAAGAACGCCGTGTGGGGCGTCACCACCCGCAACCGCGAGCAGAACTTCGCGATGAACCTGCTGATGGACCCGGAGGTGGACTTCGTCACCCTCACCGGCACGGCGGGCACCGGCAAGACGCTGATGGCGCTGGCGGCGGGCCTCACCCAGGTGCTGGACGACCGGCGCTACACCGAGATCATCATGACCCGCGCCACCGTGAGCGTGGGCGAGGACATCGGCTTCCTGCCGGGCACGGAGGAAGAGAAGATGGGGCCCTGGATGGGCGCGCTGGACGACAACCTGGAGGTGCTGGGCAAGACCGAAGGCGGCGCCGGCGAATGGGGGCGCGCGGCGACCAACGAGCTGATCCGCTCGAAGATCAAGATCAAGAGCATGAACTTCATGCGCGGCCGCACCTTCCTGAACAAGTACGTGATCATCGACGAGGCCCAGAACCTCACGCCCAAGCAGATGAAGACGCTGATCACCCGCGCGGGCCCGGGCTCCAAGATCATCTGCATGGGCAACCTGGCCCAGATCGACACGCCCTACCTCACCGAAGGCTCCTCGGGCCTGACCTTCGCGGTCGACAAGTTCAAGGGCTGGCCGCACAGCGGGCACATCACGCTGGCGCGCGGCGAGCGGTCGCGGCTGGCGGATTTCGCGAGCGAAGTCCTGTAGTCGTCATCCCCCGCGGAGGCGGGGGGCGGCGAGGCGCTGGTCAGCGTGCCTGCGCGTTCGTGTCGCAAGGCGGGCAGCGCGAAATCCGGCTGCCCAGCGGCGTGTAGCGCAGCACCTTCGACAGGCCCTCGCGGCCGCTGGCCGCCCGCGCCACCAGCGCGCTGGCGCCCAGCGCCCCGGCCGCGCGCACCACGTAGTTGCGGTGCCTGCGCGTCACCTGCCACAGGGCGATCCCCAGCGCCAGCACCAGCCAGTGCTCGCCGGGAAAGCCCTCGCGCGCCTCGTCGGCGGCCTTGATCTTCTCCAGCGTGGAGGGCTCGTCCAGTTCCGGCGGGACCTGCTCCACGACCATGGGCACGTTGGCCTCGGCCAGGATGGGCATCAGGTTCATCTCTTCCATGGTCGTCTCCAGAATGTCTGGAGCGAAGGATCGCGCCCCGCGCGCGCGCCCCGCGTAGGAAAGAGGCGTCAAACCGATGCGTCAGAAATCGGCGTTGCCCGACGCGAGGTTCTCGAACTTGGTCAGCTGCTTGATGAAGGCCAGCTTCACCGTGCCCGTGGGGCCGTTGCGCTGCTTGCTGATGATCACCTCGGAGACGCCGGGCTCCTTGGAGTCCTTGTTGTAGTAGTCGTCGCGGTAGATGAACATGATGACGTCCGCGTCCTGCTCGATGGCGCCCGACTCGCGCAGGTCCGACATCATGGGACGCTTGTCGGTGCGCGACTCGACGCCGCGCGACAGCTGCGACAGCGCGATCAGCGGGCAGCCCAGCTCCTTGGCCAGCATCTTCAGGCCGCGCGAGATCTCGCCCACGGCGGTGGCGCGGTTCTCCTCGCTCATGCTGGTGGAGGTGCTCATGAGCTGCAGGTAGTCGACCACGATCAGGCCGAGCTTGCCGCCGCACTGGCGGGCCAGCCGGCGCGCGTTGGCGCGCAGTTCGCTCACCGTCAGGCCGGGCGTCTCGTCGATGTGCAGGGAGATGTTGCGCAGCTTCTCGATGGCTTCCGTGAGGCGCGGCCACTCGTCGTCGGTGAGCTTGCCGGTGCGCAGGTGGCCCTGGTCGATGCGGCCGATGGAGCCGACGATACGGACTGCCAGCTGCGAGGCGCCCATTTCCATCGAGAACACCGCCACCGGCAGGCCTTCGTGCAGTGCCACGTGCTCGGCGATGTTCACGGCCAGCGAGGTCTTGCCCATCGAGGGACGCGCCGCCAGGATGATCAGGTCGCCGGCCTGCATGCCCGAGGTCATGCGGTCCAGGTCGTAGAAGCCGGTGGGAACGCCCGTGATGTCGTTCGGGTTGTCCGCCATCTCCTGCACGCGGTCCAGCAGCTGCACCACCAGGCTGTCCATGCCCTGGAAGCCCTGCTTCATCCGGGAGCCTTCCTCCCCGATGTTGAAGATCTTCTGCTCCGCCTCGTCCAGGATCTTCTCGACCGCCTTGCCCTGCGTGTTGAAGGCTGCGGTGGCGATCTCGTCGCTGGCGGACACCAGCTTGCGCAGGATGGAGCGCTCGCGCACGATCTCCGCGTAGCGGCGGATGTTGGCGGCGCTCGGCACGTACTGCGCCAGCGAATTCAGGTAGGGCAGCCCGCCGATCTCCTCCGCCTTGCCCTGTGCCTGCAGGTTCTCGAAGACGGTGATCACGTCGGCCGGCTTGCTGGCGTTGATCAGGCTGCCGATCGCGCCGTAGACCAGCTTGTGCTCGTAGCGGTAGAAGTCGCCGTCGACCAGCAGGTCGCCGACGCGGTCCCAGGCCTGGTTATCGAGCAGCAGCCCGCCCAGCACGCTCGACTCCGCCTCGACGGAGTGCGGCGGGATGCGCAGCTGCGCCACCTGCCGGTCGCGGGGGAAGTCGTCTTCGACGGCGCTCAGTACTGCGGACATGGGCTCGCTTTTCTCCTCAAAGGTGGATTGTCCTGCCGAGGCTGTAAAGATGTCCAGTGATAACACTGGGGACCGGCTCTGGGCAAGCTGTGGATACCGTTCGGCAACCCTGTGGCTAAAGGCGGGAGAAGCGGTGGGGAACGGGGGATAACTTCTTGCGCTTTGAGTGGCCGGGCGGCGTCGCGGCAGGCGGTGTGCGGTGTGGGGCCGCTGGGGTGGCGTCCCCTCCCAGCGCCCCAGCCCACCGGCACGCGGATTTGCAGCCGCCCTGTCACCCAAAGCGGCAAAGAAAAAGCCGCCCGAAGGCGGCTTCTCGCAGGCACGAAGAAAAGGCTTAAGCCGTCTCGCCGTACACGGTCACGGTGATTTCGACCACCACGTCGGTGTGCAGCGCCACCGACACGGAGCTGTCGCCCACGGTCTTGATCGGGCCGTTGGGCATGCGCACCTGCGCCTTGGCCACGGGGAAGCCCATCTTGGCCAGTTCCTCGGCGATGTCGAAGTTGGTGACCGAGCCGAACAGGCGGCCGTCGACGCCGGCCTTCTGGGTCAGCTTGACGGTCTGGCCGGACAGCTTCTCGCCTTGCCCCTGCGCGGCGGACAGCTTGGCCGCGGCCTGCTTCTCCAGTTCGACGCGCTTGGCTTCGAATTCGGCCTTGTTGGCGTCGGTGGCACGGCGGGCACGGCCCTGCGGGATCAGGAAGTTGCGGGCGTAGCCGTCACGCACCTTCACGATCTCGCCCAGGTTGCCCAGGTTGATGACTTTCTCGAGCAGGATGACTTGCATGGCTACTTCCTCAGATGCGGTGCTGGTCGGAGTACGGCAGCAGGGCCAGGAAGCGCGCGCGCTTGATGGCGGTGTTGAGCTGGCGCTGGTAGATCGCGCGCGTGCCGGTCAGGCGCGCGGGGATGATCTTGCCGTTCTCGGAGACGAAATCGCGCAGCGTGTCGACGTCCTTGTAGTCGATCTCTTCGACGCCGGCGACGGTGAAGCGGCAGAAGCGCTTGCGCTTGAACAGCAGCGACTGCGTGTTGCGCTTCGGACGCTTGTCCTTGTTGAATTTCTTGAACGTGGCCATGTGGACCTCTACGAATTAAGTGTCTTGCTGGAATGACTGGATGTGCAGGACCGGGTGCTTGCCGTGGCGGGGAGCGGCCAGGAAACCGGTGAACCGGAATCCGCTGCCGATCGCCTGCCGGGAGAGCGTTTCCGCATCCGTCCCGAAGGCCACCGCCCTGATCTCCACCTTGACTTGCCGCTGCGATCCGGCCTCTTCGGCCTCGGATTCGTGTTCTAGCGTCAGGTCCAAGGCCGGGAGTCCGGCCGGCGTGTAGCGCAGCGCCTTGGCCTCTGCGATACGCGCGCTCAGGATCGTCTGGTTCACACCCGGCGTCAGGCGCCGATTACGACTGGAACTCCGCCTGCTGCGCCTTGCGGGCTTCCTCGCGCTCCACGGTCTTCATCATGGAGGACGGGCCCGTGTCGGCCTTCTTCTTCACCACGGTCAGGTGGCGCAGGACGGCATCGTTGAAGCGGAACGCATGTTCCAGCTCGCTCATCACGGGCTGGTCGGCCTCGATGTTGATGCACAGGAAGTGGGCCTTGGCGAGCTTGTTGATCTGGTAGGCCAGCTGGCGGCGGCCCCAGTCCTCGACACGATGCACCTTGCCGTTGCCGGCGGTGATCATGCCCTTGTAGCGCTCCAGCATGGCCGGAACCTGCTCGCTCTGATCCGGGTGGATCAGCAAGACGATTTCATAGTGACGCATAAGACTCCTTGTGGATTGGCGCGCCGCGTGGTCGCGCGGCGCTTGGCAAACCGCCCCGGCGTCGAAGGTGGGTGCGGCAAGGGGAAAGCCCGCGATTATAGCGTGCCCGGCGGTGGCCCGCCTCAGCGCATGGTGAGCAGGGGCGCCAGCTTGGCGAACTGCACCGGGCCGAGGGCCGCCGCCATGCGTGGCGCGAGCTCCTGCAGTTCGTCCAGGCTGCCCGCCGCCTCCACCGCCAGGTGCAGGCTGCTCCAGCGCGGCCCGAGCTGGGCCACCAGGTCGGTGGCCAGGCGGTAGGCCTGCAGGTAGCGGTCGCGCTCGGCGGGGACCGAATCGGCGAAGGGCTGGGATTCGGGGCCCTGCTCCGCCACCAGCCCCAGCTCGACGAGGCGCTGGATGTCCTCGCGCGTCACGCAGCCCGAGGCGGCGGCCAGCACGTCCTCGAGCGTGCGCTGCCCATCGAGCAGGATCAGGGCCGCCCGCTGGCGCGGCGACAGGCCGCTCTGGCGCTCCTTGAGCATCCGCAGGCCGGCATTCGTCTTCGCCAAGGTCATGGGCAGCCCCTTGCAAAACCCGTGCCGCCGTAAGGGGAAAGGCCGCACGGGGCGGGCTTTCCCGGGCGACAGACCTAGCTTAGTCCCGCGCGCGGATGTCCACGTCCTTGCTTTCCCGGATGCAAGGTGCATGCGCATGCGATGCCGCCGGGCGCCTCAGCCGCGCGCGACCCAGCGGTGGCGCCTGGCGAGCCGCTCCACCTCGCGCCAGCTCGCGCATTCGCGGGCCACCCGCGGCCAGATCCGCAGCAGCAGGTCGCACTCGGACAAGGTGTCCGCGATCGCCTGGTGCCGCGCCGCGCAGCGGATGCCGAAATGCGCCATCCATTCGTCCAGGGACCGCGCGCGCACTTCGGGGTGCGTGACGCCGCACAGGTGTTCGATGTCCAGCCAGCGATTCGCCGGGGACGCCCCGAGCGCGAGGCGCGCATGGCGGCCGATCAACGCCTCGTCGAAGGCCGCGTGGAACGCCAGCAGCGGCGCCGTCCCGGCGAACGCCGCGAAAGCCGCGAGCGCTTCGCGCGCCGGCACGCCCTCCTTCTGCCGCTGCACGCCGATGCCGTGCAGCAGGATGTTCTCGCGCGCGCTGGGCTCCTCCTGCCGCAACACCACCTCGAAGCTGTCGGCGAGCACCACGGCCAGCCGGCGGGAGTCCCAGTCCACCTTCAGGCCGATGGCGGCAATGGCCAGCAGGCGGTCGCGGGCGGGATCGAGCCCGCTGGTTTCCACGTCCACCATCAGCCAGCGCGTGGGCTCCGCGGCGTGCGCCCGCCTGCGCCAGGGCAGCCACTCCATCGCTAGCGCTCGTAGTCCAGGTGCAGGCGCTGCTGCAGCAGCCGGGCGAAGCGGAACGACTCCTTGAGGATCCGCCGGTCGATGTCGTTCAGGCTGGCGAGCTCCAGCCGGTTGGGGTGCGCCTCGCCGCCCCGGCTTTCCAGCTGGATGCGCAGGCGCAGCATCTGCAGGAACTCGAAGCCGCCGACCCACGCCTCGTACTCGGCGCCGGGCACGCCCATGTGCGCACCCGCGGCTTCCAGCCGCTCGCGCGTGCCGGTGGCCGCGACGCCGTGGGCCAGGCCGTACAGGCGCGCGGCATCGACGAAGATCGCCGTGCCCTGCAGCTTCAGGTCCACCGTGCCGGCGGCATCGGTCTCGATCCCGCCCAGCCAGTTCAGCGGTGCGCCGTGGGCCAGCGCATTCAGCGCCATCTGCTTGAGGAAGCGCGGCGTGCGGCGCGCGCTTTCCAGGACCTCCGCGTGCAGCGCCTGCGCCAACTGCGCATCGCCGGCGAGCGGCCGCAGGTCGAAATAGATGCTCGCGTTCAGCAGGTCCTTCGGGGCGCCGTGCTCGATCCAGGCCGAGAAGCGTTCGCGCCACTCGCGCAGGGGCAGGCAGCAGTCCGGCTCGCCGGCCATGACGCCGCCGCGGCACAGCGGGTAGCCGCATTCCGCCAGGGCCAGGTTCACGTCGTGGCCGAAGGCCCGCGCGGCGCGGCGCTGCTCGTCGGAGACGCCGTCGCGCAGGATCAGGGCGTTGTCCTGGTCGGTGGCGATCGTCTGTTCGCCGCGGCCCTCGGAACCCAGGGCCAGCCAGCACAGCCTGTCGAGCGCGATGCGGTGCTCGACCGCCTTGATCTCCAGCAGGCGCTGCGTCAGCACGTCGTTCAGGTGGCTGATCAGCGCCGTGAGCTGGCGCGCCTGCACGCCCTGGCTGAGCAGGTTGCGCGCGAAGCGGCGGATGTCCTGCGCCACCAGGCGCAGCGTCGCGAGGTCGGGGGCCGTGCGGATCGAGGTGCTGACCTGCTTGAGCGACAGCCGCTGCATCGCGAACAGGTCGCGCTCGGAAACCAGGCCGACCACCGCGCCGTCGCGCGTGACCGGCACGTGGCGGATGCCGTGGCGCGACATCATCAGCGCCGCGTCCTGCGCCGTGTGCGCGACGGTGAGCGTGTGGACCGGCCGCACCATCACCTGCGCGATCGGCGTCTGGAGCGGCACGCCGGCCAGCGTCACCCGGCCCAGCACGTCGTGGCGCGTGAGGATGCCTTCCACCACCCCGCCGGGCCCCGCGACGATCATGGAGCCGATGCGGCGGCCCTGCATCTGCGCCAGCGCCTCGCGCAGCGGCGTGCCCGGCGCGCAGGTCACCGGCGAGCGCGTGGCGAGCTCGCCCAGCGGCGTCTCCAGCGATTGCTCGGCCAGCGTCTGCGAGGCAAAGGCCACCTGCAACGCGCGCCGCGACAGCTCCAGGAAGCGGCCGATGCGGCGGTGCAGGAAATCGGCGAACTCCGGGCTCTGCGCGGCCAGCTCCTCCATGGCCGCGGCCGGCAGGACCAGCACGAAGGTGTCGCCCGTCGCCCGGTAGGTGGCGGTCACGGCGCGATGCGCCATCGCCGCGCCGATGGGAAACAGGTCGCCCGCCTCGTATTCGAAGGCGTTGCCCGAGACTTCCGCCAGCCCCTTCTCGCCGGTGACGGCGCCCTGCCGCACGAAGAAGATCTCCTCGACCGGGCCGTTGGCCGGCGCGACCAGCGTTTCCCCGGGCGCGTAGTAGCGTTGCTCCGAATGGGCGAGGAAGAAATCGACGGCGGCCGGCATCATCTGCGTGAAGGGCGTGTGCCGCACGAGGTCGGGCCGCAGCGCGGCCAGGAGGCCGGGCGGTGGCGGCGGGCGGCCACTGCTGTCGAGCATGGGCAAATTATGGATGAATGCGGACAAGCGCAGCCATCCGCGGTCGGCAGAATCGTTGCATTCCGAAGGTGAGGATCGCATGGAAAACCGCCTCGTCGACAGTTTCAAGCGCATCGGCTTCCGCAAGTGGTACGAGCGGCAGCTGCTCTCCAGCCACGCCCACATGGTCCTCGCCTTCCTGAGCGTGATCGCGCTCGTGGCAAGCATGGAGGCCTTCCGCACCGCGCAGGGCGACGCGCAGCTGGTCGACGTGATGTTCGTGGTGGTCTGCGCCGCGATCGGCGGCTGGGCGATGCGCCGCTACGTGTTCCTGTTGATGCGGGCCGAACAGGCGGCCAACCAGGCGAGCTGCCCCGACTGCGGCGACTACGGCCGCTTCCAGGTGGTGGGGCACCGGCCGCGCCTGCAGGAGATCGACCTGCGCTGCCGCAAGTGCTCGCGCGACTGGATCTTCTCCAGCCTCCAATGAAAAAAGGCCCCGGGCGAACCCGGGGCCTCGTCACTCACGCGCGTGCAGGTCAGGCAGAGCGCATCGCGGTTCCCCGCAGTTCGGGGTAGCGCACGTGCTCCACGAGCTCCTGGGTCTTCTTGTCCGGCGCCGGCGTGAACAGGCTGACCAGGATGATCACCGCGAAGCCGAGCGGCACGCCGAAGATGCCGGCGGAGATCGGCTGGATGCCCCACCAGATGTTGTCGGCGATCGGCGAGGTCACGCCGAAGATGCCGCGCATCCAGGGCTGGGTGGTGACCATGTAGTAGAAGGTGATGCCCAGCCCCGCGATCATGCCCAGGGACGCCGCGATGCCGGTCGCCCGCTTCCAGAAGATCCCCAGCACGAGGGCCGGGAAGAAGGCAGCGGCCGCGAACGAGAACGCCGCGGAGACCAGGAACAGGATGTCGGCCGGCTTCTGCGAGGCGACACCGGCGGCAGCCAGTGCGACCAGGAGCAGCAGGATCTTCGACAGCATCACGCGGCGGGCCGTGGGTGCGTTCGGGTCGATCATCTTGTAGTACAGGTCGTGCGACAGCGCGTTGGCGATCGTCAGCAGCAGGCCGTCCGCGGTGGACAGCGCCGCGGCCAGGCCGCCTGCGGCCACCAGGCCGGAGATCACGTAAGGCAGGCCCCCGATGGCCGGCGTCGCCAGCACGACGATGTCGCCGCCGATGCTGATCTCGCCGAACTGCAGGATGCCGTCCCGGTTCAGGTCGACCACCGACAGCAGGGTCGGGTCCACCTTGTTCCAGGCGGATATCCAGAACGGCAGGCTGTTGAACGAACTGCCCACGACCGTGTTGAAGATCTCGTACTTCACCAGCACCGCCAGGGCGGGCGCCGTGAAGTACAGCAGGAAGATGAAGAACAGCGACCAGGTCACCGAGCTGCGCGCCTCCTTGACGCTGGGCGTCGTGTAGTAGCGCATCAGGATGTGCGGCAGCGCCGCCGTGCCCACCATCAGGCAGAAGATCAGCGCGAGGAAGTTTCGCCGCGAGGTGTCGTACGCCGTCTTGGCCGCGGCGTCGCCGTTGGGGTCACCCGCGAAGATCTGCCCGTGGCGCGGCATGCCGCCCAGTGGCTTGTCTTTCGCCTCGGCGGCGGCCTTGGCCGCCGTCCATGCCTTGACGGCCGCGGCTTCGTCCTTCGGCACGGCGGCCAGCGCCTTCTCGGCGGCCTGCAGCTCCGGCACCGGCGCGTTGGTGGCCTTCAGGTCGGCGACCTTCTTCTCGGCGGCCGCGCGTTCGGCGACGAGGGCGTTCTTCGGATCCTTCAGCTTCTCGGCCAGCGCCTTGGCGCGGTCGGCGAAGACCTTGCGGACTTCCTGCTCCTTGGGGTCGGCGATCAGCTGCGCCTCCTTGGCGGTCACCTTCTCCAGCTGGTAGCCGTAGACGGCCTGCGGAACCGGCACGCCGGTCTGCTTGACCGACAGCCAGATCACCGGGATCAGGTACGCCAGGATCAGGATGATGTACTGCGCCACCTGCGTCCACGTGACCGCGCGCATGCCGCCCAGGAAGGAGCACACCAGGATGCCGCCCAGTCCCAGGAAGATGCCGATCTCGAAGGCGACGCCGGTCAGGCGCGTGGTGATGATGCCCACGCCGTAGATCTGCGCCACCACGTAGGTGAAGGAGCAGAGGATGGCCGCGACGATGCCGATGAAGCGCGGCAGGTTGCCGCCGTAGCGCTCGCCCAGGAAGTCCGGAATGGTGAACTGCCCGAACTTGCGCAGGTAGGGCGCGAGGAACAGCGCCACCAGACAGTAGCCGCCGGTCCATCCCATGATGAACGCGAGGCCGCTGTAGCCGGTGAGGTACAGCGTGCCGGCCATGCCGATGAACGAGGCGGCCGACATCCAGTCGGCGCCGGTGGCCATGCCGTTGTAGACGGCGGGCACGCGGCGTCCGGCGACGTAATATTCCGCGGCGTCGGTGGTGCGGCTCATGATGCCGATGCCGGCATACAGGCCGATGGTGGCGAGCAGGAAGATGAAGCCGATCCAGTCGCGGTTCAGGCCCATCTGCTCGAGGACGGCGAGCACCAGCACGAAGGCGATGAAACCCCCCGTGTAGAAGGTGTAGACCTTGTTCAGCTGCTTCTTGAACGCGGCATTGGACGCTGTGGAGACGTTCGGCTGGGGACGATCGGGGTTCAGGGTGGCCATGTTCTCAGTCCTCCTCGGCGACGCCGTATTCCTGGTCCAGCTTGTTCATGTAGCGCGCATAGAACCAGATGATCGCGACGTACACGACCAGGGCTCCCTGCGCGCCCATCCAGAAGCTGAAGGGCCAGCCGAAGAAATTGAAGCTCAGGTCGCGGGCGAAGTAGCCGACCACGAAGGTCACGAAGAACCACACCGCCAGCAGGATGCCGGTGATGCGCAGGTTCTTCTGCCAGTACTCGCGATGCCTTTCGGTCATCTGCATTGCGTTGTCTCCTCTGTGCGGACCGAGGTCCTCTTCTCGCAGTTGCCATGCGGCCCCCGGCGGCTCGCGCCGCCGGCTGCAACCGGGCCGCCCCGGGTTATCGCCTCTCAGCCGGCGGGCTCGACGGACAGGCCCGTCTCGCGCACCAGCTGGGCGGCGATCTTCGGCTCGAATCGCTGCAGGTGGCGGATGATCCGCCGCGCCTCCTCCGGTTCGTGCCGATCCACATGCACCCGGGCCAGCTGGTACCAGCCGTACGGGCTCATGGGCTGCAATTGCGTGTTCCGCTTCAGCGCGGCGACGGCTTCGTCGAGGCGCTGCAGGCGGATGAGGACCAGCCCGAGGCCGTACCAGGCCCGGTCGAGCTGGGGAGACAGTTCGGTGGCGCGGCGGAAGGCCGCCTCGGCGCGCGCGTACTCGCCGGCTTCCTCCAGCAGGAAGCCGTAGTTGAACCAGTGGCCGCCGTTGTCGCCCTGCAGGGCCAGCAGCTGCTCCATGGTGCGCAGGGCCGCATCCCGCTCGCCCGCCTGCGCCTGCAGTTGCGCCCGGCTGGCGAGCGCGTAAGGGTCACCGGGAAACTCGCGCAGCATCTGCCCGAAGATGGCAAAGGCCGCGTCGCGGCGCCCGAACACCAGGTTGCCGATGGCGCGCCACTTGAGGCCGCGGTAGCGCAATGCGCGCATCACTTGCACAGGTGGACTCCGATGCGAACGCAGATGTCGATCTTGGTCAGGGTGGCGGCCAGCCACACGAAGAACAGCAGCAGGAAGGCCACCAGCGGGACGTGCTGGTCGAGGACCACGCGGGGAGAGACCAGGCGGGCGCCGCGGATCACGGGGCGCGTGAGCACCTGGAACAGCTGGTAGAACATGTTCTGGTCGCGCCGCTTGCCCGCCAGCAGCCCCAGCACCCACTGGCCGACGAGGCACAGGAGGGCGATTTCCGCAAGCAGCTTGACGATCTCCACGAACAGCAGCACGGAATTCCTTACAGGTGCGTCAAGGGTTGGCGCATGGTTTGCACTGGCGCTTACTCGTTCCTTACAAACCCCGCCTTTCCGGCCGGTGCTCGTCTAGGGATTACCCGCGTGTGGCGCGGCCTGGCCGCGGGTGAGCAGGCTGGCGGCGACTGCCGCAGCCACGCCGACGGCCACCCCGAACACGCCGGCGGCCACCGGCTGGATGCCGAACCAAAGCGAAGGCTCGCCCCCCAGTCCCATCGCCGCGCGCATCGCCGGCGACTTCGCGGTCATGTAGTAGACGGTCACGCCGAAGCCCGCGAGCATCCCGCACACCGCGCCGGGGCGCGTGGTCCCGCGCCAGAAGATGCCCAGCACCATCGCCGGCAGGAGGCCGGCCGCCGCGAGCGAGAAGGAGGCCGACACCAGCGGCAGGATGTCGGCCGGCTTGAGCGTCGCCACCATGGCGGCGAGCAGCGCCACCCCCAGCAGCGCGAACTTCGACAGGATCACCCGCTGCTCCGGGGTGGAGTCGTGGCCCACCTCGTGGCTGTACAGGTCGCGCACCAGGGCATTGCTGATCGTCAGCAGCAGGCCGTCCGCCGTGGACAGCGCCGCCGCGAGGCCGCCGGCGGCCACCAGCCCGGAAATGACGTAGGGCAGCCCGCCGATCTCGGGCGTGGCCAGCATGATGATGTCGGCGCCGATGCGGATCTCGCCGAACTGCACGCGGCCATCGCCGTTGACGTCGGTGATGGACACGAGCGAGGGGTCCACCCTCGCCCACTGCACGATCCACGAAGGCAGCGCCTCGACGCTGCCGCCCACCAGGCCTTGCAGCACCTCGTACTTCACCAGCACCGCCAGCGCCGGCACGCTCAGGTACAGCAGGCCGACGAAGAACAGCGCCCAGGCGACCGAGGACCGTGTGTCGGCCACCGAGGGGGTCGTGTAGAAGCGCGTCAGCAGGTGGGGCAGTCCGGCGGTGCCCGCCATCAGGCAGAACATGAGCGCCAGGAAGTTCGCGCGCGAGGTGTCGAAGGCCTCGCGTTCCTGCGGCGTGCCCTTCGGGTCTCCCGCGAACGGCGTCCCGTGCGCGGGCAGGCCGCCGAGCGGCTGCGCGCGCTGCAGCGACTCGTTCATCTGCCGCGTCCAGAGCTCGCGCGCCACCGCCGGTTCGCGCGGCAGCGCGGCCAGTTCGCGGTTGGCGGCGACGATGCGCGCGGAGTCCGCGTCGTTCGTCTTGAGCTGGCGGATCCGTTCGCGCGCCGCCGCGCGCTCGCGCGCCAGCGCCTCTTCCACGTTGGCGAGCTTGGCCTGGTAATCCGCGGCGCGGCGCAGGAACTCGACCTGCACTTCCTTTTCCTCGGGCGCCACCACGAGCTGGCGTTCCAGT
The DNA here is from genome assembly GCA_022844525.1 of Ramlibacter sp. Classification (GTDB taxonomy): domain Bacteria; phylum Pseudomonadota; class Gammaproteobacteria; order Burkholderiales; family Burkholderiaceae_C; genus Ramlibacter. The sequence continues at coordinate 20,097 of JALHLO010000041.1, forward strand.
TCGGCGATCTTGGCCAGCTGCTTGCCGTAGACCAGGGGCGCCATCGGGTTGCCCAGCTGCTTGTACGCCAGCCACGACACCGGGATCAGGAAGGCCAGCAGCAACACCACGTACTGCGCCACCTGCGTCCAGGTGATGGCCCGCATGCCGCCCAGGAACGAGCACAGGAGCACGCCGCCGAGCCCGAGCAGGATGCCGATCTCGAACTGCACGCCGGTCAGGCGTGATGCGATCAGGCCGATGCCGTAGATCTGCGCCACGACATAGGTGAAGGAGCAGATCACCGCCGCCAGGGCCGCGAGCCGCCGCGGCCATTCGCCCCCGTAGCGCACGTGGAAGTAGTCCGGCACGGTGTAGAGGCCCAGGCGGCGCAGGTAAGGCGCCACCAGCAGGGCCACCAGGCAGAACCCGCCGGTCCAGCCCAGCACGTAGGCCAGGCCGCCCGGCTGGTTGGCCGTGCCCGTGAAGCCCTGGAGGTACAGGCCGCCGGCCAGGCTGATGAAGGAGGCGGCGCTCATCCAGTCGGCCGCCGCCGCCATCCCGTTGTACATCGGTGGGATGCGCCGGCCCGCGACGTAGTATTCCTCGGGGTCGGTGGTGCGGCTGCTGATGCCGATGGCCGCGTACATCATGACCGTGGAGAACATGAAGATCGGGCCGAGCCAGAAGCGCGACAGCCCGGCGTACTGCTCCGCCCAGGCCAGCAGCAGCAGGAAGCCGAGAAAGGCGCCCACGTAGGCGGCGAGCCGGCGGTGCAGCCGGCGGGTGTAGAGGAGGCGCGCCTCAGCCATGGCGAGTCCTCATCCGTGCCACAGCCGCGTCCATCGGGCGATCATCGCACTGCCGGGCTTGCTGCAAGGCAAGGGAGTTCACGGGGTAGGTGATTAGCCTAAACCCGCTCCTGCCGGCTGCGCCGATACTCATCCACGCCCTGAGGGAAACCACCGGGGTGGAGACGCCGAAGGACATGGACACCACGTATCGCAAGACCAGCAGCGGCCTGGAGGCCATCGCTGCCCGCAATCCCGCCCTCAGCCAGCGGCAGCGGTCGCTGCTGATCCTCATCGACGGAAAGCGCAACGAAAAGGACCTGGCGACGCTCGCCTCCGGTTTCGGCGACGTCGAGGAACTGCTGCAGTCCCTCCTGGCCCTGGGCTTCATCGAGCCGGCCGGGCAGCGCAA
>JALHLO010000042.1 GCA_022844525.1 Ramlibacter sp.
GCCGCCGGCATCTTCGACCGCGCCGTGATGCACGTGCCGATCGAGACCGCGCGCGAGGCCCGCGAGCTGGCGCGCCAGCTCGACGCGGACTGCGCCGTGGCCGTGGGCGGCGGCTCCACCACGGGCCTGGGCAAGGCGATCGCGCTCGACTCGGGCCTGCCCATCCTGGCGATCCCGACCACCTACGCCGGCAGCGAGATGACGCCGATCTACGGCATCACCGAAGCCGGCCTGAAGAAGACCGGCCGCGATGCGAAGGTCCTGCCGCGCACCGTCATCTACGATCCGCAGCTGACGCTCACGCTGCCCGTGGGCCTGAGCGTCACCAGCGGCATCAATGCCATCGCGCATGCCGCCGAGGGCCTGTACTCGGTGGACGGCAATCCGGTGATGGACCTGATGGCGGAGGAGGGCATCCGCGCGCTCGGCCGCGCGCTGCCCGCGATCCGCGCGAACCCGAAGGACCTCGAAGCGCGCGGCGACGCGCTGTACGGCGCCTGGCTGTGCGGCATCGTGCTGGGCAACGTGGGCATGGCGCTGCACCACAAGCTGTGCCACACGCTGGGCGGCAGCTTCAACCTGCCGCACGCCGAGACGCACACCATCGTGCTGCCGCACGCGCTGGCGTACAACGCGCCGGCGGCGCCGGAAGCGATGCGGCGCGTGGCGCGCGCGCTCGGCGGCGGCAGCGCGGCCCAGGCGGTGTACCAGCTCGCGAAGGACAACGGTGCGCCGGTGGCGCTGCGCGACATCGGCATGAAGGAAGCCGACGTGGAGCGTGCCTGCGACATCGCGCTGCAGAACCAGTACCCCAATCCGCGGCCGCTGGAGCGAACCGCGATCCGGCAGTTGCTGCAGGATGCGTTCGAGGGAAGGCGGCCTTCCGGGACCCTGCCATGACCGATGGAACGCTCGAATTCGACGGCATCCGCTACCCCGACGGACACGCCTCCGACCCCCGCCGCCTCGGCTGGATGGAAGGCACGCCGCCGCCCGCCCACCGGCAGCTCCGCTTCGCCGACGACCGCTTCCTCGAGTTCCCGCAGATCCGCTGGAGCCTGTCGCACATGCGCGAACTGGTGCCCACGGTGAACGTGTGGCGCGGAGCCGGACCGGCCAGCACGCTGGGCCCGGCGGGCAGCGACGAGTCCGCCATCGACAGCCTCGCCTTCACCGACATGCACGGGCGCGCGCGCCGCTGGGACGCATCGTTGCCCGACACCTACACCGACGGCATCCTGGTGCTGCACCGCGGCCGCCGGGTCTACGAGCGCTACTTCGGGGCGCTGGCGGCGCACGTGCCGCACAGCTGCTTCTCGATCACCAAGTCGTACGCCGCCACGCTCTGCGCGACCCTCGTGCACGAGGGCACGCTGGACGAGAACCAGCGTGTGCCGCACTGGCTGCCCGAAATGAAAGCCACGGCCTACGACGACGTGACGCTGCGCCAGCTGATGGACATGCAGGTCGGGGTCGCCTACTCCGAGGCCTATGCCGACCCCAAGGCGCAGATATGGGACTACGCGCGCGCCGGCGGCCTGCGGCCGCGGCCGCCCGGCTACGACGGCCCCGGCAGCTTCTACGAGTACCTGCCGACCCTGCGCCCCGAAGGCCGCCACGGCGAGGCCTTCGCGTACAAGACCGTCAACACCGAGCTGATGGCGTGGATCATGAAGCGCGCCACCGGGGTGCCGCTGGCGCGGATGCTCGAAGAGCGCCTGTGGGCGCCGCTCGGCTGCGAGCAGGACGGCTATCTCTCGGTCGATCCCACCGGCGTGCCCATGGGCGGCGCCGGGCTGTGCGCGACGCTGCGCGACCTGGCGCGCTTCGGCGAGCTGATGCGCCGCGAGGGCGAATGGAACGGGCGGCAGCTGGTGCCGCAGGCCGTGGTGGCCGACATCCGGCGCGGCAGCGACCCGGCGAAGTTCGCCAAGGCGGGCTACACGCTCCTGCCCGGGTACTCGTACCGCAGCATGTGGTGGGTGGCGCACAACGAGCTCGACGCCTTCGAGGCGCGCGGCATCCACGGCCAGCGTCTTTACGTTGCGCCGAAGGCGGACCTGGTCGTTGCGCGCTTCGCCTCGCATCCGGTCGCCGCCAGTGCGGCCAATGACCCGATCACGCTGCCCGCGCTGCTGGCGCTGGCACGCCTGCTGCGCGATCGATAGTCGCGATGTTGCAATGCCTTGTTCGCTTTCCGCTGGTTCTTTCGGGTTACGCGGATTGCCTCAGACACCATGCGCGCATGACCTAGGCGTCCCGTCGTTGCCCTTCTTAGCATTGGCGGCTTCTCCTTTCGCCCCCAGCGGCCGGTTAGAGGCTCCGGTCACTCGGGGCGCATCCGGCCCGGTCCATGCCAAGATTGTTGTACTTGCTTGTTTCGCCCCGGCAGACGATCCGAGGCTTGCACCTGCTGTGCGCGCACCCCGGCTTCGCGCCCACGCAGGTGCTGCCCGGGAGTGACCGCGCCGCCTGCGAGCTTGCGCTGCGCCTGTTCGGTTGCGGTTGCGGGAAGGACCATCTGGTCCGGGTCTTCCGGCAACGCTGGATGCGGCTGCTGCCGGTGCTCCGTCTCTACGCATGCCGCGCCTGCGGCCAGCGGGTGCTGCGCCCGCGCATGCGGGCGAGGCCGGGCTACGGAGGCGTGTACCTGCCGGCCGCTCCGCTCAAGTGAGGCACTGCGAGCCTGGCCAGGGCCGTGCCCGACGCGTTGCGGCGACTCGGCGCGCCGGATTCGGACCCTGCAAAAGACGTGCATGCGCCATCTACACAAGTTCTCGGACAACTCGCCGTTCGGCATCCTCCATGCGAGCGCCGAGGGCTTCGCGACCTATGTCAACGACGCGCTGGCGGTGATCGCCGGCCAGGACGAATCGCGCCTGCTGGACCTGGGCTGGCTCGATGCGATCCACCCGGCCGACGGTGCGAATCTCCTCGCGGCGTGGCGTGCCGCTGCCGGAAGTGCCGAGCGCCTGGCCTTCGGTTGCCGCTTGGTGCGCCCGGACGGCACCCGGCGGCACGTGCGAATCAACGGCAGGCCCTGCCCGGCGCACGAAGATGGCAGCTGCTACCTCGGCGTCGTCCTCGACGTCACGGAGCAGGTCCTGGCGGAACGGCGGCTGCGTCAGAACAACCTGGTCCTGACGGCGATCCTCGAAAACATACCGTGTGGCCTCACGGTCTTCGGCCCCGAAGGCAACCTCGTTCTGGACAACCAGAAGGCGCGTCCCCTTCTGGGGCCCGCCGGCGCGCTACCGGATACGGACTTCGGGATCCTCGATGCAGGGGGTGGCGCCGCAGCCGGCCCCGACACGGCGGATCCAGTGGCCGCGCCCGCCGACTTCAATCCGTCGCCCCGTATTCGCGAAGAGGTGCAGCCAGACGGGCGCGTGTTCGAAGTTCGGGATGCCCCATTGCCCACCGGCGGCGTGGTGACGACGTACACCGACGTGACCCAGCACAAGCAGTTCATCGAAACGCTGCAGCGGGCAAAGCTCGACGCGGAACAGGCCGCCGCCGCGAAGGCCGCGTTCCTGGCGGCCATGAGCCACGAGATCCGCACCCCCATGAACGGGGTGATCGGCATGACGAACCTGCTGCTCGCGACGCAGCTCACGCCGGTGCAGCGCGAGCTCGTCGACGTCATACAGCAAAGCGGTGAATCGCTGCTGGTCATCATCAACGACATCCTGGACTATTCGAAGATCGAGTCGGGCCAGATGGAGCTCGAGTGGCAGCCCTTCCGGCTGGGCGACGTGGTGCAGGGCAGCGTGAAACTCCTGGCAGGCAAGGCGGGGGAAAAGCAGGTTGCCATCGCGGTCGAACCCGTACCTACGAACGTTCCCGGCCTGATCCTGGGGGACCGGATGCGGGTTCAGCAGGTGCTGCTGAACCTGCTCGGCAACGCGGTGAAGTTCACGGAGGAAGGCGAGGTGCGCATCTCCGTGGCCAATCGCTCGTCGAAACCGGGCAGCCGCCGCCGGCCGGCACCGGGCGACCTCTGCGAGCTGGCCGTCACCGTGCAGGACACCGGCGTGGGCATCCCCGAGCACAAGCTCGCGTCCATCTTCGAGCCCTTCGTGCAGGCCGACAGCAGCAGCGCGCGGCGGTTCGAGGGAACGGGGCTCGGCCTGGCCATCGCACGCCGGTTGGCCGATGCGATGGGCGGCGGCATCGAGCTCGAGAGCAGGGAAGGCGAAGGAACGACGGCCCGGTTCAGCTTCCTCGCGGAAGCGGCGACGGTCCAGTCCGAAGTGGAGGGCGATGCTGCTTTCCTCTTCGGCAAGACCGTGCTGCTTGTGACGGACCGCCGGGCCGACCCCGCCGTACTGGTTCGGACGCTCAAGCGTTGGGGCATGCGGCTTCGCATCTGCACGGGGGTGAAGGAAGGGCTGGCCGCCCTGGAAGACGGGGAGACAGTCGACCTGCTCCTCCTGGTGGGCCCCTTCGTGGACCGAAGCGGAATGCGCATGGTGGAGGATGTCCGGGCCGTGGGTTCGCGCGTGCCCGTGGTGCTGCTGTCCAGGAAGACGACAGCGCGGGCGGACCCCGGCCTCGGCGCCTGGACAGTGCCGCGGACCGGGAATGACGCGAGCCTGCACGACACGCTGCTGCAGGCCCTGAGGTCTTCGGAGACCGCTTCGAATCCCCTGGGCGGTCCCGAGACGGACTTCGACGAGACCCTTGCGCAACGGCGGCCCCTGCGGATCCTGCTGGTCGAAGACAACGAAGTGAACCGGCAGGTCGGGCTGCGGATGCTCGGCGCGTTCGGTTACGAAGCCGACATCGCCCTCAACGGCCTGGAGGCGATCGATGCGGTGGGCCGGAACGACTACGACCTGGTCCTGATGGATCTCCAGATGCCCGTGCTGGACGGCCTCGAGGCCACGCGCCGGATCGTTGCCGCGATGCGGCCCGACCGGCGACCACGCATCGTGGCGATGAGTGCCAATGTCATGCGCGAGCACGTCGAGTCGGCGCTGCAGGCCGGCGCCGATGACTACGTTGCCAAGCCCTTCCGGGTGCGGCACCTGCGTTCGCTCCTGGAGCGGACCGCTGCACGCCGGCGCGGGGACGGCCGCCCCCGTCATGTGCGGCCGACGCACGACGAGCCGCTGCTGGCGCAGGATCGGATTGCCGCGCACCTGCGCGGGGATCCCGCAGGCGAGTTCCTCGAAAGCCTGATCGGCAGTTTCGAGGAGGCTTCCCGGGACCTCCTCGCGCGGCTCAGGGTGCATGTGGAAGGCGACGGGCTCGCCGCCGCGCGTTCGGTCGTGCACGAGCATGCCGGGATGTGCGGCGTGGTGGGGGCGCAGCGCCTGATGAACGTCCTGCTGCGCGTGCAGCGGGCCCTCAAGGCGGCCGACATGGACAGCGCGCGCGACCAGCTGCAGATTTGCGAACGGACCCACGCGGATACGGTCAAGGGCCTGCGGGACGCGGTCGAGCACCATCGCCGCGCCGGGCCGTCGAACAAGACCTGAACCCGCCGCCGGTCCGGGCCACGCGGTTGGCCGGAACAATTTGGCAGTGATCGGGCGCCGTGCCGGCGCGTGCGCCGCGCGCACGCGGAAAAGGCGCACCGTGCGCTGCCACAATCCGCGCTCCGTCAGAACTTGCAGGCCGCCGCCTGCGTGATCGACCCAGCAATACTTCCGTGCAGCCGCTACCTCCTGACATTTCAATCGTCCTCGCGGACGACCACCCGCTCGTCCGGGCCGGGATCAGGTCCATCCTGAGCTCGATCGCCGGTGTACGCATCCTGGCGGAAGTCGGCGACGGCCGCGAGCTGCTCGAGTGCCTGGAACGCCTCACGCCCGACATCGTCATCACCGACATCAGCATGCCGGGCATGGATGGACTGACCGCGCTCGTGCAGATCCGCTCCCGCTATCCCGAAGTCCGCGTCGTCGTCCTCTCGATGCACGACGCCCCTGAACAGATCCAGGCGGCCATGGCCGCCGGCGCATGCGCCTACCTGCGCAAGGACGCGAGCGACTTCGAACTGGGATCGGCCTTGCACAGCGTGAGGGCCACGGGCAGCTATGTGAGCGCGGCGGTCATGAAGCAGCTGCTGGCCGACAAGCCGCCGAGCGTGAGCGACCAGCTCACGCCGCGCCAACTGGAAATCCTGATGATGCTGGTGAGGGGGATGACCTCCAAGGAAATCGGCTACGCGCTGGGCCTCAGCTCCAAGACCGTGGACGTGCACCGCGGCCGCATCATGGAACGCGTGGGCGTGCGCGACCTGGCGAGCCTGGTCGTCTACGCCGCGCGGCATGGCCTGATCAAGCTTTGAATTCGGTCGCCCGGCACCGCCCGACCCGGCACGGATGCGAAGTCGACGGTACTGAACAACCGGTATCCGCCTTCTTCGGCGTGGTGAAGGAGACGCTGCGCAAGCCCGCGATCCCGCATTCGCGGATCGGCGCCGAGATGCTGCCTTCCAGGGCGCCGTCGAAGCTCCGGGGTGTGCCCCCCATGCGGCTCCGCGCAGATGTAACGCTGGGCGGGTGGCTTAAGGGATCGCCCTAGCCGCGGCCTTCCATGGGCTTAAGCGCGGCGTCCGGGCTACTGGCCCAATCCAGCCGTCGCAATCCCCAGAGCCGGGCACCACCGTTCCATGACCCCGATTGTTTCTCGTGCCCCTGCCGGGCCTGCCAGCGCACGCGTGTCCGCGTGGTCGCACAAGTGGCCTTTGCTGCTGGCGTCGGCGGCATTGCTTCTCTCCGACGGTATCCACCTCGTGCCGAGGCTGCTCCTGCTGCTCGTGCTTCTGGGCGTCTGCATCGCGGGCGGACTGTCGGTGCTGCGTCAACGTGCCGCGCGCAGCGCGCAAGGCGCGCCGCGGGCATCCCGGTATCCGGCGCCGATCCGCGCCGGCACGCCGCAGGAGCAGTGGGCGTCGCACCGCGCGGCCCTGTACGCGCGCGGCGACGCGCTGCGCGCGCGCGCAATGGCGGGCGCGGAACCGGCCACGCTGGTGGTGTTCGAGCAGGTGGACTTGCCCGAGCTCCACGCGGTCTTTGGCGCACTAGCGGCACAGCGGCTTGCGGCCGGCTTCGAACGCAAGTTGAAGGTGCTGGCGGGGGAAGAGGGCCTGGCGGTTCGTACCGGCCCCACCTGCTGGGCCGTCCTGCTGCCCTCCTACGGAGGCGACGGTGCCCTGGCCGCGGTGAAGGAAACGCTGGGAACCGGCATGGCGGTGGAGGCGGATGCCGAAGACGACGAGCTCCTGCTGGTACCCCGCATCGCCCTGCTCACCCTTCACGACGCCACGACCACGATGCGAATGGTGTACCAGGAATTGTGCGAGCAGATCACTGCCCTGCACGCGCATGAAATGCGGCGCGCGGCTTACTTGCGCCGTGAACGCGAGTCCCACTCGTGACCCGCCGGCCTGGGACTGGCGGGTCAGCAAGCAACGACGACGTGAACGCGCCCCGCGCATGATCGAGGGCCTTGGGCTGCCGCGCTCCCGTTCCTGAAGAAGACCATCACGCTGAACTCGGGGCAGACGATCCGGACGAAGCTGGACCCGGACGTGTTTTCCGTGGGGATCGGCATGCGCTTCCAGCAGGCTGGCGGTGCCAGCGGAGCGGCTCCCGGCCATGCGCGAAGCGCTGGTGTTCGCCTGCGGCCTCGCTCCAGCCTGCGGAGGGCCGACCTACGCGGCCGGCGCCTTCTGCAGCACCACGTGCAGCGCCTCGTTCGTGCCCACGTGCCTGCTGCAGCGGAATCCCAGCCTCGGCAGGTCGATCGCGGCCAGCAAGGGCTCGCCGCTGCCCAGGACCGTCGGCGAGACGACCAGGTGGAGCTCGTCCACCAGCCCCGCCTGCAGGTACTGCCGCACGGTGGACACGCCGCCGCCGATGCGCACGTCCTGCGCCCGGGCGGCTTCGCGCGCGCGCTCCAGCGCCTCCTGGATGCCGCCGGTGACGAAGTGGAAGGTGGTGCCGCCCTGCATGGCGACGGGCGCGCGCGGGTGGTGGGTCAGCACGAACACCGGCACGTGGTAGGGCGGGTTGTCGCCCCACCAGCCTTTCCACGATGCGTCCGGCCAGGGCCCGCGCTGCGGGCCGAACATGTTGCGGCCCATGATCCAGGCGCCCACGCCTTCCATGCTGCGCCGCGCGAACTCGTCGTCGACGCCGGTGGTGCCGCCTTCGCCGCCCACCATCTGCTGGAAAGTGCGGGTGGGGTAGAACCACTGGTGCAGCGTGGTGCCGCCGGCACCCAGCGGGTTGTCCAGGCTCTGCCGCGGGCCCGCGCCGAAGCCGTCGATCGACATCGAAAACGCCTGCACCCTCACCTTGGACATCCGCCCTCCCTTCAGCCGCCGCTCGCGATCCGCAGCACGCGCGCCGCCTCGCCGGCATCCCGCCCGCGCCAGGCGACGATCTGGTCGGGGCGGATCAGGGCCAGCGGCGCCTCGTACAGCGCGCGCAGCCCAGACTCGGGATGGTGCACCACCTTCAGGTCCAGCGCACGCTCGCGCGCGGCGGCCTCGAACGGTTGCGCATCGGGCGCGTCGGGGCCCAGCACCAGCAGCGTCCACTCGCGGTGGAAGCTGTCGTAGAGCGAGCGGCCGTCGGCCAGCCAGGCATGCGGGGGCCGCCCGCCCGGGCAGGCCGTGGGACCGTAGCTGTTGGGCGCATCCGGCGGCGGCACGGTGCCGTCGCCCACGATCAGGGGCGAGCCGTCGTAGCGGCCGCCGAAGGTCACGCCGGGGATGTTGAATTCCAGCCGCACGTGCGCACCGAGGTGGGCCGCCGCATCGCGGCGCGCGGCCGCGCCCGCTTCGCTGTCCTCCTCGAGCACCGGCCGCGCGGGAAACAGGCCGACCGAGTCGGCAAAGTGCCGCGCATAGGCGGTGTTGCGTTGCGCCAGCGGCCGGCGTTCGACCTCGTAGCTGTCCAGCAGCGACGCCGGGCTGGCGCCGCGCAGCACGCTCGCCAGCTTCCAGCCCAGGTTCACCGCATCCTCGACGGCGGTGTTGTAGCCCAGCCCGCCGGTGGGCGTGAACAGGTGGGCCGCGTCGCCGGCAATGAAGACCCGCCCTTTCTGGAAGGACTGCGCCACCAGCGAATGGCCCGCGGTCCAGGTGCCGCAGGACAGCACCTCGATCGGGATCTCGCGGCCCAGCGCCTGCGCGAACACGCGGCGGGCGTCGGCTTCGGTCCAGGCGTCGGCATCCTCGCCCTCGTGCACCGCCGCGTGGAAGGCGAACTCCGAGCGGCCGTCCACCGAGGCCATGAAGGCGCGCCGCTGCGCGTTCACCGACACGTACATCCAGGCGCGCGCGTGCGGGAACACGCGGTAGAAATCGGGTGCGCGCAGGTACACGGCGAACATCTGCCCGCCCATGAAATCGCGGCGCACGCCGCTGGCCCCGCCCCAGGCGATGCCGAGCGCGCCGCGCACCAGGCTGCGCGGCCCATCCGCTCCCACGAGGTACTTCGCCCGCACCCGGACCTGCTCCCTCCCCCTCCCCCTCTGGGGGAGGGTTGGGGTGGGGGCGCTCCCCAGCGTCGGCTCCACCACCGCCTCGACGTACTCACCGCAATCCTCGAACTCCAGCAGCTTCCACCCATAGCGGATGTCATTGCTGCCATGCCCCTCCGCATGCCGGCGCAAGATCGTCTCCACGAACTTCTGCGACACTCGGTGCGGCAGTTCGGCCGCGCTCCACGATCCGCCCATCGTCTTCACGTTGCGCACCGCCTCCGCCGCCGTCGGCAGCGACAGCCTGGCGAGCTCGTGCCCGGTGTAGCGGGTGAAGTAGGCGATGTCGGTCGGGTGGTCGGCCGGCAGTCCCTGCGCGCGCACCTCGTCGGCGAAGCCGAGCCGGCGGAAGTGCTCCATGGTGCGCGCCTGGGTGGCGTTGGCCTGCGGATTGAACGCGGTGGAGGGCTTGGCGTCGACCAGCAGCGTGCGGATGCCGCGCCGTCCCAGCTCGTTGGCCAGCATCAATCCGCACGGCCCGCCGCCGGCGACCAGCACGTCGGTGTTCAATACCCGAAGCGCGTCGTCCATTTGCGTTCGTACTCCATGCGGTCGAAGTGTTCGGCGATGAAATCGATGAAGGTACGCACCTTGGCCGTCAGGTGCTTGCGGCTGGGGTAGGCCAGGTTGACCGTCAGGCGCGGCAGGTCCCAGGCATCGAGCACCGGCACCAGCCGGCCGGCGACGATGTCGTCGTACAGGATGTAGGTAGGCTGCACCAGGATGCCCAGGCCTTCCAGCGCGGCGGCCCGCAGCACCTGGCCGTCGTTGGACTCCAGCACCCCCTTGATCGCGACGGCGCGGGGTTCGCCGTCGCGCGTGAAGCGCAGCTCGTGCGGGTTGTTCGCGTAGCTGTAGACCAGCAGCGAATGCCGGGCCAGGTCCTCGAGCGCCCGCGGCGTGCCGGCACGGCCCAGGTAGCCGGGCGACGCGGCCAGGATGCGCCGGGTTTCCGCCAGCCGGCGGATCGTGATGTTGGAATCCGGCTCGACCTCGCGCGTGCGGATCGCCACGTCGATGTTGTTGTCGATCAGGTCCAGGTAGCGGTTGGCCGTTTCCACGTGCACCGTCACGTTCGGATAGCGGCGCGTGTACTCGGGCAGCAGCGGCGCGATGTGCTGCATGGAAAAGGACAGCGAGGCCGTGATGCGCAGCGTGCCCGTGGGATTGAGCGTGGACGCGTTGACCGCCGACTCGGCGTCGTGCAGGTCGGCCAGGATCGCCTTGCTGCGGCGCAGGAACTCCTGGCCCGGCTCGGTGAGGTACAGCCGCCGCGTGTTGCGCTCCACCAGGCGCGCGCCCAGCCGCTCCTCCAGCGCCGCGAGGTGCCGGCTGGCGGCCGCGTTGGACAGCCCCAGGTCCTCCGCGGCGCGGCTCAGGCTGCCGGTTTCGGCGACCTGCACGAACAATGCCATCTCGGTCCAGCGATCCACGGCGCGATTGTCGCTCGCCTTTCTTCCGCGTCACGGAAAACTCATTTGCCGCGGCGCGCTTTGCGAAACGGCGGGCGCGGCCCTAGAGTCCTTCCAGGAGATTCCCCGGATGCGCAACCTGACCCAGGACAACATCACGCAGGCCGTGATCGCCCGCATGGCGGACACGCCCGACCCGCGCCTGAAGGAGATCATGACCAGCCTCGTGCAGCACCTGCACGCCTTCGCCCGCGACGTGAAGCTGACCGAGGACGAATGGTTCCGGGGCATCGCCTTCCTCACCCGCGTGGGCCACATCACCGACAACCAGCGGCAGGAATTCATCCTGCTGTCGGACACGCTGGGCCTGTCGATGCTCACGGTGGCGATGAACAACGACAAGCCGGCCGGCTGCACCGAGGCGACCGTGTTCGGGCCGTTCTACGTGCCCGATGCGCCGTCGTACGACCTCGGCGGCGACGTCGCCAACGGCGCCCCGGGCGTGCCCTGCCAGGTGCGCGGCACGGTGCGTGGCCTCGACGGCGAGCCCGTGCCCGGCGCCGAGATCCACGTCTGGCAGGCCGATGCCGAAGGCAAGTACGACGTGCAGCGCGCAGGCCTGCCGCAGCACCGGGCGCGCGGCGTGCTGCATGCCGACGGCAAGGGCGCGTACCACTTCCGCTCGATCCTGGCCGAGGCTTATCCCATCCCCGACGACGGCCCGGTGGGCGACATGCTCAAGGCGACGAAGCGCCACCCCTGGCGGCCGGCGCACCTGCACTTCATGATCCGGGCGCCCGGCTACGAGACGCTGATCACGCACGTGTTCCGCAACGGCGACCCCTACCTCGATTCGGATGCGGTGTTCGGCGTGCGGCAGTCGCTGGTGGCCGACTGGGTGAAGCAGCCGGACGGCAGCTACCTGGTCGAGTACGACTTCGTGCTGGCCCCGGCGAAGGACGCGCGTTGATCCGCCACATCGTGATGTGGAACGTGCGCGGCGCCACGCGCGAGGAGAAGGCCGCCGGCATCGAGCGCCTGCAACGCAGCTTCGACAGCCTGCGCGGCCGCATCCCCGGGCTGCTGCACCTGGAAGTCGGCGTGGACACCAGCCGCGTCGACTACGCCTGCGACGTGGTGCTGTACAGCGAATTCGAATCGCAGGCGGCGCTGGACGCCTACGCCACGCACCCCGAGCACCTGCGCGTCAAGCAGGAACTGGGCGACCTGCGCATCGCCCGCCACCAGGTGGATTACCTGGCCCCGTAGGTCGTGGCGCGCCGCGCGCACCGCGACACAGGAGATCCCATGCCCAACACATTGATCCGCGGCGCCACCATCCTCACGATGGACCAGCAGGGCGACCTCCCGGTGGGGGACCTGCTGGTGCAGGACGACCGCATCGCCGCGATCGCGCCGCACATCACCGCCAGCGACGCGGAACTGGTGAACGCCACCGGCTGCATCGTCATCCCCGGACTGGTCAACGCGCACATGCACACCTGGCAGACCGCGCTGCGCGGCGTGGCGGCGAACTGGACCCTGCTCGAATACTTCCAGAAGATGCACGCGGGGCTGGCCACCGCCTTCGAGCCGCAGGACCTGTTCATCGCCACGCGCGTGGGCGCGCTCAACCAGCTCCATTGCGGCACGACCACGCTGGCCGACTGGTGCCACAACAACCCGACGCCGGCCCACAACGACGCCGCCATCGAGGGCCTGCTGTCCACGGGCATCCGCGCCGCCTTCTTCCATGGCACGCCCAAGCCCGACCCCAGGCCGGGGCAGGTGCCGTTCTGGGAAGTGCCGCATCCGCGCCAGGAGATCGAGCGCCTGCTCAAGGCGCACCAGGGCCACGCGCTGCTTTCGATCCAGGCGGCCGTGCTCGGCCCGCACTACTCCACGCTCGACGTGGCCCTGCACGACTTCCGCATGGCGCGCGAGCTGGGCCTGATCGCCAGCCTGCACCAGGGCGGCGGCGCGGCGCGCACGCCCGACGGCTGGCAGCGGCTGGAGGCCGAGGGCCTGCTGGGACCGCACGTCAACATCGTGCACGGCCACGCGCTCGGCGACGATCAGCTCGAGCGCTTCTGCGGGCTGGGCATGAGCTTCTCGGCCGCCGCGGAAAGCGAGATGTCGCAGGGCCACGGCCATCCTCTCACCGGCCGCCTGCGCCGCTTCGGCCGTGCGCCTTCGCTCGGCGTGGACCTGGAAAGCGTGCTCTCGGGCGACATGCTGACGCAGGCGCGCATCGCGCTGGGCATCCAGCGCAGCCTGGACAACGTCGCGTACCGCGAGCGGCACGGAACGATCCCGCCCACGTCCACCATCACCACGCGCGAGGCGCTGTCGTGGGTGACGGTGGAAGGCGCCCGCATGCTGCAGCAGCTCGATCGCATCGGCACCCTGGCGCCTGGCAAGCAGGCCGACCTGGTGCTGATCCGCGCCAGCGACCTCAACATGCAGCCGGTGCACGACCCCGTGAGCAGCGTCGTGTTCCAGGCCTCGCTGGCCAACATCGACAGCGTGATGGTGGCCGGCAAGTGGCGCAAGCGGGGCGGCCGCCTGCTGGTGGCCGACCTCGCGGGCGACCTCGCGCGGCTGCGCGCCTCGGGCGAGAAGATCACGGCCGCCATGGGGCTGCGGCGCGAGGCCTAGGTTCGGGCCGGCAGCGAGAAGAAGAAATGCGCGCCCGCTCCCGGCCGGGCGTGGCACCAGACCCGCCCGCCGTGCAGGCTGACGATGCGCTGCACCGCCGCCAGGCCGACGCCGTTGCCGGCGATCTCCTCGCGCGAGTGCAGGCGCCGGCCACGGCTTCGGCGATCTCGCGCGCAACCGCGATGTGCGCCGTGGCGCGCCGGGCCGTGAACTTCCTAGGCCAGTCCCTGCTCCGTCGCCGCGACGTTCCAGGTGGTGCCGTCGGCGAAGCCGATCAGCTCGATCTTGTTGAAGACGGTGCCGTCGAACCAGCGGTCGATGACGATGGAGTCGCCGGTGGCCGCGATGCCCAGTTCCAGGGAGACGCCGTCCGCATGACGGGACCGCGTCACCATGTCCGCCGTGATGCCTTCGCCGAACAGCAGCCGGTCCTGGTAGGTTTCGGCGCCGGGGTTGGCGGCGAAGAAGTCGGCCACGCCCTGGCCGAGGACGCGCACGTCGTCGATGATGCGATCGCTGCCGTCGCCCAGGGCGTAGCGGTAGGTGTCGCGCGCATAGCTTCCGGTCAGGATGTCGTTGCCGCGGCCGCCGACGAAGCTGAGGTCGAAGACCCCGCCGTCGACTGCGGCGCGCAGGTGGTCGTTGCCCGCGCCGCCCCGCAGGTGCGTGCCGTACGCGTCGGCGGTGAGCACGTCCGAGTACTGGGAGCCGGCGAGCGTGCCGCCGCCGGTGACTTGCACCCCGGGAGACGAGGCGTCCCCGAGCATCATGTCGATGTCCGAGGCGAGCCAGGTGGTCCCGTCCTGGAATGCCACGCTCTCGATCTTCCGGAACATGCCGTGGTTGAACCACCCCGCCACGGTGACCGATCCTTGCTCGCCGACGTTCAGAACGAGGTCACCGAAGTTGTTTTCGGCACGCACGTCCGCGGCCGTGATTCCGGCGCCGAACACCAGGCGGTCCTGGTAGCTCTCCGTGTCGGGGTTCGCGGCGAAGAACTGCGCCACGTCCGTGCTCAGCACGGTGACGTCGTCCACGATGCGGTCGTGCCCGTCACCCAGCTCGTACCGGTAAGTGTCGCCGGCATAGCTGCCGACGATGAAGTCGTTGCCCCGGCCGCCCGAGAAGGTGAGGTTGAATACGCCGCCGTCGACTGTCGCGCAGAGCTGGTCGTTTCCCACGCCGCCTTGCAGGTGCGTCCCGTACGCATTGGCCGTGAGCTGATCGGAGTACTGGGAGCCGATGAGCGTTCCGCCACCGGTGACGTTCATGCCGAGGGACCACACGCCCAGCATCGCTTCGATGTCGGAAGCCAGCCAGGTGGTGCCGTCCGCGAACGCGACTGTCTCGATCTTCAGGAACATGCCTGACTGGAACCAGCCGTGCACGGTCACCGATCCCAGGTCGCCGACGTGCAGCACGAGATTCCCATGGCGGCTCTCGGGTCGTACGTCTGCCGCGGAGATGCCCCGGCCAAATTCCAGCCGGTCCTGGTAGTTTTCGGCGTTCGGGTTGGCCGCAAAGAACTCGGTCGTGGCCGCGCTCAGCACGCGGACATCGTCGAAGATGAAATCGTGACCGTCGCCAGGCTCGTAGCGATAGGTGTCCCCCGCATAAGTGCCGACCAGCGCGTCGTTGCCCCTCCCGCCGAAGAAGGTGATGCCGAACACTGCACCGTCGTCCACCCTCGCATCGAGGTGGTCGGCTCCCGCGCCGCCGTGCAGGTGCGTGCCGTGGGCGGTGGCGGTCAGCCTGTCCGAGTACTGGGAGCCGACCAGCGTGCCACCGCCCCGGACGTCGATCCCGGGAGTCCGGAAATCTCCCACCATGGCATCGACATCGGACGCAAGCCAGGTCGTTCCGTCGTCGAACTCGATGCTTTCGATCTTGCTGAACATGGTCCCGTCGAACCACTCGCGAACGATGACCGAGTCGCCCTCGCCGACACGGAGCACCAGGTCGGAAGACCAACGCTCGGCCACGACGTCCCCCGGCCGGATGCCGGCGCCGAACTCCAGCCGGTCCTGGTAGCTCTCGGCCCAGGGATTGGCGGCGAAGTAGTCGGCCACACCGGAGCCCTGCCGCCGCACGTCGTCGTGGATCGCATCGCGGCCGTCGCCGAGGTTGAAGCGGTAGGTGTCGCCGCCGTAGCTGCCCATCATGCCGTCGTCGCCGCGGCCGCCCTCGAACACCAGGCCGAAGACGGCGCCATCCGATGCGGCCCACAGTTGGTCGTTCCCGTGGCTGCCCAGCAAGGTGGTGCCGTACGCGGTCGCCGTGAGGACGTCGTCGAACTGCGAACCCTGCAGCGTGCCGCCGCCGGCGGTGCGCAGGCCGACGCTGGGCTGGCCCGCCATGGCATCCACCTCCGACGCCAGCCAGGTGGTGCCGTCGGCGAACACGAAGCTTTCGATCCTGCTGAAGATCGTGCCGTCGTACCAGTTCACGATCGTGATCTTGTCCTGCGTCCCGGCGACCTGCAGGACGAGGTGGTCGTCGAAGCGGCTGGCGACGATGTCGCCCGGCGCGATGCCCGCGCCGAATTCCACCCGGTCCTGGTAGGTCTCGGCCCAGGGCGTGGCCGCGAAGTAGTCAGCGACCTGCTGGCCCATGCTGCGCACGTCGTCGAAGATGCCGTCGTGGCCGTCGCCGCGGTCGAAGCGGTAGATGTCGCGGGCATAGCTGCCGTGCAGCATGTCGTCGCCCTCGCCGCCCTCGAACACCAGGTCGAAGATCCCGCCGTCCGTGTTGGCCGCCAGCGTGTCGTTACCGCCGCCGCCGACGAGGTGCGTACCGTAGGCGCTGGCCCAGAGCCGGTCGGCGTAAGCGGTTCCCTCCAGCGTGCCCCCGCCCTCGGCGTTCAGGCCCTGCGGCACGAAGCCGTGGTTGGCGAGCGTTTCCTCCACCTGCTCGCGCCGCAGCACGGTGCCGGACTCGCCGGTGAAGCGGATTTCCTGCAGCGTCCAGCCTTCGAGGAAGTAGCCGGTGAAGACCACCCGCTCTCCCGTCTCGCCATCGATCATGGCGAGGTCGTCGCCGTTGCGCCCGAACGTGACGCGATAGGGGCTGGTGCTGGTGCTGTAGACCAGTTCCGGATAGGCCATGCGACTCTTCTCCCTGTCTGTCGCTTCCGCCCTCCCAAGGCGTGCGAAGCGTCCGGCGAATGCTAGGCACCGGCCGTCCCCGTCACATTCGACTACATCCTGTTAATGCGTAGGACGCCGCCGACCGCGCCGACAACTGCACGAACGCAGGTTGATGAGCCACGCAGCCTCTGCCGTTCGCGTTCCCAAGCTGCCTCTGCCGCACCCTACAATCCGCCGCACTCCCTCCTCAAGCCGCCCGCAATCCATGGCCGCAACGCCGACCGCCGTACCGCGCATGCAGACCGAGCTGGGGCAAGCCTGGCTGAAGCACAGGCGCGCCTTTCTGGCGTTGGCAGGTTTTTCATTCGTTACCAACCTGCTGGGGCTGGTGCCGTCGCTGTACATGTTGCAGGTGTACGACCGGGTGCTCACCAGCCGCAACCACGGCACGCTGTGGGCGGTGAGCCTGATCGCGCTGGGCCTGCTGGCGCTGCTGGCGGCGCTGGAGTGGGTGCGCGGTCGTGTCCTGATCCGCATCGGCAACAGCGTCGAGCGCGACTTCAACCAGCGCCTGTTCTCCGCCACCTTCCAGCAGTCGCTGCGCTCGCCCGGCGCGAACCCGTCCCAGGCCCTGTCCGATTTCACGGCGATCCGGCAATTCATCACCGGCGCCGGCGTCGCCTTCTTCGACCTGCCCTGGGCGCCGATCTACCTGGCCGTGTGTTTCCTGCTGCACCCGGTGCTGGGGCTGGTCGCGCTCGCCGGATTGACCGTGTCGGTGGTGCTGGCGCTGGTGTCCTCGCGCCTGACCGAGCCGGCGCTGGCCGAGGCGCAGAAGTCGTCCATCCGCGCTTCGCTGTTCGCCGGCAACAACCTGCGCAATGCCGAGGCGATCCAGGCCATGGGCATGCTGGCGAACGTGCGCGAGCGCTGGTTGCGCTTCAACGGCGAGCTGCTGCGGCAGCAGTCGGTCGCATCCGATCGCGCGGCGGTGATGACGGCGATCAGCAAGAACTTCCGCATCGCCATGCAGTCGGCCATCCTCGGCACCGGTGCCTGGCTGGTGATCGAGGGCACCGCCACGCCGGGCGCGATGATCGCCGCGTCCATCCTGATGGGACGCGCGCTGGGGCCGGTCGACCAGGCCTTGGGTGCCTGGAAGCAGGTCGTGGCCACGCACGCCGCCTGGGACCGCCTGACCGCCATCCTGCAGGCCCACGCCGAACCCCGGGAGACGCTGTCGCTGCCCGCCCCGCGCGGCGTCCTCACCGTCGAAGGCGTGGTCGCCGCGCCGCCGGGCGCGCCCGCGCCGGTGCTGCGCGGCGTGAGCTTCGTGGCGCAGCCGGGCGAGGTGATGGGCGTGATCGGCCCGAGCGCCTCGGGCAAGTCCACGCTGGCGCGCCTGCTGGTGGGCATCTGGCCCAGCGCCGCCGGCAAGGTGCGGCTGGACGGCGCGGACGTCCACGCCTGGGACAAGCTGGAGCTCGGCCCGCACCTCGGCTACCTGCCGCAGGACGTGGAGATCTTCGAAGGCACGGTGGCCGAGAACATCTGCCGCTACGGCCCCATCGATTCCGAGCGCATCGTCGCCGCGGCGCAGATGGCCGGCGTGCACGAGATGGTGCTGCGCCTGCCGCAGGGCTACGAGACGCCGCTGGGTGTCGGCGGCAGCGCCTTGTCGGCGGGGCAGCGGCAGCGCATCGCACTGGCGCGCGCGCTCTACGGGGAGCCGGCGCTGGTGGTGCTGGACGAGCCGAACTCCAACCTCGACGAAGCCGGCGACGCGGCCTTGCTGCAGGCACTGGTCCGCATGAAGCAGCTGGGCAAGACGGTGGTGGTGATCACGCACCGCTCGCAGGTGCTGCAGGCGGTCGACAAGCTGCTGCTGCTGAAGGAAGGGCAGGTCGCGGCCTTCGGCCCGCGCGATGCGGTCCTGCAGAAGATCGCGGCCGCCCGCGGCGACGCCGGCCCGCGCGTGGCCAAGCCCGGCGCACTGCGGGTGGACGCGGCATGAATGCCGAAACCGCCGCTGCCGCGCCCGCGCCCACCGACATAGCCCGGTCGCTGCGCACCGGCTGGCTGCTGCTGGCCCTGGGCTTCGGCGGCTTCCTGCTGTGGGCCACCCTGGTGCCGCTGGACGAGGGCGTGCCGGCGCCGGCCGTGATCGTCATCGAACAGCAGAGCGCGCAGATCCAGCACCCCACCGGCGGCGTGGTGCACGCGGTGCCGGTGCGCGAGGGCCAGAAGGTCCGTGCCGGCGACGTGCTGATCCAGCTGAACGACGTCGACACGCGGGCCGGCCTGGACGCCGCGCGGATCCAGTGGGTGTCCCTGCGCGCCTACGAGGCGCGCCTCGTCGCGGAGCAGGCCGGCGCCGCCAGCCTGGTGTTCCCCGCGGACCTGCTGGCCGCGCGCGCGGAACCGATCGCGCAGCAGCAGATGACGCTGCAGCAGGAACTGTTCGCCACGCGCCGGCGGGCGCTGAACTCGGAACTCGGCGCCCTGCAGCAGCAGCTGGCGGCCACGCAGGCCAACCTTGCCGGCACGCAGCAGGCGATCGCGGCGCGCGAGCAGCAGCTCGCGCTGATCGAGCAGGAACTCGCCGGTGTGCGGCAGATGGTGGCCGACGGTTTCACGGCCCGCACGCGCCAGACGGAACTGGAGCGGCAGGCCGCGGAGGTGCGCGCCGGCCTCGCCGACCTGCGCGGCACGCGCGCGCGGCTGGCCGAGACGCTTGCCGAGATCCGCTTGCGCTCCCAGCAGCGCCAGCAGGAATACCGCAAGGAGATCGAGACCCAGCTCGCGCAAGTGCGCGGGGAAGCGGCCTCGCAGGGCGAGAAGGTCAAGAGCGCTTCGGAAGGACAGACGCGCACCGTGATCCGGGCGCCGATCGCCGGGCAGGTGGTGGGCCTGGCCGTGCAGAGCCCCGGCGGCGTGGTGACGCCGGGCACGCGGCTGATGGAGATCGTGCCCGAGCGCGCGAAGCTGGTGCTGGAGGCGCAGGTCCCGCCGCACCTGGTGGACCGCGTGCACGCGGGGCTGCCGGCCGACATCCACCTGCATGGCTTCATCAACCTGCCGCAACTGGTGGTGCCGGGCCGCGTGGTGAGCGTGTCGGCCAACAGCCTGACCGAGCCGCAGTCGCGCACTTCCTACTACCTCGCGCGGGTGGAGGTGGGCCCGGAGGGACTCGCGCAGCTGCAGGGCCGCCAGCTGCAGCCCGGCATGCCGGCGGACGTGGTGGTGAAGACCGGGGAACGCACGCTCCTGCACTACCTGCTGCGACCGCTCATGCAGCGCTTCTCCGGCTCGCTCAAGGAAGCCTGAGCGGATGGCGGACCTGCCCCTGTCGCTCACGCTCGCGTTGTCGCTGTCCCTGGCCGCCGGGCCCGCGCCGGAAGGGGCCGCGCCGCCGGCGCTGACCCTGTCGCGCGCGGTGGAGCGCGCGCTGTCGCACGAGGCGCGCTATCTCGCCGCCGAAGCCTCCTTCCGCGCCGAGCGCGAGGTGCTGGAACAGGCGCGTGCCCGCCTGTTGCCGGAGCTGAGCGCGAACGTGAGCCGGGCGCACAACGACCTCACCGCGGTCGTCGGCGAGGCCTCCGCGCACACCAGCTACATCTCGGCGGGCGACAGCATCAGCCTGCGCCAGCCGCTGTACCGGCCCGAGCGCTGGGCCTCCTACCAGCAGGCGAAGGCGGAGGTCGGCCGGCTGGAGGCGGTGCTGTCCGGCGCGCGCAACCGGCTGCACGTGTCGGTGGCCTCGGCCTACCTCGAGCTGCTGCGCGCCATGGCCGAATTCCAGGCGCTGCAGGCCCAGCGCAGCGCCGTCGCGGGACAGGCCGCGGCGGCCGCCCGCGCCGTGCCGCTGGGCCTGGCCAGTCCCAGCGAGAGCGAGGAACGCGCCGCGCAGGCGGAGCTGTCGGTCCTGCGCGCCCTGCAGGCCGAGGCGCGCCTCACCGAGCGCCGCCGCGAGCTGGAGAACATGGTCGGCGAACCGGTCACCCGCGTGCTGGCCGCGGACGACGGCGACGCCAGCCTGGCGCGGATCGCCGCCGGCGACCTGCACGACTGGCTCGCGCGCGCCACGGAGGCGGCGCCGGAAGTGCGGGCCGCGCGCGCGGCGGTGGAGGTGGCGCGGGAAGGCGTGCGCGTCGCCTCGGCGGGACACAAGCCGACGCTGGACCTCGTCGCCGCGCGCACCAAGTCGCGCAGCGAGACCTTCACCGCGATCGACCAGACCTTCTACAACAGCTCGGTGGGCGTGCAGCTGAACGTGCCCCTGTTCGCCGGCGGCCGCACCGACGCGGCCGTCCGCCAGGCGCTGGCGCGCCACGAGCGCGCCGAGGCCGAGCTGCAGCTCGCGCTGCGCGAGGCGGGGCTGCTGGTCGAACGCGAGCACAGGACGGTGCTGCAGGCC
>JALHLO010000043.1 GCA_022844525.1 Ramlibacter sp.
CCCTGCATGGCGCTGCCGATCGCAGGATTGCCCGTGGGGCGCTGGCCGCGGCCGGCGCCCTCGAAGCGGTTCTCGCGCGGGGCGTCGCGGCGCTGCGCCACCGGCGCGCCCAGCTTCATGGTCAGGCTGATGCGCTTGCGCGCGGGGTCCACCTCCAGCACCTTCACCTTGACGATGTCGCCGGTCTTGACCACCTCGCGGGCGTCGTTCACGAACTTGTGCGACAGCTGGCTCACGTGCACCAGGCCGTCCTGGTGCACCCCGAGGTCGACGAAGGCCCCGAAGGCCGCGACGTTGCTGACCGTGCCTTCCAGTTCCATACCCGGCTTCAGGTCGGCGATGTCGTCCACGCCCTCGTTGAAGCGCGCCACCTTGAAGTCGGGCCGCGGGTCGCGCCCGGGCTTCTCCAGCTCGCCCAGGATGTCCCTGACCGTGATCACGCCGAACTTCTCGTTGGCGAACAGCTCCGGCCGCAGCGTCTTGAGCATCTCGGCGCGGCCCATGAGCTCCTGCACCGGCTTGTTCGCCGCCGCGAGGATCTTCTCCACCACCGGATAGGTTTCCGGGTGCACGCCGGTCATGTCCAGCGGGTTGTCGCCGCCGCGGATGCGCAGGAAGCCCGCGCTCTGCTCGAAGGTCTTGGGCCCCAGGCCGCTCACCTGCAGCAGCTGCTGGCGGTTGCGGAAGGCGCCGTTCGCCTCGCGCCACTGCACGACCGCCTTCGCCACCGAGGGCGACAGGCCGGACACGCGCGACAGCAGCGGCGCGCTGGCCGTGTTCAGGTCCACCCCGATGCGGTTGACGCAGTCCTCCACCACCGCGTCCAGCGTGCGCGCCAGCTCGCTCTGGTTCACGTCGTGCTGGTACTGGCCGACGCCGATCGACTTGGGGTCGATCTTCACCAGTTCGGCCAGCGGGTCCTGCAGCCGGCGCGCGATGCTCGCGGCGCCGCGCAGGCTGACGTCCACGTCCGGCATCTCCTGCGACGCGTATTCGCTGGCCGAATAGACCGAGGCGCCGGCTTCGCTGACCACGATGCGCTGCAGCTCCGGCTGGTCCAGGCGCTTCATCAGGTCGGCGGCCAGCTTGTCGGTCTCGCGGCTGGCGGTGCCGTTGCCGATGGCGATCAGGTTCACGCCGTGCCTGCGGCACAACTGCGCCAGCGTGTGCAGCGACCCTTCCCAGTCGCGCCGCGGCTCGTGCGGGTACACCGTGGCCGTGTCGACCAGCTTGCCGGTGGCGTCGACCACCGCCACCTTCACGCCGGTGCGGATGCCGGGGTCCAGGCCCATCACCACGCGCGGGCCGGCCGGCGCGGCCAGCAGCAGGTCGCGCAGGTTCTCGGCGAACACCTTGATGGCGACCTTCTCGGCGTCCTCGCGCAGGCGGGAGAACAGGTCACGCTCGGTGGACAGCGACAGCTTCACGCGCCAGGTCCAGGCCACGCACTTGCGCAGCAGGTCGTCGGCGGGCCGTTTCTGGTGGCTCCAGCCCAGGTGCAGCGCGATCCTGCCCTCGGCGATCGAGGGCTGGCCCGGCTCGGGCTCCACCGGCAGCGCCAGCTTCGCCTCCAGGATGTCCAGGGCGCGGCCGCGGAACACGGCCAGCGCGCGGTGCGAGGGGACGCGGCCGATCGGCTCGTCATAGTCGAAGTAATCGCGGAACTTGGCGACGTCGGGGTGGTTCTCGTCCTTGCCGGCGGCCAGCTTCGATTTCAGCAGGCCCTCGGTCCACAGCCACTCGCGCAGCGACTGCACCAGCGCGGCGTCTTCCGCCCAGCGCTCGGACAGGATGTCGCGCACGCCGTCCAGCACGGCCTGCAGGGTCGTGAAATCGTCGCCGTTCTCGCCCTTTTCCTTCTTCACGAAGGCTGCCGCCTCGGCGGCGGGATCGCGGCTGGGATCGGCCCACAGCAGGTCGGCCAGCGGCTCCAGGCCGGCTTCGCGCGCGATCTGGCCCTTGGTGCGCCGCCTGGGCTTGAACGGCAGGTAGAGGTCTTCCAGCTCCTGCTTGGTCGGCGCGGCCTCGACGGCGGCCCGCAGCCCGGGGGTCAGCTTGCCCTGCTCCTCGATACTCTTGAGCACCGCCTCGCGCCGCTCCTCGAGCTCGCGCAGGTAGGACAGGCGCGCTTCCAGTTCGCGCAGGTGGATGTCGTCCAGCCCGCCGGTGGCTTCCTTGCGGTAGCGGGCAATGAAGGGGACGCTGGCCCCGCCGTCGAGGAGCTCGACCGCCGCGCGGACCTGGCTCTCCTGGACGCGGAGCTCGGCGGCGATCTGCCGCAGTATTTTTTGCATCGTGGTTACTGCCGGGAACGATGGAGCGCGCGAGTTTGCCATACGGGTCCCACAGGGGACTAAGGCTGTGGCTGACACGTGTTGCGGCCCCACTGCAGAGAATGGTTGACAACCATCCCGAAGGAGACCCCATGCGTTCACGATTCGTCTTGCTGGTCGTGGCGATCCTGCTGATTGCGGGTTTCGCCGCGCTGAACTGGACGGAGATCATCCGCCCCACGCCCGTGCTGTTCGGCCCCATCGTCGCGGATGCCCCGCTCGGCGCCATCCTGCTGGGGATGCTGGCCATCGCCACCGTGATCTTCGCGGTCGCCGCGGCGTCGATGCGCACCAGCACCCTGCTGGAGTCCCGCCACCACTTCAAGGAACTGGAGGCGCAGCGCGCCCTGGCCGACAAGGCGGAGGCCTCGCGCTTCACCGAGCTGCGCACCCACCTGGACACGCACATGCGCGAGCTGCGCGAGCGCGACACCATCGCCGTCACCGAGATGGAAAAGGCGCGGCTGGACAACCAGCGCGAGATCCGGACCCAGCTGGAACAGATCAACCGGACCCTGGCGGCCCGCCTGACGGAGCTGGAACACCGCCTGGAAAGCCGCTTCGAACGCATGGGCGCGGGCGGGCGGCCGGGCGCCGTGGTGGCCCACGCGGAAGGCACGCAGGACCAGGCCCTGGCCCGCGAGCAGGTGCGCGAGCAGCAGGCCCACCAGGCCCAGATGCGCGACGAGGAGCGGCTGCGCGAGGAAGCCGTGCGCGACGAACGCATCCGCCAGGAGCGCGAACTGCGCGGCGAGGAGCGTGCCCCGGGCGACCGCCCCGCCGAGTCCGGCTGGCGCCGCTGGTTCTGAACCCGCGCGTTCCCGCTAGAACAG
The DNA here is from genome assembly GCA_022844525.1 of Ramlibacter sp. Classification (GTDB taxonomy): domain Bacteria; phylum Pseudomonadota; class Gammaproteobacteria; order Burkholderiales; family Burkholderiaceae_C; genus Ramlibacter. Next base: position 3,167 of record JALHLO010000043.1, read on the forward strand.
GCCCGGTTCGCCGCCGAACCGGGCCTTTTCGATTTCCAGCATCCTGAGCTTGGTTTCGGCCCCGCCTTCGGCGGAAAAGCCACCCGAACGCCCGCCCGCCGCCAGCACGCGGTGGCAGGGGATCACCGGCGCGAAGGGATTGCGGCCCAGCGCCTGGCCGACCGCCCGCGCCGCCCCCGGTTCGCCGATGCGCCGCGCCACCTCGCCATAGGTCAGCACCTCGCCCGGCGGGATCGCGCGCGTCACGTCGTAGACCTGGCGGTGGAACGGCGGCAGGCCCTCCAGGTCCAGCGGCAGGTCGCGCAGGTCGTCGTGCTCGCCTGCCAGCAGTGCCTGGATGCGCGCGATGGCATCGCGCACGAAGGCGGGGGGAGGCAGTTCGGGGGCTTCGCCGGTGTGGCGCAGCAGGCGGCGGCGCGTGCCGTCTTCGTCCGCTTCGGGCAGTTGCACGGCGGCCAGCGCATCGTCCGTCCAGGCGATGCCGCAGGCGCCGATCGCCGTGTCGAACAGGCAGAAGCCCAGGGCCCGTGCCACGTCCGCGCTCAGGTGGGCGAGGCCGCCCGCAGCACGTAGCTGAGCCGCGGGAAATGCACGTGCACGACGCCGGCGCGCGGGTCTTCCCGGCGTAGGCTGTAGTGCGTGCGGGTGGCCGCGATCAGCTCGCCTTCCGTGGGCTCGTTGCCGAAGGCCTCGGCGGCGACGGTCACGCGCGTTCCCAGCGGGATGCCGTGGTCGTCCTGGAAGGCGCTGTCGAGAAGCAGGTTGGCGCCGGACGGCGCGGGCTCGGCCGCCTGTGCGATCGCGACCGCGTCGGCCGGCACCAGCCTGCTCATGGGACCGTGGCCGATCTTCTCCATGCGGTTGGCCCACTCGCCCACCGAGGGCGTGGCATTGAGGATGTCGGCCAGCACCGGAACCTGGGTCCGCGTGTACCAGATGCCGTGGTAGGCCGCGAAGTCGGCCACGCAGGGCTCCATGCCGAACAGGAAGTCGTGCTCGTCGGCCATGTTGGCGATGCGGCGCAGGTAGGAGCGGTAGGCACAGGTGGCGTCGCCCGGGCGCAGCCGCACCATGTTGGCCGACATCGCCTTGCGGTCCTCGCTGAAGGCCTTGGCCGCTTCCGGCGGGGCCTTGGCGAATACATGCGCCGCGCCGCGCGGCTGCAGGTTGTAGCCCATGGCGGCCCAGAACAGCGTCGAGTCCGCCCATTGCGCGAAGATCCGGCAAGCGCCCTTGAGGTGCGGCGGGTAGAGCGTCGGGTCCGGGCGCACGTGTTCCAGCACGTCGCAGATCAGCGCGGTGTCGCAGTAGATGTCGGCGCCGACCTGCAGCACCGGCGTCTTGCGGTAGCCGCCGGTGAGCGCGAGCACGTCCGGCTTGGGCATGATGGGCGGCACCAGCACCGCCTTCCACGGCAGCTTCTTGTGGCCGAGGACCAGGCGGATCTTCTCGGAGAACGGCGAGCTGGCGTAGTGGTGCAGGATCAGGTCGTGCATTGGGGCCTTCAGTGCGGCAGCGCGCGTTGCAGGATCGTGTCGAAGTCGGTCTTGCCGGAAAGCGTGCCGAAGGACTGCCCCCAGTCGCCGGCCAGGCGCGACTCGCAGAAGGCCGTGAACACGGCCTCCGGCGCGGTCTGCCGCAGCAGCGCCGCCTGCACTGCCAGCGCCACGTCCTGCGCCAGGCGCCGGGCCTCCACTTCGCTGGCCATGGCTTCCACGCGCACCGGCAGCGCGGCGGCCAGCCGGTCCAGCGCGGGATGGGCGCCCCTGGCCGGCGCCAGTTCCTGCGCCAGCGCGGCGCCGGCGTCCGCCTTGCGGATCGCGCGCAGCAGGTCCAGCGCCATGATGTTGCCCGCGCCTTCCCAGATCGAATTGACCGGCATCTCGCGGTAGATGCGCGCCATCACGCCCTCGCCGTCCTCCTCCACGTAGCCGTTGCCGCCCAGGCACTCCATGGCCTCCTGGGCGAAGTGGCTGCCGCGCTTGCAGATCCAGAACTTGGCGATCGGCGTCAGCACGCGCGCGATCGATGCCTCGTGCGCGTCGTCGCTGCGGTCGAAGGCGCGCGCCAGGCGCAGCGCCAGCGCGGTGGAGGCCTCGCTCTCCAGGGCGAGGTCCGCCAGCACGTTGCGCATCAGCGGCTGCTCGATCAGGCGCTTGCCGAAGGCACTGCGCTGCCCGGTGTGGTTCAGGGCGAGCGACAGCGCCTGGCGCATCAACCCGCTGGTGCCCAGGGCGCAATCCAGTCGGGTCATGGTGCCCATCTCCAGGATCTTCGGCACGCCCCGCCCTTCCTCGCCGACCAGCCAGGCGGTGGCGCCGTGGAACTCCACTTCCGAGCTGGCGTTGGCCTTGTTGCCCATCTTGTCCTTCAGCCGCTGGATGCGCATCGCGTTGCGGCTGCCGTCGGGCAGCACGCGCGGCATGAACAGGCAGCTCAGGCCGCTGCCGGTCTGCGCCAGCACCAGGAAGGCGTCGCACATGGGCGCCGAGAGGAACCACTTGTGGCCGGTGACGCGGTAGCGCTCGCCCCAGCCGTCGCTGCCCTCGCGCCGGGCCTGCGTCGTGTTGGCGCGCACGTCCGAGCCGCCCTGCTTTTCCGTCATGCCCATGCCCATGGTCACGCCGGCCTTCTGCGTCCAGGGCTTCAGGGCCGGGTCATAGCTGCGGCTGGTGAGCTTGGGTCCCCAGTCGCGATGCACCGCCGGGTTCCCGCGCAGCGCCGGCGTGACCGCATAGGTCATGGAGATCGGGCACAGGATGGAAGGCTCCAGCTCGGTGAAGAGCATGAAGCCGGCGGCGCGCAGGACATGCGCCGACGTGCCGCCCTCCCAGGGCGTGCCGTGCAGCCCCGCCCCCACCGCGGCCGCCATCAGCGCGTGGTAGCCCGGGTGGAACTCCACTTCGTCGATGCGGTGGCCGAAGCGGTCGTGCGTGCGCAGCTGCGGCGTGACGGTATTGGCCCGCCGCGCGTGCTCCTGCATTTGCGCCGTGCCGCACAGCGCGCCGAGCGCGCGCAGGGGCGCGGGGTCCAGGTCCGGCGCGTTGAACTTCAGCGCGTCGCGCAGCGGCCGGTTGGTCTCGAACAGGTTGTAGTCCACCAGCGGCTCGGGCTGGTTGAAGACTTCGTGGGTCAGGTCGGTCACGGCGCCTCCTTCCGGAAAACCTCAGGCCAGCTTGACCAGCTGCTTGCCGAAGTTCTTCCCCTTCAGCATGCCCAGGAAGGCCTCGGGCGCGGACTCCAGGCCCTGCGCCACCGATTCGCGCGGGCGCAGCTTGCCCGTGCCCACCAGCGTGCCCAGCTCCTGCAGCGCCTGCGGCCACACGTCCATGTGCTCGCTGACGATGAAGCCCTGCACCAGCAGCCGGTTGGTCAGGATCAGCTGCGGGTAGGACATGGGGATCGGCTTGCCGTCGTAGCCGGCGATCATCCCGCACAGGGCGATGCGGCCGAAGGCGTTCATGCGCAGCATCACGGCGTCCATCACCATGCCGCCGACGTTCTCGAAGTAGCCGTCGATGCCCTGCGGGCAGGCCTCCTTCAACGCGCGCGACAGCGACTGCGCGTCGGCGTGCTGCTTGTAGTCGACGCAGGCGTCGAAGCCCAGTTCTTCCGTGACGTAGCGGCACTTGTCCGGGCCGCCGGCGATGCCGACCGCGCGGCAGTTGCGTGCCTTGGCCAGCGCACCGAGCGCGCTGCCCACCGCGCCGCTGGCGGCGCTGACGACCACCGTCTGGCCGGCCTTCGGCTCGATGATCCTGTTCAGGCCGTACCAGGCCGTCACGCCCGGCATGCCGACGGCGCCCAGGTAGTGCGACAGCGGCACGTGCGTGGTGTCCACCTTGCGCAGCGCGCCGGGCTGGTCGGCGGCGACGACGGCGTATTCCTGCCAGCCGCCCATGCCCACCACCTTGTCGCCGGCGGCGAACTTCGGGTGGCGGCTTTCCACCACCTCGCCCACCGTGCCGCCCTGCATCACCTGGCCCAGCTCCTGCGGCGCGGCGTAGCTCTTGGCGTCGTTCATGCGCCCGCGCATGTAGGGATCGAGGCTGAGGAAATGGTGGCGCACCAGCACCTCGCCGTCCTTCAGCGCCGGCGTGTCGCTGGTCACCAGCTTGAAGTTCGAGGCCTTGGCTTCGCCCTCGGGGCGGTTGTCCAGCAGGATCTGCTTGTTCTTGGGCATGGGGGCCTCCTCAATCGGTGGAAATGGTGTTGGCGGGCGCCGTGGGCGCCGGCCGGCGGACGTACTTGAAGGTGCCGGTGGCATGCGCGCAGGCATTGCCATCCGCGTCGTAGATGGTGCCTTCGGTGAAGGCCATGGATTTCGTGCGGTGCATCAGCCGGCCCTTGCCGGTCAGCAGGCCCTTGCAGGGCTGCATGAAGGTCGTCTTCATCTCGATGGTGACGACGCCGGTCTCCAGGTCGATGCTGCGCGCCGCCGTCGCCAGCGTCACGTCCAGCAGCGTCATGATCGCGCCGCCGTGCGTCACCAGGAAGGAATTCATGTGCTCGTGCCTGGGCAGGTAGCGCAGCTCCGATTCCCCGCCTTCCATCCTGATCAGCTCGAAGCCGAGGTGGCTGACGAAAGGAATCTCGACGCCGAACAGCTTGGGAGTCGCCACGTCCTCAGCCTCCCGTCACCACGGACACGCCGCCGTCCACCGCCAGCCACTGGCCGGTGATGTGCTTGCCGGCATCGGCCGCATAGAGCAGCGTGATGCCCTTGAGGTCCTCGTCGTCGCCCAGGCGGCGCAGCGGCGCGTTCTCGGCCAGCTTGTCCACGCCGATGCGGTCCAGCGTGCCCTTGGTCATCCGGCTCGGGAAGAAGCCGGGGCAGATCGCGTTGACGTTGATCCCGTACTTGCCCCATTCGCAGGCCAGGGCCTGGGTGAAGGTGATGACCGCGCCCTTGGACGTGTTGTAGGCCACCGTGGTCATCTCGGGCGGGTTGCCGCCCAGGCCGGCGATGGACGAGATGTTGATGATGCGGCCCGCCTTGCGCGGGATCATGCTGCGGCGCGCGACCTGCTGGCTGAGGATGAAGTAGCCGCGGACGTTGAGGTTCATGACCTTGTCCCAGGCTTCCACCGGGTGTTCCTCGGCCGGCGCGCCCCAGGCGGCGCCGGCGTTGTTCACCAGGATGTCGATGTCGCCCATGCGCTCCAGGGTCTGGTCGGCGAGCTTGCGGATGTCCTCCTCGCGCGAGCAGTCGGCGGCGATCCAGCGGGCGTCGATGCCGGCCGCCTGCAGGTCGCCCGTTGCCTCTTCCAGGTCGCCGGCCTTGCGCGAGCTGAGCATGATCCGGGCGCCGGCCTCGCCGAGCGCGTGGGCCATCTGCAGTCCCAGCCCGCGCGAGCCGCCGGTGACGAGGGCGGTCTTGCCCTTGAGGTCGAACAGTTGCTGCACGGTGCGCGTCATCCGGGGGTCTCCTTGTCCTGGTCGGTAGGTGATTGTGCGCCGCGCGGCTCGCCCAGCCGCGCGCGCACGACGATCAGCACCACGCCCGCGATGGCGGTGAGGGTGCCGAGAACGGAAAGGCTCCAGCCGCCGATGACGGTCTGGTCGTGCGAGGCGATCCCCAGCACCAGGGCGAACAGGCCGCCGTAGATCAGGATCCAGGCCAGCGCGTCCAGGCGGGCGAGCGTGCGCTCGGTGGGCATCAGAACGCCTCCTCCGGCATGGTGGCGCAGGTGGGATCGCGCGTTTCCACCACGCGCAGCCAGGCGGGGATCCTGGGCAGTTCGTAGTGGAAGAAGTAGCGCGCCGCACGCACGCGGCCTTCGTCGGCGGGACGGCTGCTGCCGGCCGGCAGCACGAGCAGCAGGTCCAGCCAGGTCCAGGCGATCACCAGGTGCCCGAAGGCCTGCATGTAGGGCACGGCGTTGGCCAGTGCGTCGCCCGGGTTGCCGGTGGCCCACGCCGCCTTGGTGGCCGCGCCGACCTTCTGTAGCGCCTGGCCCAGCGCGTTCGCGTGTTCGGCGAGGTGGGGGCGCTGGATGGCCTGTTCGATGGTGGCGTTGATCCGCGCGGCGAGCAGCTGCAGGCCCTTGCCGCCTTCCATCACCACCTTGCGTCCCAGCAGGTCGGCGGCCTGGATGCCGTGCGTGCCCTCGTGGATCATGTTCAGGCGGTTGTCGCGCCAGTACTGCTCCACCGGGAAATCGCGCGTGTAGCCGTAGCCGCCGTGAACCTGGATCGCCAGCGAGTTCGCCTCCAGGCAGAACTCGCTGGGCCAGCTCTTGGCCACCGGCGTGAGCACTTCCAGCAGCAGGCGCGCTTCCTCGGATGCTTCCGGTGTGCCGGTGTGCTGTTCGTCCACCAGCCGGGCGCAGGACAGCAGCAGCGCCAGCGCGCCTTCGCAGTAGGACTTCTGCGCCAGCAGCATGCGCTTGACGTCCGCGTGCTCGATGATGCGGATCTGCGGCTGCGACGGGTCCTTGCCCGCCGGACCCACGGGACGCCCTTGCGGCCGGTTTTTCGCGTACTCGAGCGAAGCGTAGTAGCCGGCGAGGCCCAGGGCAGCCGCGGCCAGGCCGATGCCGATGCGCGCCTCGTTCATCATGTGGAACATGCAGCGCAGGCCTTCGTGCGGCTTGCCCACCAGGTAGCCGATGGCGCCTGCGCCGCCGCGAACGGGGTACCTGCCCTCGCCGAAATTCAGCAGCGTGTTGGTGGTGCCGCGCCAGCCCAGCTTGTGGTTCAGGCCGGCGAGCGCCACGTCGTTGCGTTCGCCGGTGAGGCGGCCGTCGGTGCCCACCAGCTTCTTCGGCACGATGAACAGCGAGATGCCACGCGTGCCGGGAATCAGCTTGCCGTCCGGCCCGGGAATCTTGGCCAGGACCAGGTGCACGATGTTCTCGGCCAGCTCGTGCTCGCCCGCCGAGATCCACATCTTGTGGCCCTTGAGGCGGTAGCGCGGCCCGAGCGGGTCGCCCTCGAAATCCGGCCCGTCGGGCGTGGCCCGGGTCGTGATGTCGGACAGCGAGGAGCCGGCCTGCGGCTCCGACAGCGCCATGGTGCCGGAAAAGCGCCCGCTGAATTCGTTGCGCGCGAAGACCTCCTTCTGCGCCTCGGTGCCGTGCACCATCAGCAGGTTGGCGTTGCCCTTGGTGAGCAGGCCGCCGCCGATGCTGACCGAGGCGGTGGCGAAGAAGGTGCCCGCCGCCGCCTCGACCGTGTAAGGCAGCTGCATGCCGCCCTCCGCGTAGTCCTGCGCGGCGCCGAGCATGCCGGAGGCGACGTAGGCCTCGTGGGCCTCGTGCGTCGCGCGCGGCAGGATCACCTTCTCGCCGTCGAAGCGCGGCTCCTCGGTGTCCACCAGCCGGTTGAAGGGCGCGTACTTCTCGCGCGCGATGCGCTCGCAGGTGTCGAGGACGGCATCGAAGGTTTCGCGCGAGTGGTCGGCGAAACGGCGGCGATCGGCCAGGCGATCGGCCTTCAACCAGTCGTGGAGGAGGAAGTCTATCGTGGGGCGGAGGGAGGACATCGGTGCTCCTGGAAAGCTGGGGGTTCGCCCACGGCTCACCACCAGCCTGCGAACAGCGCCCGCCGCAGGCTGGCGGTGAGCGCAGCGAACCCCAGCGCTTACAGCACCTCGAACACCCCGGCTGCGCCCATGCCGCCGCCGATGCACATCGTGACCACCACGCGCTTGGCCCCGCGGCGCTTGCCTTCGATCAGCGCATGGCCGGTCAGGCGCTGGCCCGACACGCCGTACGGGTGGCCGACGGCGATGGCACCGCCGTTGACGTTCAGGCGGTCGTCGGGGATGCCCAGCTTGTCGCGGCAGTACATGACCTGCACCGCGAAAGCCTCGTTCAGCTCCCACAGGTCGATGTCCTGCACCGTCAGGCCCAGGCGCTTGAGCACCTTGGGCACCGCGAACACCGGGCCGATGCCCATCTCGTCGGGCTCGCAGCCGGCCACGGCGAAGCCGAGGAAGCGGCCCATGGGCTGCAAGTTGTTGCGGCTGGCGTACTCTTCGCTCACCACCACGCAGGCGCCGGCACCATCGGAGAACTGGCTGGCATTGCCGGCCGTGATCACGCCGCCGGGCAGCGCCGGCTTGATGCCGCTGATGCCTTCCTTGGTCGTGCCCGGGCGCAGGCCCTCGTCCTGGGACACGGTCACTTCCTTCGTGATGAGGCCCATCACGGCGTCGGCCACGCCGGCCTTCACCGTGATCGGCGCGATCTCGTCCTTGAACTTGCCGGCTTCCTGCGCGGCGCAGGCGCGCTGCTGGCTGCGCGCGCCGTATTCGTCCATGGCTTCGCGGCCGATGTTGTAGCGCTTGGCGACCTGCTCCGCGGTCTGCAGCATCGACCAGTAGATCTCCGGCTTCTTCTTTTCCAGCGCCGGGTCGCGCAGCATGTGCTGGTTCATCTCCTGCTGCACGCAGGAGATGCTCTCCACGCCGCCGGCGACGTAGACCTCGCCTTCCCCGGCGATGATGCGCTGCGACGCCATCGCGATGGTCTGCAGGCCGGAGGAGCAGAAGCGGTTGACGGTCGCGCCCGACACGGTGACGGGCAGGTCCGCCATCAGCGCGATCTGGCGCGCGATGTTGGCGCCGGTGGCCCCTTCGGGATTGGCGCAGCCCATGAGCACGTCCTCGACGGCGTCGCCGGGCACGCCGGCGCGCTGCAGCGCGTTCTTCACGGCGTGGCCGCCCAGCGTGGCGCCGTGCGTCATGTTGAACGCGCCCTTCCAGCTCTTGGTGAGGGGGGTGCGGGCGGTGGAGACGATGACGGCCTTGGTCATGGTGGATTGCCTTTCAGGACGGTTCGAATCAGGGAGCCGGCGCGTTCAGGTTGCGCAGCAGCTGGTGGTAGAAGCGCACGAGCTCGCCGAGGTTGCCCACGGCGATGCGCTCGTTGGTGCCATGGAAGCGCGCCAGGTCTTCGGGCCTGGCGCGCACCGGCGAGAAACGGTAGATATGGTCCGACACCGGCGCGAAGTGGCGCGAATCGGTGGCGGCGATCATCAGGCCCGGCGCGACCAGCGTGCCGGGAAACAGCGAGCGCACGGTGCGGTTGATCAGCTGGTAGGAGGCCGATTGCGTCGGCGACACCGGCGAGGGTTCGGCGGCACCGGGCAGCGCGAACAGCTCGAAGCGTTCCCCCGTCTTGCCGCGCACGTGCTGCATCACCGACTCGGTGGTGTCGCCGGGCAGCAGCCGGAAGTTGACGGTGGCCCGCGCCTCGCCGGGGATCACGTTGTCCTTGTTGCCGGCGTTCACGATGGTGAGCGCCGTGGTGGTGCGCAGCATGGCGTTGGTGCTGGCGGCCTTTTCCAGCTGCGACTGCACCAGCGGGCCGAACAGCCAGAGGTTGGACAGCGCCACGCGCTGGAACCCGCCCATCTCCGGCGCGAGGGTCTCGAACATCTCGCGCGCCACGCCGCGGATGGTGCCGGGCAGCTGTTCGTCGTCGAGCCGGCGCAGCGCCGCGCTCATCATGCCGATGGCGCTCGTCCCCTTGGCTGGCGGCATGGACGAATGGCCGGGCGCGGCCGGCACCTTCAGCACCACCGACAGGTAGCCCTTCTCCGCGATGCCCACCAGCGCGGCCGGCTGCTTCAGGCCGGGCAGCACGCCTTCGGTGATCAGCAGGCCCTCGTCGATGACGAAGTCCAGGCGCACCTTGCGCTCCTGCAGCAGCCTCACGACCTGCGCCGCGCCCCGCATGCCGCCGACTTCCTCGTCGGCGCCGAACACCAGGTACACGGTCTGGCGCGGCTTGAAGCCGGTGGCCAGCAGCATCTCCACCGCCTCCAGCTGGGCGACCAGGTTGGCCTTGTCGTCCCAGGCGCCGCGGCCCCAGATGTAGCCGTCCTTCACCTCGCCGGAAAAGGGCGCGACCTGCCACTTCGGCTCGGTGCCGGGCGCGATGGGCACCACGTCCTGGTGCGCGAGCAAGGCGATGGGCTTGGCGCTGGGGTCGCTGCCCGGCCAGGTGTAGAGCAGCGTGAGCCCGCCCACCAGCTCGCGCTGCAGGGAGGCATGCACGCGCGGGAAGCGCTCGCGCAGGTGCGCGTGCAGCTTCTCGAACTCGCCCGCGTTGAGGGACGCGTCGTCGTGGCTGGAGATCGTGCGCAAGCGGATCGCGCCGGCCAGCTTGTCGGCCACGGCTTTCTCGTCGATGGCCAGCGGCGGCGCGGCGGCCACCTCGACCTGGCGCGAGCCCTGCCGCAGGGTGTTGAAGGCCACGGCTGCCGAGAGGAGCAGCAGCGCGGCGAGGAGGGCGAGCAGGATACGCTTGGTCATGGCTTCGTTGGCGGCCGTCGCTGGATCCCCGGCTGCGCGGGGATGGCCGGCTCGCCGACGTTCAGTTGAACGTCTTCCCTTCGCTGGCCAGCTTCATGAGCAGCGGCGCCGGCTCCCAGAACTTCGCGTCGTCGCGCGGATTGGCCGCAAAGCGCTTCATGGCGTGCACCACGTTGAACAGGCCGACCTGGTCCGCGTACAGCATCGGGCCGCCGCGATGGATCGGGAAGCCGTAGCCGGTGATGTAGACCATGTCGATGTCGCTGGCGCGGGCGGCGATGCCCTCTTCCAGGATGCGCGCGCCTTCGTTGACCAGCGAGAACACCAGGCGCTGCACGATCTCCTCGTCGGAGATCTTGCGCGGCTCGATGCCCAGGGACTTGCGGTGCTCGGCGATCATGTCCTCGACCAGCTTCGACGGGATCGCGTCGCGCTTGCCTTCCTGGTAGTCGTACCAGCCGGCGCCGGTCTTCTGGCCGAAGCGGCCCAGCTCGCACAGCTTGTCGGCGGTGCGGCTGTACAGCATGTCGGGACGCTCCTGCGCGCGCCGCTTGCGGATCGCCCAGCCGATGTCGTTGCCGGCCAGGTCGCCCATGCGGAACGGGCCCATCGCGAAGCCGAACTTCTCGATCGCGCGGTCCACCTGCTGCGGCGTGGCGCCCTCGTCCAGCAGGAAGCCGGCCTGGCGGCTGTACTGCTCGATCATGCGGTTGCCGATGAAACCGTCGCACACGCCGGAGACGACCGCCGTCTTCCTGATCTTCTTGGCCATGGACATCACGGTGGCCATCACGTCCTTGCCGGTCTTCTTGCCGCGCACCACTTCCAGCAGCTTCATCACGTTGGCCGGGCTGAAGAAGTGCAGGCCGACCACGTCCTCGGGCCGCTTGGTGAAGGCCGCGATCTGGTCGACGTCCAGCGTGGACGTGTTGGAGGCGAGGATCGCGCCCTTCTTCATCACCTTGTCGAGCTGCTCGAAGACCTTCTGCTTGACGCCCATCTCCTCGAACACGGCCTCGATCACGAGGTCGGCCTGGGCGATGTCGTCATAGGAAAGGGTCGTCTTCAGCAAGGACATGCGCTGGTCGTACTTGTCCTGCTTGAGCTTGCCCTTCTTGACCTGGCCTTCGTAGTTCTTGCGGATGATGGCGATGCCGCGGTCCAGCGCTTCCTGCTTCATCTCGAGGATGGTCACCGGGATGCCGGCGTTGAGGAAGTTCATGGAGATGCCGCCGCCCATGGTGCCGGCGCCGATGACGGCCACCGACTTGATCTCGCGCTGCGGCGTGTCTTCCGGCACGTCGGCGATCTTGGAGGCCGCGCGTTCGGCCATGAACAGGTGGCGCAGCGCGCGCGACTCGGGCGTGAACATCAGCGCGGTGAAGATCTCGCGCTCGTACACCATGCCGTCGTCGAACTTCTTCTTCGTCGATGCCTCCACCGCGTCCACGCACTTCGCGGGCGCCGGGAAGTTCTTCGCCATGCCCTTGACCATGTTGCGCGCGAACTGGAAGTAGGCGTCGCCCAGCGGGTGCTTGGACGGCAGGTTGCGCACCAGCGGCAGCGGGCGGGTGGCGGCGACCGAGCGGGCGAAGGCGATCGCCTCTTCCATCAGCGCTTCCGGCGAGGACGCCATCTTGTCGAACAGCTTCTGGCCGGGCAGCTGCGCCAGCATCTCGCTCTTGACCGGCTCGCCGCTGACGATCATGTTCAGCGCGGGCTCCACGCCCAGCACGCGCGGCAGGCGCATGGTGCCGCCGGCGCCGGGGATCAGGCCCAGCTTCACTTCGGGCAGCGCGATGTTGGCCCCGGGCGCGGCGATGCGGTAGTGGCAGCCCAGCGCGAGCTCCAGGCCGCCGCCCATGGCGACCGAGTGGATCGCGGCGACGATGGGCTTGGAGGAGTTCTCGCAGGTGAGGATGACGGACAGCAGGTTGGGCTCGGCGGTCGCCTTGGGCGAGCCGAACTCCTTGATGTCGGCGCCGCCGGAGAAGGCCTTGCCCGCGCCGGTGATGACGATCGCCTTGACGGCCGGGTCGGCGTTCGCCTGGTCGATGCCTTGCGCGATCGCGGTGCGGGTGGCGTAGCCCAGGCCGTTGACCGGCGGATTGTTCATCGTGATCACGGCGACGTCGCCGTTGACCTTGTATTCAGCCGTCATGCTGCTTCCTTTGGGGGGATGAGGGAAAAGAACGGTCGTTCGCTTTTGCGATTGTAGGGGGGCGATGCTGCGCTGCAATGCAGCCATGTCCGCTGGGGGACACGCGCCTGCCGGAGGTTATACCTCCAGCCACTCCTTGCGGATATACGCGTCGGCGCGCAGCGTGTCCGGCGTGCCCTGGAACACGATCGACCCGTGGCCCATCACCAGCGCGCGGTCGGAGATCGCCATCGCGATCGTGAGCTTCTGTTCGATCAGCAGCACCGATACGCCGCGCGTCTTGAGGGTCTTCAGGTATTCGCCGACCAGCTCGACAATCTTGGGCGCCAGGCCCTCGGTCGGCTCGTCGATGATGATCAGCTCCGGGTCGCCCATCAGCGTGCGGCACAGCGTCAGCATCTGCTGCTCGCCGCCGGACAGCACGCCGGCCTCGGTGTGCTGCCGCTCCTTCAGGCGCGGGAACATCTCGTACATGTCGTCGAAGCTCCAGCGGCCCTTCTGGTTCGCCTTCTTCTGCCCCAGCATCAGGTTCTGGTGCACCGTGAGCTTGGGGAAGATGTCGCGGTTCTCCGGCACGTAGCCCAGCCCCAGGTGCGCGATCTGGTAGGGCTTGCGCCCGCCGATGTGCTGGCCCTTCCAGACCACGTCGCCGGTGTTTTCCACCATGCCCATGATCGCCTTGGCTGTGGTGGAACGGCCCGAGCCGTTGCGGCCGAGCAAGGCGACGATCTCGCCCTGCCCCACGTCGAAATGCACCCCGTGCAGCACGTGGCTCTTGCCGTAGTAGGCGTGCAGATCCTCGATGTGCAGCATCTCAGTGCCCTCCCGCCTGCTGCTGGGCGACTGGGGAACCCAGGTAGGCCTCCTGCACCCGCTGGTTCGCGCGCACGTTCTCCGGCGTGTCGTAGGCGATGATCTCGCCGTACACCACCACCGCGATCTTGTCGGCGAGGCCGAACACCACGCCCATGTCGTGCTCCACCGTCAGCAGGGTCTTGCCCACGGTCACTTCCTTGATCAGCTCGATGAAGCGGCGCGTCTCCTCCCGGCTCATGCCGGCGGTGGGCTCGTCCAGCAGGATCACGTTGGCGCCGCCGGCGATGGTGATGCCGACTTCCAGCGCGCGCTGCTCCGCGTACGTGAGGTTGGTCGCCAGCACGTCGCGCTTCTTGTGCAGGCGGATCATCTCCAGCAGCTGCTCGGCGCGCTCGTTGGCGTCGTCCAGGTCGGCCAGGAACTTCAGGAAGGTGTACTTGTAGCCCAGGCTCCAGAGCACGCCGCAGCGCAGGTTCTCGAACACCGACAGCTTGGGGAAGATGTTGGTGATCTGGAAGCTGCGCGACAGGCCCAGCCGGTTGATCTCGAAGGGCTTCCTGCCGTCGATGCGGTGGCCGTTGAGCAGCACCTGCCCGCTGGTGGGCGCGAAGCGGCCGCTGATCAGGTTGAACAGCGTGGACTTGCCGGCGCCGTTGGGCCCGATCACCGCGATGCGCTCGCCCTGGCTCACCTGCAGGCTGCAGCCGCGGATGATCTCCGTCTTGCCGAAGGACTTGCGCAAGTCCTTCAGTTCCAGCGCAAAACCGCTCACAGCGTCTCCCTCCTGGTCATTTCCTTCTGGATGTACGACTGGATCTCTCCCCACTGGTACAGGTAGTGCCGCCGCGTCACTTCGAACAGGCCGATGGCGGTCAGCAGCACGAAGCCGGCGCCGAACCAGGTGTCCAGGCTGCTGGTGTCCAGCATCACCCCCAGGAACTTCACCTGCGGGCCCAGGGCCACGTTCAGCTGCAGGTGGTAGATCATCTCGATGATCGCCGCCGCTCCCAGCAGCGCCACCAGCGCCGTCACGGCCAGAGCCAGGTAGCTGACCCACAGCTCCTTCAGCCGGCCGAAGGCGGCCACCCGCAGGTTCATCATGATCAGGCTGGCGATGCCGCCGGGCGCGTACATCACCATGAACATGAAGATCAGGCCCAGGTACAGCAGCCAGGCCTTGGTGAACTCGGAGAACAGCACGAAGGCCAGCACCATCAGCACCGCGCCGAGGATCGGCCCGAAGAAGAAGGTGGCGCCGCCCAGGAAGGTGAACAGCAGGTAGCCGCCGGAGCGCGCCGGGCCCACGACCTCCGCGGTGGCGATCTCGAAGTTCAGCGCCGACAGGCCGCCCGAGATGCCGGCGAAGAAGCCGGCGATGATGAACACGAAGTAGCGCACGCGCTGCGTGTCGTAGCCGATGAACTCCACGCGCTCGGGGTTGTCGCGCACCGCGTTCAGGATGCGCCCGAGCGGCGTGCGCGTGAACGCGTACATGGCCGCGACGCACAGGAAGGTGTAGATCGCGATCAGGTAGTACACCTGCACCGGCGGGCCGAAGCTGATGCCCAGGAAGGGCTTGCCGACGACGCGGTTGGCCGAGATGCCGGCCTCGCCGCCGAAGAACTCGGAGAACATCAGCGACATGGCGAACACCAGTTCGGCGATGCCCAGCGTGATCATGGCGAAGGGCGTGCCGGACTTCTTGGTGCTGACGTAGCCGAACAGCACCGCGATGGCCATGCCCCCGAGCCCGCCCAGCAGCGGCAGCAGGCTCACCGGGATCCCCAGCAGGCCCTTGCCGGCCGCATTGAGCGCGTGGATGGCGAAATAGGTGCCCAGCCCGGTGTACACCGCGTGGCCGAAGCTGAGCATGCCGCCCTGCCCGAGCAGCATGTTGTACGAAAGGCAGGCGATGATCGCGATGCCGATCTGCGACAGGATGGTCACCGACAGGCCGCTGCTGAACACCAGCGGCGCCAGCAGCAGCAGCAGCGCGAAGCCGCCCCAGATGACGTAGCGCGCGATGTTCAGCGGCCGGAACTCGTAGTACTCCCTGCGCGAACGCCGCCCGGCGGGCACGCGGCCGGCGCCCTGCGACGGCAGGTCCATGGGCACGCCGATGCGGCGGTTCTCGCGTTCGGCCTCGGAGCCGGCCTCGATGTCGGAGAGCGTGCTCATGTCAGCCCTCCCGCGTTCCGAGCAGGCCGCGCGGCCGGAAGATCAGGATCAGCACCAGGAACAGGTAGGGCAGGATGGGCGCCACCTGCGACAGCGTGAGCTTCAGGAAGGTGCTCTCGCGCGCACCGGCGCTCACCGCCACGCCCATCTGCTGCAGCAGCGAGCCCACCGAATAGTCGATGGCCACCGCGAAGGTCTGGATCAGCCCGATCAGCAGCGAGGCCACGAAGGCGCCGGCCAGCGAGCCCATGCCGCCCACGACCACCACCACGAAGATGATGGAGCCGACGATCGCGGCCATGTTCGGTTCGGTCACGAAGGTGCTGCCGCCGATCACGCCGGCCAGCCCCGCCAGCGCGGCGCCGGCGCCGAACACCAGCATGAACACGCGCGGCACGTTGTGGCCGAGCGCCTCCACGGTCTCCGGGTGGGTCAGCGCGGCCTGGATCACCAGGCCGATGCGCGTCTTCTTCAGCATCACGCCGATCGCGGCCAGCATCAGCAAGGCGGTCAGCATCATGAAGGCGCGCGTCGCGGGGAACGGCGAGCAGCTGCCGGCGGCGCACACCTCCGGCGGCGCGCTGCCCAGCACCACGCCGAAGCCCTGCGCGGGATGCTGCACCAGCGTGAAGGCGGCGCCCTGCAGCACCTCGGGCGGGGGGAATTCCAGCGCCGTGCGGCCCCACACCAGCTGCACCAGTTCCAGCAGCACGTACGACAGGCCGAAGGTGATCAGCAGTTCCGGCACGTGGCCGAACTTGTGCACCTTGCGCAGGCACAGGCGCTCGAAGAAGGCCCCCAGCAGCCCGACCACCAGCGGCGCCACCAGCAGGCCCACCCAGAAGCCGGCGACCTTGGCGATCGTATAGCCCACGTAGGCGCCGACCATGTAGAAGCTGGCGTGGGCGAAGTTCAGCACGCCCATCATGCTGAAGATCAGCGTGAGGCCCGAGCTGAGCATGAACAGCAGCAGCCCGTAGCTGAGGCCGTTGAGCGTGGAGATGACGAATTGCATGGCTGGGTCGTTGTTCTTCTCGCGCGCGCAAGACAAGGGGCCCGCCACGTCGCCGCAGGGGGCCCCCGGAAGAGCTCCGGTGGACGGGGGCCTACCCCGGGCGCTTCATCTGGCAGGTGGTGGGCGTGCTCGAGACGTAGCTCGGGTACTCCTTGACCGGCGCCAGGGTCATGCCGGTCTTCTCCGGACTGTAGCTGTACTTCTTGTCCGCCTTCTGCCACACCGTCATGTACAGCGGCTGCTGCAGCTGGTGGTCGGACTTGCGCATCTCGACCTCGCCGTTGAAGCTGTTGAACTTCAGGCCTTCGAGGGCGGCGGCGACCTTCACCGGGTCGGTGGAGCCGGCCTTGACCATCGCATTGCTCAGGGCGGCGAACACGTGGTTGAAGGCCAGCGTGTACAGGTCATCCTTGAACTTCGCATTGAACTCGTCGGCGATCTTGGCGATGGGGCCGGGCATGTTCGGATGGCCGTAGCCGACCTGGAACACGCGGCCTTCGCCGCCGGTGCCCAGGGCGCTGGGCGTGCCGGTGACGCTGGTGTAGTAGGTGTAGAACTTGCCGTTGAAGCCGCCCTCGTTGGCGGCCTTGATCAGCAGCGAGAGGTCGGAACCCCAGTTGCCGGTGATCACGGTGTCGGCGCCGGAGGCCTTGATCTTGGCGATGTAGGGGGCGAAGTCGCGCACCTGGGCCAGCGGGTGGAGGTCCTCGCCCACCACCTGCACGTCCGGACGCTTGCGCTGGAGCATTTCCTTGGCGTACCTGGCGACCTGGTGGCCGTGCGAGTAGTTCTGGTTGAGCAGGTAGACCTTCTTGACGTCCGGCTTGTCCTTCATGAAGGTCGTGATGGCCTCCATCTTCATGGAGGTGTCGGCGTCGAAGCGGAAGTGCCAGTAGTTGCACTTGCTGTTGGTGAAGTCCGGGTCCACCGCGGCGTAGTTGAGGTACACGACCTCCTTGCCGGGGTTGCGCGCGTTGTGCTTGTCGATCGCGTCGATCAGCGCGCCGGCCACCGAGGAGCCGTTGCCCTGCAGCACGTAGCGCACGCCCTGGCCGATGGCGGCCTGCAGCGCGTTGAGGCTTTCGGCCGGGCTCAGCTTGTTGTCGGTGCCCTGCACCTCGAACTTCACGCCGGCGGGATTGTTCGCGTTCCACTTCTCGGCGAGGAACTGCACGCTCTTGAGCTGGTTCGTGCCCACCGGACCCATCAGGCCGGTCAGCGGGTCGATCCACATGATCTTGACGACCTGGCCGCGGGTGGCGGCCGGCGCGGCGGCGGCAGGCGCGGCCTTCGCGGCGGGAGCGGCCTTCGCGGCGGGAGCGG
>JALHLO010000044.1 GCA_022844525.1 Ramlibacter sp.
CCGGCGCCGGTGTCCCTGGCCTCGCGCTTCCAGCTGGTCGGCGTGGCCGCCGGCGTGCGCTCGGGCGCGGGCGCGGCGGTCATCTCGGTGGACGGCAAGCCGGCCAGGCCCTTCCGCGTGGGCTCCACCATCGAGGAGGGCGTGGTGCTGCAGTCGGTGCGCGGCCGCCAGGCGGTGCTGGCCAGCGGGTCCACCCAGGTCACCCTGGAGCTGCCGCCCCGTATGCTGCCGGGCGTTCAGGCGCCGATCGCCGCGCCCAGGTAGAAAGCCGCTTCCCACACCTGCTGCAGCGCGCTGGAATCTTCCTGCGCGCCGCTGCCCCAGCGCCGTTCCCACAGGCGCAGCAGCGCGTAGCAAGCGATCGCGGCCAGCAGCATGGCCAGCAGCGGGAAGGCCCAGCCGCCGGCCGGGACCATCAGCAGCAGGGGCGGGAGGCACCACAGGGCGCCGATGCGCAGGGCGCGCACGTCGTGCCGGTCGCCCAGCCAGCGGCTGGCGACGACCGGCGCGAAGCGGGAAGTGACGTGGGCCGCGAACACCGCGGCCAGCACGCCGGCCTCCGACACCGAGGCGATGGCGGCCAGCAGCACGATCTTGGCCGCCAGCAGCAGCAGCACGGCGAGCGCGCCGAAACCCTGGCCGGCTCCCAGCCGCTCCGCGGCGCGCCAGGCGGCGCTTTCGTGGCGCGCGCCGGTCATGACCACCGTCAACATCGTGCTCGCGACCGCGGCGACGCCGGCACCCCAGGGGCTGGCCCGCAGCAACAGCCCCACGAGGGCGAAGCAAAGGCAGGCCGCGATCCCCACCACCCACCCGGTGCCGGGCAGGTGCGCGTCGCTCGCCCGCAGGGCGGCCGGGTCCGGCTCGGGCGAAGGCGCGAGCGGGCCGCCGAGCCGCATGAGGGTGGAGTGGTGCAGCGCCAGCGTGAATTGGCGCGCGAACAGGTTCAGGGAGTCGCGCAGGGGGGTCACCCCCGGATGCTACCCAGCCGTGGCCCCGCCGTGGGGCCGGCTGCGCAGGAACAGCTGGTAGACCGGATTGGCGGTTTCCTCGAAGCAGGGATAACCCAGGGTGTCCAGGAAGGCCTGGAAGGCCTTGTCGTCGCCGCGCGGCACCTGCAGTCCCACCAGGATGCGGCCGTAGTCGGCGCCCTGGTTGCGGTAGTGGAACAGGGAGATGTTCCAGCTCGGCCGCATGTGCGACAGGAACTTCATCAGCGCCCCCGGCCGCTCGGGGAACACGAAGCGCAGCAGGCGCTCGTCGCCGGCCAGCGGCGAGGGGCCGCCCACCATGTGCCGGATGTGCTCCTTGGCGAGCTCGTCGTGCGTGAGGTCCAGGGCCTCGAAGCCGTGGCGCGTGAAGTTGGCCGCGATGCGCCCGGATTCGCCCTTGCCGTGCGTGGCGAGGCCGACGAACACGTGGGCCTGCTGCGCATCGCTGATGCGGTAGTTGAACTCGGTCACGTTGCGCGGCCCGCCGGGCAGGGTGCCGATCAACTCGCAGAAGCGGCGGAAGCTGCCGCGCTCCTCGGGGATGGTCACCGCGAACAGCGCCTCGCGCTCCTCGCCGACCTCGGCCCGCTCGGCGACGAAGCGCAGGCGGTCGAAGTTCATGTTGGCGCCGCACAGGATGGCGGCGTAGGTCTCGCCGCGGGTCTTGTGCTGCGCGACGTACTGCTTGATCGCCGCGACGGCGAGCGCGCCGGCCGGTTCGACGATGCTGCGGGTGTCGACGAACACGTCCTTGATCGCGGCGCACACCGCGTCGGTGTCCACCAGCATGAACTCGTCGACCAGCTCGCGCGCCAGGCGGAAGGTTTCCTCCCCCACCAGCTTGACCGCGGTGCCGTCCGAGAACAGGCCCACGTCACCCAGTGTCACGCGCTTCTTCGCCGTCACCGAGCGCGCCATGGCGTCGGAGTCGCTCATCTGCACCCCGATCACCTTCACCTCGGGACGCACCGCCTTGATGTAGCTGGCCACGCCGGAGATCAGGCCGCCGCCGCCGATGGCGACGAACACCGCATCGAGCGGGCCCTGGTGCTGGCGCAGGATCTCCATGGCGATGGTGCCCTGGCCGGCGATGACGTCCGGGTCGTCGAAGGGATGCACGAAGGTGAGCTGCTCGCGCTCGCACAGCGCATTGGCGTGTTCGGCCGCATCCGAGTAGCTGTCGCCGTGCAGCACCACTTCGCCGCCGAGCGCCTTGACCGCGTCCACCTTGACCTGCGGCGTGGTCACCGGCATCACGACCACCGCGCGCGCGCCCATCTTGTGCGCCGCCAGCGCCACGCCCTGCGCGTGGTTGCCGGCGGAGGCGCAGATCACGCCGCGCTGCAGCTGCTCGGGCGTCAGGTGCGCCATCTTGTTGTAGGCCCCGCGCAGCTTGAAGCTGAAGACCGGCTGCTGGTCCTCGCGCTTGAGCAGCACCTTGTTGTGCAGCCGCCGGCTCAGGGCGCGGGCAGGTTCCAGGGCGGATTCGACCGCGACGTCGTAGACGCGGGCCGTCAGGATCTTCTTGAGGTAGTCCTCCGGCTGCAGGTGTTTCTTCATGGCGCGGGCATCATAAGAGGCGGCGGGCGCCGCCGCGGCAAGGAAAAAAGCCCCCGGACCTTGCGACCCGGGGGCTAAATCCACCAAAGGAGGGTGGAGGAGACAACCTGCAGGCCGGCCGGGGCAGCGGCGGAATCCGGTTCCGTACAACTGCTTCGGCGGGCGGGGCTTAGCGGTTTCGCTATGCTGTGAAGCCAGTATAGCCCGCAAATTGTTGCAACGCACAAGGGGTGCGTTGCTTCCCCGCCTCAGCGGCAGGATTCGTCGTACCAACGGGCGCAGGAGTGGTGATTTCATGGAATGCACAGTGACGTGGACCGGGGCGACGGGCGCCCGGTCCGGGATGGGTTTTCTCGCCGAAACCGGCAGCGGCCACGTGCTGGTCATGGACGGCGCGCCGGACGAGGCGCGGCCGGAGAACGGCGGTCGCAACCTGGCTCCGCGCCCCATGGAAACCGTCCTGGCCGGCACCGGCGGCTGCACCGCCTACGACGTGGTGCTGATCCTGCGGCGCGGCCGGCACGACGTGCGGGGCTGCTCGGTCAAGCTGAGTGCCGAGCGCGCGGCCGGCGACCCGAAGGTGTTCACGAAGATCCACATGCACTTCACGGTGCGCGGGCGCAAGCTGCCGGCGCCCGCGGTGGAGCGCGCGATCGCGATGAGCCACGAGAAGTACTGTTCGGCCAGTGCGATGCTGGCGAAGACCGCGGAGATGACCACCAGCTTCGAGCTGGTGGAGGACGACGCGCCCGCCGCCTGAAACCTCAGATGTAGTGCGCGGTGGTGGTCATCACCTTGGCCGCCGCGCGCATCGCCAGCTTGACCGGCGCCGGTAGTTCGGCCGCGCCCGAGGCCTGCGCGTGCTGCGCATGCGTGGCTTCGTCGTCCTTCATCTGCGCCACGATCGCCCGCGAGGCGTGGTCCGCCGCGGGCAGGCGCTCGAGGTGCCCCTGCAGGTGCGCTTCGACCTGGCGTTCGGTTTCGACGATGAATCCCAGGCTCACGCGGTCGCCCAGGCGCCCCGCGACCAGCCCGATGCCGAAGGCGCCGGCGTACCACAGGGGATTGAGCAGCGAGGGACGGGCGCCCAGTTCGTCCAGCCGTGCCTGCGTCCACGCCAGGTGGTCGGTCTCCTCGCGGGAGGCCTTTTCGAGCTGCGCGCGCAGGGCCTCGTTCTGCGTGGACATGGCCTGGGCGGTGTACAGCGCCTGCGCGCACACCTCCCCCACATGGTTCACGCGCATGAGGGCCGCGGCGTGCTTGCGTTCCTGCTCGCCCAGGTGCGTCGCTTCGGCGGGCACGACCGGGCAGGGGCGGGTTCCACGCGGGGTGGCAAAGAGGGTGCGCAACGCCTGGTCGACGGCGCCGATGAAGCGGTCCATGCGGGCCAGTTTAGTCCCCGGCCACGACGAGCGGCAGGCAGACGGCGCCATGCGGTGGAATCTGCCCCACTTTTTTTGCCATGCGGAATAAGAAGCAACTTGTTGCGTCAGTTCCACTCAGCCTTTGGGGCCTTGTTGTCCGACTGCAACGAAAGGAAGAACTCCGGGCTAAATACTTTGCGTAGGAAAAGACGCTCTGGTGGAATAGCAACAACTTCCCAAAAGGAGGTTGGCCCGGGGATCCGGTGGGAACGCGAGCGTGCCTGCATTCGACAACCCATGCGTAACCGGAGCCCTATGTTTAACCTTGGAGAAACTTGCATGAAAAAGTCCCTGATTGCACTGGCTGCGCTGGCCGCTGCTGGCGCGGCCTCCGCCCAGTCGTCGGTCACCCTGTTCGGTATCGTCGACGCGGTGTACCAGAACACCCGTGCCGACCGCGCCCCGAACGCCACTTCCCCGGATACCGAGTTCAAGCAGAGCCGCATCCACAACTCCGGCTACAACAGCTCGCGCCTGGGCTTCCGTGGCACGGAAGACCTGGGTGGCGGTATGTCCGCCTCCTTCTGGCTGGAAGCCGGCATCAACAACGATGACGGCACCGGCCAAGCTTCCAGCTCCACGAACCAGAACCTGGCTCCGTTCAGCGGCACCACCGGCGCTCGCGTCGCCGTCCGTTCCGGCACCCAGGGCATGACCTTCAACCGTCGCGCCACGGTCAGCCTGGCCGGCGGCTGGGGTGAACTGCGCATCGGCCGTGACTACGTGCCGTCCTTCTGGAACCACACCGTGTTCGATCCGTTCGGCACCAACGGCTCCGGCTCGCACAGCAACATCAGCCTGGCCATGGGCGGCGCCCTGGGCGTGCAGACCGTGGTCCGCGCCTCCAACTCGATCGGCTACTTCCTGCCGCCGAACCTGGGTGGCTTCTACGGCCAGGTCATGTACGCGATGGGCGAGAACGTCGCGCCGGTGGTGCCCCGCACCAACCTGAACGCGACCACCGCTCAAGGCAACAACTTCGGCGCCACCGAAGACGAAGGCCGCCACATCGGCCTGCGCCTGGGCTTCGCCTCCGGCCCGTTCAACGTTGCTGCCGCCTACGGCCGTACGAAGGTTGATTCCTCCGTCGCGATCGGTGCCGCCACGCTCGACGCCACTGGCACCCTCTACTTCACGACCGGCGCGCCCGTGACCCCTGCGGACATCAACGCCCTGGCTGGTGAGTACGCTGGCAGCTATGACTACGTGAACCAGAACGTCGCTGGTCAGTGGGACTTCGGCATGGCCAAGCTGCTGGCTGCCTGGAACCAGGAAAAGATCCGCGGCACGGGCGACCTGGCCGGCGCCAAGCACACCACCTGGATGATCGGTACCCTGGTGCCGGTCGGCGCCGGCGAAATCCGCGCCTCCTACGTGCGTGGCAAGGAAAGCAGCGACTTCATGCGCGGCAACCAGATCGCTCTGGGCTACGTGCACAACCTGTCGAAGCGCACCGCCGTGTACACCACGTTCTCGCGCATCTCCAACAGCTCCCAAGCTGAACTGAACTACTCGCTGAACGGCATCACGCCGACCGGTGCTGGCGGTGATGCCCGCGCGTTCGACATCGGTGTCCGTCACAGCTTCTAAATTTTCGAACCGGCCGCAAGGCCGGTGCAGAAAACAAGAAACTTGAAAAGCCGCCTTCGGGCGGCTTTTTTTCGTGTCCAATCCTCATCCATGAAATCGATCGCGACCCGGCGCACGATTGCCGCAGTCTTTGGCGCCGCCGCATTTATGCTGCTGTCGGGCTGCGTCACGGTCCCCCCCGGCCCCGCCGACATCGCGGGCACCCCCTGGGCGGACCAATCCGGCCTGCACCCCGGCAACGGCACCCAGGCCTGGAACCACAGGCCGTTCCCCGGCAAGCCCGCCACCGAATTCAGTTACACGCGGCTGGAAGGCCGCGATGCCATCTCCGTCGACGCGGTCGGCTCCGCCAGCATGCTGCGCCAGGTGTTGCGCATCGAACCGGAGGACCTCGGCGCCGTGCGCTTCTCCTGGAAGGTGCCGGCGCTCATGGAGCAGGCCGACATGGCGCTGCGCGACAAGGACGACGCGCCGGTGCGCGTGCTGCTCGCCTTCGAGGGCGACCGCTCGCGCCTGTCGGCCCGCGATGCGGCGCTGTCCGAGCTGGCGCACGCGCTCACCGGCGAGCCGATGCCGTACGCGACGCTGATGTACGTCTGGTGCAACCACCGCGAGCCGGGCGAGGTGATCCCCAGCCCGCGCACGGACCGCATCCGCAAGCTGGTCGTGGAGTCCGGCCCGAGCCGGCTCAACCGCTGGCTCGACTACGAACGCGACATCCGCGCCGACTACGAGCGCGTGTTCGGCGAGCAGCCCGGCGCGCTGGTCGCCATCGCGATCATGACCGACAGTGACAACACCAGGTCCCGCGCCAGCGCCTGGTACGGGCCGGTGCGCTTCCTGCCGGCATCGCGGCGGCAGGGTCGCTGAGGCGCCACGGTCCCGGGTAAGCCCTTTTGACGGGCTCGCCGCGCCTGCTGCATAGTCGCGCTTTCCGAAAACACGAGGTATCCATGAGGGTCAAACACGCACTGATGGGCGCGGCCGCCGCCGCACTGTTCGCGGTCCCGGCGCTGCACGCCAAGACGTTCCGCTGGACGAGCGCCGCCGAAATCTCCACCTGGGACATCCACTCCCAGAACAACGCGCTGCAGAACGGCATCCACGCCGCCGTCTACGAGTCGCTGGTCTACTACAACAGCCGCACCTTCAAGATCGAGCCGGTGCTGGCCACCTCGTGGACCCAGGTCACGCCCACGCAGCTGCGCCTGAACCTGCGCCAGAACGTCAAGTTCCACGACGGCAGCCCCTTCACCGCCGACGACGCCGTGTATTCGATCGAGCGCGCGATGATGAAGACCTCGAACTACACGCCCTACACCGCGGGCATCGACCGCGTGGTGAAGGTCAACGCCAACACCATCGACGTCTTCACCAAGCGGCCCAACCCGGTGCTGCTGAACCAGATGACCGAGCTGCGCATGATGAGCAAGGCCTGGGCGGAGAAGAACAACTCGGTCGAGCCCAAGGACATCCGCAACGTCACCCAGGAAACCTACGCCAACCGCAACGCGATGGGCACCGGGCCCTTCGTCCTGAAGCAGTGGGTGCCCGACCAGCGCATGGTGTTCGCGGCCAACCCGGCCTGGTGGGGCAAGATGGAAGGCAACATCACCGAGATCGTCTACACGCCGATCAAGTCCGAGGCCACCCGGGTGGCGGCGCTGCTCTCCGGCGAGGTGGACCTGGTGCTCGATCCCAGCCCGCAGGATCTGCCGCGGCTGCGCAACAGCCCGGCGCTGAAGGTGGTGGACGGCATCGAGAGCCGCACGATCTTCTTCGGCATGGACCAGCACCGCGATGAACTGCCCGGGTCCAACGTCAAGGGCAAGAACCCGCTGAAGGACCTGCGCGTGCGCAAGGCCCTGTACCAGTCGATCGACATCGACGCGCTGATGCGCGTCACCATGCGCGGCCTGGGCCAGGCCACCGGCGCGCTGATCGCCCCGCAGGTGAACGGCTGGAACGAGGCCATCCACCGCCGCATGCCCTACGACGTCGAGGGCGCGCGCAAGCTGCTGGCGGAGGCCGGCTATCCGCAGGGCTTCGAGGTGGACTTCGCCTGCCCCAACAACCGCTACATCAACGACGAGGAAATCTGCCAGGCCGTGACCGCGATGTGGTCCCGCGTCGGCGTGAAGGCCAAGCTGCGCACGCTGCCCCTGGTGACCTACTTCCCGATGATCCAGCGCTACGAGGCCAGCATCTACATGCTGGGCTGGGGCGTGCCGACCTTCGACGCGATGTACAGCCTGCAGTCGCTGGTGCGCTCGGTCGGCGCCGACGGCGACGGCAACTACAACGTGGGGCGCTACAGCAACCCGAAGGTCGATGCCGTGATCGACCAGGCCAAGGTGCAGACCGACCTGCTGGTGCGCAACCGCATGCTGACGCAGGCATTGCAGATGAGCAACGACGACGTCTCGCACATCCCGCTGCACAACCAGGTGATCCCCTGGGCGATGAAGCGCGGCATCGACGTGGTCCACCGGCCCGACAACCGGCTGGACTGGCGCCTGATCAAGGTGAACTGATCGGCGTCCGGCAGGGCGGCCGCTCCTCTGGGGTGGCCGCCCTAATTGCTTTAGACCTAAAGGAAACCCGGGTGTCGGCACGCAGCTTGCTCTGCTAGCATCGGCAGCCCTTTCGCCGCTTACGCATGTTCGCCTTCATCCTGCGCCGCCTGATCCAGGCCATGGTCGTCATGGTCATGGTGGCCTTCATCGCCTTCCTGCTGTTCCAGTACGTCGGCGACCCCGTGGTCTTCCTGCTCGGACAGGACGCCACGCCGGAGCAGATCCGCGAGCTGCGCTCCGCCCTGGGGCTGGACAAGCCTTTCTTCGTGCAGTTCTGGCATTTCCTCGCCAACGCGGTGCAGGGCGAGTTCGGGCTGAGCCTGCGCCAGGGTGCGAAGGTGTCGCGGCTGATCGCCGAACGATTCCCCGCCACGCTGGAACTGGCGCTGATCGCCGCCACGCTGGCGCTGCTGGTCGGCATCCCCATGGGCGTGTACGCGGCGCTCAAGCGCGGTACCTTCCTCAGCCAGGTCTTCATGACGATCTCCCTGCTGGGCGTGTCGCTGCCCACCTTCCTGATCGGCATCCTCCTGATCCTCGTGTTCGCCGTCTCGCTCGGCTGGTTTCCCAGCTTCGGCCGCGGCGAAACGGTGCAGGTCGGCTGGTGGAGCACGGGCCTGCTGAAGGCCAAGGGCTGGCACCACATCGTGCTGCCGGCGATCACGCTGGCGATCTTCCAGCTCACGCTGATCATGCGGCTGGTGCGCGCGGAGATGCTGGAGGTGCTGCGCACCGACTACATCAAGTTCGCCCGCGCCCGCGGCCTGCCGAACCGCGCCATCCACTTCGGCCACGCCCTGAAGAACACGCTGGTGCCGGTGATGACCATCACCGGCCTGCAGCTCGGGGGCCTGATTGCCTTCGCGATCATCACCGAGACGGTGTTCCAGTGGCCCGGCATGGGCCTGCTGTTCATCCAGGCCGTCACCTTCGCCGACATCCCCGTGATGGCGGCCTACCTGTGCCTGATCGCCCTGATCTTCGTGGTGATCAACCTGGTGGTGGACCTGCTCTATTTCGCCGTCGATCCGCGCCTGCGCGTGGCGTCGGCGGGGGGCCACTGATGCTGTCGCCCGCGGTCCCGCCGCGGCTGCAGGCCCGGGGGCGCGCCTTCGCGCAGATCGCGCAGTACCACCCCGAGCTCACCGCCTTCCGCCGCGACCTGCACGCGCATCCCGAACTGGGCTTCGAGGAGGTCTACACCGCCTCGCGCGTGCAGGAGGCACTGCGCCTGTGCGGCGTCGACGAGGTGCACGCGGGCATCGGCAAGACCGGCGTGGTGGGCATCGTCCGCGGCCGCAGCACCGAGTCCGGCCGCATGCTGGGCCTGCGCGCCGACATGGACGCGCTGACCATGACCGAGAGCAACGAGTTCCCCTGGAAGTCCACGCGCAACGGCATGATGCACGGCTGCGGCCACGACGGCCACGTCGCCATGCTGGTGGGCGCGGCGCGCTACCTCGCGCAGACGCGCAACTTCGACGGCACCGCGGTGCTGATCTTCCAGCCCGGCGAGGAAGGCTTCGCCGGCGCCAAGGCCATGATCGACGACGGGCTGTTCCAGCGCTTCCCGGTCGATGCCGTCTATGCGATGCACAACTGGCCGGGCCTGAAGCCCGGCTGCTTCGGCATCCGCCACAACGCGATGATGGCCTCGGCCGACCGCATCACGATCGAGATCGCCGGCAAGGGCGGCCACGGCGCGCACCCCTACCTCGCCGTCGACCCGGTACTGGTGGCGGCGCACATCATCACCTCGGCGCAGAGCATCGTCTCGCGCAACGTGAAGCCGGTGGACGGCGCCGTGATCAGCCTGTGCGCCATGCAGGCGGGCGACCTGCACGCCATGAGCGTGATCCCGGGCAAGGCGACGCTGGTGGGAACCGTGCGCACCTTCAGCCACGAGGTGCAGGACATGATCGAGCGGCGCCTGAACGAGCTGTGCAGCGCGGTGGCCCTGGGCTTCGGCGCCACCGCCACCGTGCACTACGAACGCATCTACCCGGCCACCATCAACACGCCGCGCGAGACGCAGTTCGCCGCCGACGTGGCCGAGTCGCTGGTCGGGCCGGAGAACGTGCTGCGCGACCTGGACCCCAGCATGGGGGCCGAGGACTTCTCCTTCATGCTGCAGGCCCGGCCGGGCGCCTACATGCGCATCGGCCAGGGCGGCGAGGGCAGCTGCATGCTGCACATGAGCCGCTACGACTTCAACGACGACATCCTTCCGCTCGGCTCGGCGCTGCATGCCAGCCTGGTGGAACAAGCCATGCCGCCGGCGGGCCACTGACCTCCGCCGGCGCCCCGAGTCCCACAGGACAGCCACTTCCACAAGGAGTTCCGACCATGCACATCAAGACCCACCTGATCGCCGCGGCGGTGCTGTGCGCCGCCCTCGGCGCCCAGGCGCAGACCGTGCGCATCGCCAACCAGGGCGACGCGCTGTCGATGGACCCGCATTCCCTCAACGAGTCGCTGCAGCTGTCCGTCACGAACAACGTGTATGAAGGCCTCGTCGGCCGCAACAAGGACCTCTCGCTGGCACCGGCGCTGGCCACCTCCTGGCGCCAGACCTCGCCCACGGTGTGGCGCTTCGAGCTGCGCAAGGGCGTGCAGTTCCACGACGGCAAGCCCTTCACCGCCGACGACGTGCTGTTCTCCTTCGCGCGCACGCAGGTGGAAGGCTCGGACATGAAGAGCTACACCAACGACGTCAAGGAAGTGCGCAAGGTCAACGACCACGCCGTGGAGATCGAGACCAAGGCGCCGTTTCCCATCCTGCCGGACGTGATCTCGCTGGTGTTCATCATGAGCAAGAAGTGGGCGGAGGACAACCAGGCCACGCGCCCGGTGGACCGCCGCAAGGGGGTCGAGAACGCCGCCTCCTTCCGCGCCAACGGCACCGGCCCGTTCCGGCTGCGCGAGCGCCAGCCGAACGTGCGCACCACCTTCGTGCGCAACGGCAACTACTGGGGCAAGATCGACGGCAACGTGCAGGAAGTGGTGTTCACGCCGATCGGCAACGACGCCACCCGCGTCGCCGCGCTGCTGTCCGGCGAGGTGGACGTGATGGAGCCGGTGCCGGTGCAGGACATCGACCGCGTCAACGGCTCGGCCAACGCGAAGGCGATGGTGGGCCCGGAGCTGCGCACGATCTTCCTGGGCATGGACCAGTCGCGCAACGAGCTGCTGTATTCCAGCGTCAAGGGCAAGAACCCCTTCAAGGACAAGCGCGTGCGCCAGGCCTTCTACCAGGCCATCGACATCGAGGGCATCCAGAAGACCGTGATGCGCGGCGCCTCGCGTCCCACCGCCCTGATGGTCGGCCCCGGCATCAACGGCTTCGACGCCGGCCTCAACAAGCGCCTGGCCTACGATCCCGAGGGCGCCAAGAAGCTGCTGGCCGACGCCGGCTACCCGAACGGCTTCGAGGTCACCATGAACTGCCCGAACGACCGCTACGTCAACGACGCGCGGATCTGCCAGACGGTGGCGGCCAACCTCTCGCGCATCGGCGTGAAGATCAACCTGGCGGCCGAGACCAAGGGCACCTATTTCCCCAAGATCCTGCGCCGCGACACCAGCTTCTACATGCTGGGGTGGACGCCCGGCACCTACGACGCGCACAACGCGCTCAATGCGCTGATGGCCTGCCCGGACGACAAGGGCACCGGCCAGTTCAACCTGGGCAGCTACTGCAACCAGAAGGTGGACCAGCTCACCCGCGCGATCCAGTCCGAAACCGACAAGGCCAAGCGCACCGCGATGATCAAGGAAGCCTTCGAGGTGCACGCGGCCGACGTCGGCCACCTGCCGCTGCACCAGCAGTCGCTGGCCTGGGGGGTGTCGAAGAAGGTGGACCTGGTCCAGCAAGCCGACAACTTCATGCCTTTCAGGTTCATCACCGTCAGGAAGTAAGTGACGTGTGGGCGCGCCGCGGACGCCGCGGCGCGCGCTTCCGCCCCCGCCCCATGAAACAAGCCATCCTGCGCTGGTTCGACAGCGATGTCGGATACAGCTTCCGCACCTCGCCGATGGCGATCGTCGCGGGCGCCATCGCCTTCGTGTGCGTGTTCGCGGCGGTGTTCGCCGACGTCGTGGCGCCGCACAACCCCTTCGATCTCACCACGCTGGTGCTGGGCGACGCGCGCAAGCCGCCGGCCTGGCTGCCCGAAGGCAGCACGCAGTACCTGCTGGGCACCGACGACCAGGGCCGCGACATCCTCTCGGCCCTCATGTACGGAGCCCGCATCTCGCTGGTGGTGGGCGTGGTGTCCGTCCTGCTGTCGATGGTGATCGGCGTCGCGCTGGGCCTGCTGGCGGGATTCCGTGGCGGCTGGATCGACGCCTTCCTCATGCGCCTGTGCGACGTGATGCTCAGCTTCCCGCCCATCCTGGTGGCGCTGCTGATCGCCGGCGTCGGCCGCGCGCTCTTCCCCAACGCGCACGACACGGTGGCCTTCGGCGTGCTGATCATCTCGATCACGCTCACCGGCTGGGTCCAGTACGCGCGCACGGTGCGCGGCTCCACCATGGTGGAGCGCAACAAGGAATACGTGCAGGCCGCGCGCGTCACCGGCGTGGCGCCGCTGCGCATCATGCTGCGCCACGTGCTGCCCAACGTGCTGGGCCCGGTGCTGGTGCTGGCCACCATCCACGTGGCCACCGCCATCATCACGGAAGCGACGCTGTCCTTCCTCGGCGTGGGCGTGCCGCCCACCTCGCCGTCGCTGGGCACGCTGATCCGCGTCGGCAACGACTACCTGTTCTCCGGGGAGTGGTGGATCACCGTCTTCCCCGGCCTCATGCTGATCCTGATCGCCCTGTCGGTGAACCTGCTGGGCGACTGGCTGCGCGATGCGCTCAACCCGCGCCTTCGCTAGCGAGCACGCGAATGTCCCTCCTCCAAGTCCAGGACCTCGTCGTCGAGTTCCCTTCCCGGCGCGGCACGCTGCGCGCGCTGGACCACATCTCCTTCGAGATCGCCCCGGGCGAGATCCTCGGCGTGGTCGGCGAGTCCGGCGCCGGCAAGTCGCTCACCGGCGCGGCCATCATCGGCCTGCTGGAGCCGCCCGGGCGCATCGGTTCCGGCCAGATCGTGCTGGAAGGCGAGCGCATCGACAACCTGCCGTTCGAGCGCATGCGCCACATCCGCGGCCGCAAGATCGGCGCGATCTTCCAGGACCCGCTCACTTCGCTCAACCCGCTGTACACCATCGGGCGGCAGCTGATCGAAACGATCCAGGCGCACCTGCCGGTGAGCACGGACGAAGCGCGCCGGCGCGCCATCGGCCTGCTGGAAGACACCGGCATTCCCGCGGCCGCCGAGCGCATCGACCACTACCCGCACCAGTTCTCCGGCGGCATGCGGCAGCGCGTGGTGATCGCGCTCGCGCTGGCCGCCGAGCCGAAGCTGATCGTCGCCGACGAGCCGACGACGGCGCTGGACGTGTCGATCCAGGCGCAGATCATCCAGCTGCTCAAGCGCGTGTGCAAGGACCGCGGCGCCGCCGTCATGCTGATCACGCACGACATGGGCGTGATCGCCGAGACCTGCGACCGCGTGGCCGTGATGTACGCGGGCCGCATCGCGGAGGTCGGGCCGGTGCACGAGGTGATCCACCAGCCCGCGCATCCGTACACGATGGGCCTCATGGCCGCGATCCCGGACATCACCGTGGACCGCGAGCGCCTGAACCAGATCGACGGCGCGATGCCGCGCCTGAACGCCATTCCCAGCGGCTGCGCCTACAACCCGCGCTGCCCGCGCGCGTTCGACCGCTGCACGCGCGAACGGCCCGACCTGCTGAATGCGGGCGCCACCCGGGCGGCCTGCTGGCTGCACGATGCCAACGCGGAGATGCCGGCATGAGCACGATCGCAGCCGACCCCCACCCCACCCCTCTCCCGCAAGCGGCAGAGGGCGCTTCGACCTCCCTCCCGCTTCCCTCCGGACTGAGGGACGCGGCGCTCGCGGCGCCCACGCCGCTGGTCCAGGCCCACGATCTCGCCAAGACCTTCGACGTCTCCGTCCCCTGGCTCAACCGCGTGCTGGAACGGCGCCCGCGCCAGCTGCTGCAGGCGGTGGACGGCGTGAGCTTCACCATCGAGAAGGGCCAGACCCTGGCGCTGGTCGGCGAGTCCGGCTGCGGCAAGAGCACGGTCGCGCGGCTGCTGGTGGGCCTGTACCACCCCACGCGCGGCGGCTTCACCTTCGACGGGCAGGACGCGCATGCCGCGTTCAGGACCAGCGAGGGACGCAAGCTGCGCCGGCGCATCCAGATGATCTTCCAGGACCCGTACGCGAGCCTGAACCCGCGCTGGAAGGTGGCCGACATCGTCGGCGAGCCGCTCAAGGAGCACGGGCTCATCACGGACGCAGCCGAGCTGAAGGACCGCGTGGGCGAGCTGCTGAAGTCGGTCGGCCTGAGCCCGCTGGACATGGTGAAGTACCCGCACCAGTTCTCCGGCGGCCAGCGGCAGCGCATCTCGATCGCGCGCGCACTGGCCACGCAGCCGGAATTCCTGGTGTGCGACGAACCCACGTCCGCGCTGGACGTGAGCGTGCAGGCGCAGGTCCTCAACATCATGAAGGACCTGCAGCGCCAGCATGGCCTGACCTACCTGTTCATCTCGCACAACCTGGCGGTGGTGCGGCACGTGAGCGACCAGGTCGGCGTGATGTACCTGGGGCGCCTGGTCGAGGTGGCGGGCAAGCACCAGCTGTTCGCCCAGCCGCGCCATCCCTACACGCGCATGCTGCTGGACGCGATCCCGAAGATGCACGACACCGGGCGCGCGCGCACGCCGGTGCAGGGCGAGGTGCCGAACCCGCTGAACCCGCCGGGCGGCTGCGCGTTCAATCCGCGCTGCCCGCATGCGAACGAACGCTGCCGCGTGGAGCGGCCGGTGCTGCTGGAGCTGCAGGGGGTGCGCGTGGCGTGCCACGCGGTGGAGGAAGGGCGGATCTAGGCGCCCCCGGCGCTCACGCGTACCGCTTCGTCCGCAGGTTGTTCTTCATCTCGCGCAGCAGGGGCTGCAACCTGCCCCCGCCGATGCGCAGTGCCACCGTCGTCGCCAGCACGTCGATGATCATCAGGTGCAGCAGGCGCGACACCATCGGGCTGTAGCGGTCGTAGCCTTCCGGGTGGTCGGCTGCCAGGTGGATCTGGCCGGCCGCGGCCAGCGGGGAGCCGGTGGCGGTGATCACGATGGTGGTGGCGCCGTTGCGCCGGGCGATGTCGCAGGCGTCCATCAGGTCGCGCGTGCGGCCCGAGTTGGAGATCACCACCACGCAGTCGCCGGGGCCGAGCAGCGTCGCGCTCATCACCTGCATGTGGCCGTCGCTGTACGAGATGGTGTTGATGCCCAGGCGGAAGAACTTGTGCTGCGCGTCGAGCGCCACCACGCCCGAATTGCCGACGCCGTAGAACTCGATGCGGCGTCCGGTCCGGTAGGTGGAGGCCAGCGCCTCGGCCGCCTTCTCGATCGCGAAGGTGGAGGCGTCGTTGCGGTACTTCAGGAAGGCCGCGACGGCGTTGTCGATCACCTTCACCAGCACGTCGCCGGTCTTGTCGTCGGCGTCCACGCTGCGGTGGATGAAGGGCACGCCCTCGCTCACGCTGCCGGCGAGCTTCAGCTTGAAGTCCGACAGGCCGTCGTAGCCCATGCTGCGGCAAAAGCGCACCACCGTCGGCTTGCTCACGTGCGCCCGGTCGGCCAGCTGGCTGACCGGCAGGGTGGCGAAGGCGCGCGGGTCGCCCAGCACCAGCTTGGCCACCCGCTGTTCCGCCGGCGCCAGCGAAGGCATCGAGGCCTTGATGCGGTCTAACACCTGAGCCTCGCCGGGCCGCCCCAAGAGGCGAACGCCCCCTCGGGGGGTGGCGCAGTACACGAAGTGACAAGCTTGGGGGCTAACATTCTTCGCTCCAGCAGAAGCCGTCGCGGGCGATCATCGCGCTGGAGGCGCTCGGACCCCAGGAGCCGGCCGCGTAGGGGCGCGGGCCGCGCTCGTCCGCCGCCCAGTGCTCCATGATCGGCTCCACCCAGCGCCAGGCGGCCTCCTGTTCGTCGCTGCGCACGAACAGGTTCAGGCGGCCGGCGATCACGTCCAGCAGCAGGCGCTCGTAGGCGCCGACGCGTTCCGAGCCGAAGCGCTTGTCGAAGTCCAGGTCCAGGTGCACCGGCGCCAGCACCGGGCCGTTGCGGCGCGACTGCTGGCCCTGCGCCAGCAGGTGCAGCTCCAGCCCGTCGCGCGGCTGCAGGTTGATCACCAGCCGGTTGCCGCTGCCGGGCGGGGCGCTGAAGATGGCATGCGGCGTCTCGCGGAAGTTCACCACGATGTGCGCCTCGCGCGCGGCCAGCCGCTTGCCGGTGCGGATGTAGAAGGGCACGCCGGCCCAGCGCCAGCTGGCGATCTCGGTGCGCAGCGCCACGAAGGTCTCGGTCCTGCTGTTCGGGTCCACGCCCGGCTCCTCGCGGTAGCCGGGAACCGGATTGCCGGAGAGCATGCCGGCGGCGTACTGTCCGCGCACGACGTGCTGGTCGATCTCCTCCGGCTCCCAGCGCTTGAGCGAGCGCAGCACCTTCAGCTTCTCGTCGCGGATGGCGTCGGCATGGGCGTTGATCGGCGGCTCCATCGCCAGCGCGCACAGCAGCTGCAGCGCGTGGTTCTGCACCATGTCGCGCAGTGCGCCGGTCTTGTCGTAGAAGGCGCCGCGCCGCTCCACGCCCAGGTCTTCGGCGATGGTGATCTGGATGTTGGAGATGTGCTCGCGCCGCCAGACCGGCTCGAACAGCGCGTTGCCGAAGCGCATGGCGAACAGGTTCTGCACCGCGGGCTTGCCCAGGTAGTGGTCGATGCGGAAGATCTGCCGCTCGGTGAGCACGTGGCGCACCGCTTCGTTGATCGCGCGGTTGGACGCCAGGTCGTGGCCCAGCGGCTTTTCCAGGACGAGCCGGGTGTTGGGCCGGTTCAGGCCGGCGGCGGCGATCTGTTCGACCACCCGGGTGAACAGGTCCGGCGCCGTCGCGAGATACATGACCACCGTCTCCGCGTGCCGCTGGCGCAGCATCTCCGCCAGCTTGCGGTAGTCCTGGGGCTGCGACAGGTCGATGCGCGCGAAGTGCAGCAGGCCGGCGAAGCGGTCGAACTCCTCCGGCGTCGGCCGCTTGGCGAGCTCCACGTGGTCGAAGCGCGAGCGGATCAGCTCGCGGTACTGCTGGTCGCTGAGGTCGTCGCGCGCGATGCCGATGATGCGGCCGCCCTCGGGCAGCGAGCCGTGGCGGAAGGCCTGGAACAGGGCCGGCATCAGCTTGCGCCAGGCAAGGTCGCCGGTGCCGCCGAAGAGGACGAGGTCGAAGCTCATGGGCTTTTTGTTCTGGACACGTTTCCTGGACTGTAACTTAGTTTCAGAAGTTGCTGGCACGCAGAGGGCGATTCAAAAGCGCTGTGTAATTTCGTTACTCCTTCCGGACGAACCTGACGCGCGTCCCGCGCGGTGCGTCCGCCACCGATAATGGCCGCATGAACCAACTGGACGCCCTCAAACAGTTCACCACCGTGGTCGCCGACACCGGCGACTTCCGCCAGCTCGCCCAATACCACCCGCAGGACGCCACCACCAATCCCTCGCTGATCCTCAAGGCGGTGCAGAAGCCCGAATACGCGCACCTGCTGCAGGAAACCGTGCAGCGCTTCCGCGGCCGCCCGATCGACGAGACCATGGACCGGCTGATCGTGCGCTTCGGCACCGAGATCCTGCAGCACATCCCGGGCCGCGTCTCCACCGAGGTCGACGCCCGCCTGAGCTTCGACACCGAGGCGAGCTTCAGCCGTGGCGAGCGCCTCATCGAGCTGTACCAGGCCGAAGGCGTGCCGGTCGAGCGCGTGCTGATCAAGGTGGCGAGCACCTGGGAAGGCATCCAGGCGGCGGCGAAGCTGCAGCAGCGCGGCATCAACACCAACCTCACGCTGCTGTTCTCCTTCTGCCAGGCGGTCGCCTGCGCGCAGGCCAAGGTGCAGCTGATCTCGCCCTTCGTGGGCCGCATCTACGACTGGTACAAGAAGAGCGCGGGCGCGGCGTGGAACGAGTCCGCCAGCTCCGGCGCCAACGATCCCGGCGTGCAGTCGGTGCGCCAGATCTACGAGTACTACAAGCACTTCGGCATCGCCACCGAGGTGATGGGCGCGAGCTTCCGCAACACCGGGCAGATCCTGGCGCTGGCCGGCTGCGACCTGCTGACCATCAGCCCCGAGCTGATGGCCGAACTGCAGAAGTCGGACGCGCCGGTGCGGCGCGCGCTCGACCCGGCGCAGGCCAAGGCCCGCGAGATCCAGCGCGTGCAGTACGACGAACGCCAGTTTCGCTGGGCGCTCAACGAGGACGCAATGGCCACCGAGAAGCTGGCCGAAGGCATCCGCGCCTTCGGCGTGGACGCGGTGAAGCTGGAAAAGCTGGTCCAGGCGGCCTGAGGCGATGGCGCGCCCCCGCTGCGACCGCACGGCTGCCTGGCGGCAACTGCAGGAGCGCTTCCGCGCAAGCGGCGCCGGATTCGACCTGCGCACGGCGTTCGCGCAGGACCCGGCCCGTTTCGACGCGCTGAGCCAGCAGGCGCCGCACGTGTTCGCGGACCTGTCGAAGAACCTGGTGGATGCCGGAACCGAGCAGGCGCTCCTCGCGCTCGCGCGCGAGACGCAGCTGGAAGCACATCGCGACGCGATGTTCGCCGGCGCGCGGATCAACAACACCGAGGACCGCGCGGTCAAGCACTGGCTGCTGCGCGCGCCGCGCGACGGCGCCGATGCGGATTCGGTGGCGGTGCACGACACCCTGGACGCGATGCTGGCGTTCGCCGAGCGCGTGCGTGGCGACGCCGCGATCACCGACGTGGTCAACATCGGCATCGGCGGCTCCGACCTCGGCCCGCAGATGGCGGTCGCGGCGCTGGAGTCGCTGGCGATTCCCGGCAAGCGCTTCCATTTCGTCTCCAACATCGACGGCCACGAACTGGCCGCGGTGCTGAAAAAGGTGCGCGCGGACGGCACGCTGTTCCTGGTCGCCTCCAAGACCTTCACCACGCTGGAGACCATGACCAACGCGCGCTCGGCGCGCGCATGGTTCACGCAGCAGGGCGGCAAGGACGTCGCCCGCCACTTCGCCGCGCTCACCACCAACGTGGAGGCGGCCCGCCAGT
This sequence comes from Ramlibacter sp., assembly GCA_022844525.1. GTDB lineage: Bacteria > Pseudomonadota > Gammaproteobacteria > Burkholderiales > Burkholderiaceae_C > Ramlibacter. The sequence continues at coordinate 19,339 of JALHLO010000044.1, forward strand.
TCGGCATCGCCACCACCTTCGGCTTCTGGGACTGGGTGGGCGGCCGCTACTCGCTGTGGTCGGCCATCGGCCTGCCGATCGCCATCGCCATCGGCGCGCAGGGCTTTCGCGACCTGCTCGCGGGCGCGCACGCGATGGACGAACATTTCCGCACGGCACCGCTGGAGCGCAACCTGCCGGTGCGCCTGGGCCTGCTGGACGTCTGGTACCGCAACTTCCACGGCTTCACCAGCCGCAGCATCGCGCCGTATCACAGCGCGCTGCGCCGGCTGCCGGCCTACCTGCAGCAGCTGGAGATGGAAAGCAACGGCAAGGGCGTGGACGCGCAGGGGCAGCCGCTGGCCTTCGCCACCTCGCCCGTGCTGTGGGGCGAGCCCGGCACCAACGGCCAGCATGCCTACTTCCAGATGCTGCACCAGGGCACGGACCGCGTGCCGGTGGAGTTCATCGCCGTGCGCGCGCCCGCGCACGAACTCGAAGGCCATCACGAACTGCTGCTGGCCAATGCGCTCGCGCAGGCGCAGGCGCTGATGCAGGGCAGGGCGGATGCGGGCGGGCACCGCAACTTCGCGGGCAACCGGCCCAGCACCTTCTTCGTGCTGGAAGCGTTGACGCCCGCATCGCTCGGCGCGTTGCTGGCCTTGTACGAGCACCGCGTGTTCACCAGCGGCGCGGTGTGGGGGATCGACAGCTTCGACCAGTGGGGGGTGGAGCTGGGCAAGGTGCTGGCGAGCGACATCGCGCAACGGCTGCGGTCGGGGGCGCAAGAGGGACTCGATGCATCCACGGCGGGACTGCTGCGGCGCTTGCGCCGGGGATGACGGGGCGGCCGCGTGGCGACCGCGGCGGCCCACCTCCGAAAAGCGTATTCCCTGGGCCGCGCCGCCGCCCTAGGATGCATGCGCATGCCCTGGAGGAGTGCCGCATGAACCGCCCCGCCCTCACCATCCGCCGCGTCGGCCGCGAGGAAGCCGCCGGCCTCGTCGAACCGCTCGCCGACGTCCTGTTCGACTGCGTCGAGGGCGGGGCCTCGGTCGGCTTCATGTGGCCGCTCGCGCGCGACAAGGCGCTGGCGTTCTGGCGGCGCGTGGCCGAGGGCGTGCGGGCCGGGCAGCGCGTGCTGCTGGTCGCGCAGGATGCCGGCGGCTCGGTCGTCGGC
>JALHLO010000045.1 GCA_022844525.1 Ramlibacter sp.
CCGCGCTACCCATCCCGCTGGAGCCGGCCAGGCTGCTCGATCCGCTCTGGCCGGTGGAGCCGTAGCTGCCGGAAGACGCGGAGCCGCCCGATCCGCTCACTCCGCCGGTGCCGCCCATACCCCCGGACGAACCGGAGGAGGACGATTCGTAGGAGCTGCCCGATCCCGATGAGCCGCTGCCCTGGCCCTGGCCGCCGCCGCTGCGGCTGTTGCGCCAGCTGGTGAACTCGTCGCTGAACTTCTTGTAGCGCTCCTGCCGCCAGGACTGGTAGTCGTTGTCCAGGTTGCGGATCTGCTCTTCGCGCCACTGGTGGTATTCGGGGTCGTGATGCTGGCCGGGGCCCTGGCCGCCGGTGTGCGACTGGCTGCCCATGCCACTGCCCTGGCTGCCATAGCCCTGGCTGGTGCCGGCGCCGCTCCAGCTGCCGCCCTGGCGCTGGTCGCCGCCGTAGCCGGACTGGCCGTAGCTGCCCGAGCCGCCGCCGAAGCTGCCCTGGCTGCCGCCATAGCCGCCGCCCATGCCGCCGCTGTAGCCCTGGCCGCCGGAGCCGTAGCCCTGGCTGCCGTAACCCTGGCTGCCGCCGCCGTAGCTTCCCTGGGCGCCCGTGCTGCCGCCCAGGCCGCCGCCCTGGCCGCCGTAGCCGCCGCCCTGGTTGTAGCTGCTGCCCTGGCTGCCGTAGCCGGGCTGGTTGTGGCCCTGGCCGCCCTGCCAGCCCTGCGTGCTGCCATAGCCGCCCTGCCCGTGGCCGCTGCCGCCGTAGCCACTGCCGCCCTGGCCGTAGCCGCTGCTGCCACCATAGCCGCCGCCGCTCTGGCCGTAGGTGCCGCCGCCGCTACCCATTTGCCCGTGGCTGCCCTGGCCGCCGCTCCAGGCACCTTGCTGGGCGCCATAGCGGTTCCAGTCGCTCTGGCCGGCCTGGCCGCCCCAGCTGCCCTGCCCGCCGCCGTAGCTGCCCTGCCCGCCGCCGTAGCTGCCCTGGCCGCCGCCGTAGCTGCCCTGGCCCTGGCCATAGCCTTGGCTGCCGCCGCCGTAGCTGCCCTGCCCGTAGCCCTGGCTGCCCTGGCCGCCGCCATAGCCCTGGCCGCCCTGGCTGCCGTATTCGGAACCGGAAGTGCCGCGGCCATAGCCGTGGCCTTCACCGCCATAGCCGCCGTAACCCGACGACTGCTGGGAGCCGAACTCCGAGCCCGGGCGGCCATAGCCGCCCTGCGATCCCTGCGATGCCTGCGAGCCGAGGGAACCCGGGGAGCCCTGGGACCCTTGGGAGCCCTGCGAACCGCCGTAACCCTGGCCGCGATCCTGCCCCTGGTCGCCGCTGCCACTGCCCCAGCGGCTCTGCCGGTCGCGATCTTCGTACTCACGAGAAGCCATATTTCATTCTCCTTGGCGATGGTGTCTTCCGGATGTGACGAAGGGCTTCGCCGAGCCTGCCTGGCAAGGGAGGGGCCGGTCCTCCATCAACATGGGTCAGGTTAGGACCGCATGGATGACCGACCTGTCGGACAACTTCCGCTGGCATGTAGGACTGCCCGGCCATGCCGACACCAAAGGCTGCGAGCTTCACAAGCCGTTTGCACCGCGGTGCGCTGCGCTTGACATGGGCGGCCCAGCATGGCGCCACCAAACACAAGGAGATCACCATGGGCAAGACAGCCTGGATGGCGCTGGGAGCCGCGGCCGCGGCCGCGATCACGCTGGCCGCGCCGGCCGCACACGCGCGCACCAACGTCGACGTGCAGATCGGCTTCGGCGTGCCGTACTACGGCTATTCGCAGCCTTCGTACGTCTACACGCAGCCGACCTACGTGTACCCGCAGCCGACCTACGCCTACCCCCAGCCGTACTACGGCGGCCACCGGCGCTTCCGCGACAACGACCGCGACGGCATCCCGAACCGCTACGACCGCGACCGCGACGGCGACGGCGTGCCCAACCGCTTCGACCGCCGCCCGCGCAACCCGTACCGCTACTGACCGCTGGGGGCGCCTAGGCGTGCGAGTGCGCCAGCGCGCTCACGCCCGCCACCAGCGCGATCCCCACCAGCAGCCAGGCGACCTGGGCCAGCGTTTCGCGCGCGCCCAGGCGCTTCTGCAATTGCGGGATCAGGTCGGCCAGCGCCACGTAGATGAAGCTGCTGCTGGCCACCACCAGGAAGAAGGGCAGGTAGCCCACCAGCTGGTCGACCAGCCACCAGCCCACCAGCCCCCCGAGCGGCGTCACCGCGCCGGCCAGCGACACCTTCACCAGCGCCGCGCGCCGGCTGCCGCTGGTCTGGCGCAGCACCGCCAGGTCGCCGATGTGGTGCGGCACCTCGTGCGCCAGCACCGCGATCGCCGCCACCAGCCCGAGGCGCGCATCCGCCATGAAGGCCGAGGCGATCAGGATGCCGTCGCCGAAGCAGTGCACGCTATCGCCGGTGAGGACGGCCCAGCCCCCGGAACGCAGCACGGGTTGCGGCGCGTCCGCATGGGCGTGTGCGTGGTCATGCGCAAGGTCCGCGTGTCCGTGCGCATCGCCTGCGTGCCCGTGATGGTGCTCGTGCCCGTGGTGCCACAGCTCCGCCTTGTCCAGGAGGAAGAAGAACACCAGGCCCACCAGCAGCGTGGTGAACAGCTGCTGCGGCTCGCGCCCGCTTTCCAGCGCCTCCGGCAGCAGGTGCATGAAGGCCGTGGCCATCAGCGCGCCGGCGGCCAGGCTCAGGAGGTGCTGTTCCGCCGGGCCGCGTCCGTGCACGCCGGTGCCGGCGTCCTTCCAGCCGAGGCGCATGAGGGCGGCCGCCACCCACACGCTGCCGATGCCGGCTGCGAGGGTGGCGAAGAGGATGGCGATCAGGGTCACGGGCGAAAAGCCGCCCCTGGGGGCGGCGCCTTGCGGTGTTCTTGTTGTCGGGTCAGGCCGCGCCGTTCGCCTTGAACCACTCGAGGGCGCGCTTGAAGCCGTCCTCGGCCGGGCCCTGGCGGAAGCTGGGGCGGTAGTCGGCGTGGAAGGCGTGCGGCGCCTCGGGGTACACCACGAACTGCGAGGCCCGGGCGGCGGGGCTGCCGCTCGCCAGGGCGGCCTTCATCTTATCAACCGTGTCCAGCGGGATGCCCGCGTCGGCCGATCCATAGAGCCCCAGCACCGGCGCCTTGAGGTTGGCCGCGATGTCCACCGGGTGGCGCGGCGTGAGCTCGGAAGCCGTGCCCACCAGCCGCCCGTACCAGGCGACGCCGGCCTTCACCGGCCCGTGCGCGGCATACAGCCAGGTGATGCGGCCGCCCCAGCAGAAACCGGTGATGCCGGCCTTGCGCACGTCGCCGCCGTTGGCGGCCGCCCACCGCAGCGCGCCGTCGAGGTCCGCCATCACCTGCGCATCGGGCACCTTGGCGACGATCTCCGACATGATCTTGCCGATCTCGCCGTAGCTGGTGGGATCGCCCTGCCGCGCGAACAGCTCGGGCGCGATGGCGAGGTAGCCGGCGCGCGCGAAGCGGCGCGCGGTGTCGGCGATGTATTCGTGCACCCCGAAGATTTCCTGGATCACCAGCACCACCGGCAGCCCGGTGCGGCCGGCGGGCGCGGCGCGGTAGGCCGGCACCTTGAAGCCGCCGACCTCGTACGTGATCTCGCCCACGGTAAGGCCGTCGGCCGGCGTGCGGATCGCGGTCTGCGCCATCAGCGGCGCGGCCGCCGCCGCATAGCCGACGCCCAGGGCCGTCTTCAGCGCCGTGCGGCGGGTGGCGCCCTGCGCGCCGGACGCGCCGGGCAACAGGGCATCGAAATCCTTCTCCAGGTCTTCGCGAAGCATGGGGTTCTCCGGGGTCGAAAGATGCGCAGTCTAGGCGGGCGCGCGCCGCCGCGGGGGCCGCGGGATATGGGGAAAGAACAACAAACGCCCCGAAAGGGTGTTGGCGCGGCGCGCGCGCCCTGGGTACAAAGGCGCGCATGAAGACACTGTTCGCCCACCTCGCCCTCGCGCTCGTCCTGCCGGCCGCCCGGGCGCAGGACGCCAACGACGAGGCGCCGCTCAAGGACTCCGGGCAGCGCATGTTCGACTTCCTGGAAAAGGCCATGCCCCGGCCCTGAGGCGCGCCACAATCGCGCTTTGCACAAAGGAGACCGAGCATGCCGACCATCCGCGTCGACCTCTTCGAAGGCCGCACCCCCGAACAGAAGCGCAACCTGGTGAAGGCCCTCACCCAGGCCTGCGTGGACACGCTGGGCAGCAAGCCCGAGTCGGTGGACATCCTGCTGTTCGACGTCAAGCCGAGCGACTGGGCGACGGGCGGGGAACTGTGGTCGGAGAAGAAGAAGTCCTGACTCGCTGAACCGGCGCCCTCCTACTCCGGCCGGGCTGGCCGCGGCGACAATGACGCCACCGACCGAGCACCCCTACCCGTTGTCCATGCACCGCTTCCTCCTGTCCTCCCTGTTCGCCGCCGCCCTGCTGGCCGGCTGCGTGCAGCCGCCGCAGTCGTCCGCCCAGGCTTCCACGCCCGACGGGACCTGCAACGCGCAGCCCGCGCAGTTCGCGCTGGGCTACACGTCGACCGAGGCCCTGGCGGACGAAGTGCGCCGCCGCAGCGGCGCGAAGGCGGTGCGCGTGCTGCGCCCCGGGCAGGTCACCACCATGGAGTTCAGCGCCGAGCGCGTGAACCTGGTGCTGGACGAAGGCAGCCGGGTGACCGCGGTGCGCTGCGGGTAACGCTGCCCCCGGCCCTCTCCCCGCGAGAGCGGGAGGAAGACCTCAGTGGGCTTCTTCCCAGTTCGTCCCCACGCCGATCTCCGCCAGCAGCGGCACACGCAGTTCGGCCACGCCCGCCATCAGCCGCGGGATCTCGGTCGTCAGCCAGTCGACTTCGTTCTCGGGCACCTCGAACACCAGTTCGTCGTGCACCTGCATGATCATCTTCGTGCCGCGCTGCTCGCGATCGAGCACCTCCTGCACCTGGCACATCGACAGCTTGATCAGGTCGGCGGCCGTGCCCTGCATGGGCGCGTTGATCGCCTGCCGCTCGGCGCTGCCGCGCCGCGGGCCGTTCGGTGAGTTGATTTCCGGGAGGTAGAGGCGCCGGCCGAACACCGTTTCCACGTAGCCGCGGGCCTTGGCCGAAAGCCGCGTCTCGTCCATGTACTGCTTGACGCCGGGATAGCGCTGGAAGTAGCGCTCGATGTAGCTCTTGGCGGCCGCCGTCTCGATGCCCAGGTTGCGCGCCAGCCCGAAGCTGCTCATGCCGTAGATCAGGCCGAAGTTGATCACCTTGGCGTAGCGGCGCTGCTCGCTCGACACCTGGTCCACCGGCACGCCGAACACCTCCGAGGCGGTGGCGCGGTGCACGTCGATGTTCTCGCGGAAGGCGCGCAGCAGCGCTTCGTCCTCGCTGAGGTGCGCCATGATGCGCAGCTCGATCTGGCTGTAGTCGGCGCTGGCGATGCGGCAGCCGGGCGCGGCGATGAAGGCCTCGCGGATGCGGCGGCCTTCGGCCGTGCGGATCGGGATGTTCTGCAGGTTCGGGTCGTTGCTGGAGAGCCGGCCGGTCACGGCCACTGCCTGCGCGTAGTGGGTGTGCACGCGGCCCGTGCGCGGGTGCACCTGCTGCGGCAGCTTGTCGGTGTAGGTTCCCTTGAGCTTGGACAGGCTGCGGTGCTCCAGCACCTTGGCCGGCAGCGGATAGTCCTCGGCCAGCTTCTCCAGCACTTCCTCGTCCGTGCTGGGCGCGCCGCTGGCCGTCTTCTTCACCACCGGCAGGCCCAGCTTGGTGAAGAACACCTCGCCGATCTGCTTGGGGCTGCCCAGGTTGAAGGGCTGGCCGGCCAGCTCGTGCGCCTCGCGCTCCAGCTGCATGATGCGCTGGCCCAGCTCGTGGCTTTGCCGCGCGAGCCCCTCGGCGTCGATCAGCACGCCGTTGCGCTCCACCCGGTACAGCACCTCGCTGCACTGGATCTCCAGCTCGTAGATGAACTTCAGCCGGGAGTCGCGTTCGAGCTTGGGCCACAGCGCCAGGTGCACGTCCAGCGTCTGGTCGGAGTCCTCGCAGGAATATTCCGCCGCCTTGTCCACCGGCACCTGGTTGAAGCCGATCTGGTGCGCGCCCTTGCCGGCGACGGTCTCGTAGTCGATCCCGGTGCGCCCCAGGTGGCGCTCGGCCAGGCTGGCCAGGCCGTGCGGCTTGTGCACTTCCAGCACGTAGCTCTCCAGCATGGTGTCGTGCACGTAGCCGCGCACGTCGATGCCGTGGTTGGCGAATACGTGGCGGTCGTACTTCACGTGCTGGCCCAGCTTGCGCTTCTCCGGGTCCTCCAGCCAGGGCTGCAGCCGCTGCAGCACGTCGTCGCGCGGCAGCTGGTCGGGCGCGCCCTGGTAGTCGTGGGCCAGCGGGATGTAGCAGGCCAGCCCCGGCTCCGGGCTGAAGGACAGCCCCACGATCGAGGCCAGCATCTCGTCCAGCGAATCGGTCTCGGTGTCCACCGCCACCAGGGGCGCGGCCTCGATGCGCTGCACCCAGGTCTCGAACTGGTCCCAGGTGAAGATGGTCTCGTAGTGCAGGGTCGTGGCTTGCGACAGGCCCGACAGGTCCGGCTCCTCGAACAGCCCGCCGGTCGTGCCGGGCGGCACGGAGGCGCGTTCGCGCTTGCGGTGCTCCTCGATCAGTTCGGGCGGGACCTCGTGGCTTTCCAGCTGCTTGACCAGGCCCTTGAAGCCGTAGCGGTCGTAGAAGGCCTTGAGCTTCTCCACGTCCTGGCCGCCGACCACGATGTCGTCCAGTTCGGGGAAGCCGGGGATGTGCTCCTTCAGGTCGCAGTTGGTCCGGATGGTCAGCAGTTCGCGCCCCCTGGGCAGCCAGTCCAGCGCCTTGCGCAGGTTCTCGCCGACCGCACCCTTGACCTCGTGGGCGCGCGCGACCAGGTTGTCCAGCGAGCCGTATTCCTTGAGCAGCTTCACCGCGGTCTTCGGGCCCACCTTGTCGACGCCCGGCACGTTGTCCACCGAGTCGCCCACCAGGGTCTGGTAGTCCACCATGAGGCGCGGCGGCACGCCGAACTCCACCTCCACGCCGTTGAGGTCGCGGCGCCGGTCGTTCATCGTGTCGATGACGGTCACGCGTTCGTTCACCAGCTGCGACAGGTCCTTGTCGCCGCTGGAGATGACGGTGACCAGGCCGCGCTCGGTGGCCATGCAGGCCAGCGTGCCGATCACGTCGTCGGCCTCCACGCCGGGCACGTTCAGCACCTTCCACCCGAGCAGCCGCACCACCTCGTGGATCGGCTCGATCTGGGCGCGCAGGTCGTCGGGCATGGGCGAGCGCGTCGCCTTGTAGGCGGGGTACAGCTCGTCGCGGAAGGTGCCGCCGGGCGCGTCGAACACGCAGGCCGCGTAGTCCGCGCGGACGTCGCGGCGCAGCTTCTGCATCATGTTGATCATGCCGCGGATGGCGCCGGTGGCGGGGCTGGCCGGGTCGCCCGGCACCGCGCGCAGGTCGGGCATGGCGTGGAAGGCGCGGTACAGGTAGCTGGAGCCGTCCACCAGCAGCAGCACCTTGGGTTCGGGTTGGGGGACTTGGTCCGTCTCGCTCATAGGAGAGGGATTGTGCCCGGCCATCGAATTCGGCACCCGTACAATGCCCCCATGCGCCCGAGCCTCGCCCTGATCGCCCTCGTTCCCGTGCTGTCCTTCGCGCAGCCGAAGATCGAGCGCGAAGGCACGCTGGACCCCAGGTCCAACCAGAAGATCGAACGCATCCGCATCGAGGACGCCGGCAACCGCATCGACGAACTGCGCGTCGGCGGCCAGACCCAGGCCATCACGGTGCAGCCCAAGGCCGACGTGCCGGCCTACGAGATCCCCGGCGACGACCTGGCGCGCAACCGCCCGTCCGAGAACCGCGACGGCCTGGCCGCGCGCAAGCAGCGCGTCTGGAACGTCTTCTCCTTCTGACATGGCCGTCTTCACCGAAGTCTCCGAGAGCGAGGCGGGCGCGCTGCTGCGCGAGCTGAACCTGGGCGAACTGCGCGAGCTGCGCGGCATCCAGAGCGGCATCGAGAACACCAACTACTTCGTCACCGCCGAGGACGTGCTGGGCCGGCGCGAGTTCGTGCTGACGCTGTTCGAGCGCCTCACGGCCGACCAGCTGCCCTACTACCTGCACCTGATGAAGCACCTGGCGCAGCACGGCATCCCCGTGCCCGACCCGGCGGCGGACCGCAACGGCGACATCCTGCACACGATGCGCGGCAAGCCGGCGGCGCTGGTGAACAAGCTGGAAGGCGGGCACGAGCTGGCCCCGGACCCGGGGCACTGCGAGCAGGTGGGCGCGATGCTGGCGCGCATGCACCTGGCCGGCCGCGACTACAACCGCCGCCAGCCGAACCTGCGCGGGCTGGCCTGGTGGAACGAGACCGTGCCGGTGGTGCTGCCCTTCGTCACGCCGGAACAGGCGGCGCTGCTGCGCGGCGAACTCGCGTTCCAGAACCACGTCGCGGCGGGCTCGGCCTACGCGGCGCTGCCCCGCGGCGCCATCCACGCGGACCTGTTCCGCGACAACGCGATGTTCCAGGACGGCCGGCTCACGGGCTTCTTCGACTTCTACTTCGCCGGCGTCGACAGCTGGCTGTTCGACCTGGCCGTGTGCCTGAACGACTGGGCGATCGACCTGGCCACCGGCGCGCACGACGCGCAGCGGGCCAGCGCGTTCGTGAACGCCTATGCCGCCGTGCGCCCGCTCTCGGCCGCCGAGCGCCAGCTGCTGCCCGCCATGCTGCGCGCCGGCGCGCTGCGCTTCTGGATCTCGCGCCTGTGGGACTTCCACCTGCCGCGCGAGGCCTCGCTGCTCCAGCCGCACGACCCTTCCCACTTCGAGCGCGTGCTGCGCCAGCGCGTGGCCCATCCCGTCACGGCGGCGAGCCTGTGACGCACCGGGACCGTCATCCCCCATCGGGTAAATTCAGTTCGTGAAGCTCAATATCGTCCCGGCCCGCACCGGCATCCTGTGGGTGAAGCTCGGGGTCCAGACATTCATGAAGCAGCCGCTGGCGCTGACCGGCCTGTTCTTCATGTACATGGCGGTGGTGCTGGTGATCTCGCAGATCCCCGTGCTCGGCAGCGTGGCCGGCGCCATGCTGGTGCCCGCCGCCACGCTGGGCCTGATGGCCGCCACGGCGGAAGCCGCCAGCGGCCGCTTTCCCATGCCCACCGTCCTGATCAGCGCCTTTCGCGCCGGCCGCCAGCGCGCCCGGGCGATGCTGGTGCTGGGCGCGATCTACACCGCCGGCTCGGTGGCGGCGACGCTGCTGGCCACCCTGATCGCGGGGCAGCCCGTCACGACGGCGCCGGCGGCCGACGGCACGCCGCAGTTCGACGCCCGCATGCTGCTGGTGCTGCTGCTGCACTCGCCGCTGGTGGTGCTGTTCTGGCACGCGCCGGCCCTGGTGCACTGGCACGGCATTTCTCCGGTCAAGAGCCTGTTCTTCAGCGCCGTGGCCTGCCTGCGCAACGCCGGCGCGCTGCTGATGTACGGCTTCTGCTGGCTGGTGGTGTTCCTGGGCGTGGGTTTCATCATCAGCACCATCGGCCTGATGCTGGGCGGCACGGCGGTGGCCCGCAGCATCATGATGCCTACCGTGCTGCTGCTGGTGGCGATGTTCACCACCTCGCTCTATTTCACCTTCCGCGACAGCTTCCGCGCCGACGACGAGGAAGATGCGGCGCCCGGACCCGAAGGAGGAGAGACCCCATGACCCAGCACACCCTGGACGGACGCACCGAGGCCGAACTGCTCTGGTTCCGGCGGCGCGGCTTCCTGCAGGCCGCGGCCGCGTGGGCGGCCAGCGGCGGTTTCGCGGCGGCGCACGCCCAGCAGCGCAGCAACATCGTGGAACTGCGCGGCGAGGCCCTGCTGAACGGCCAGCCCCTGCGCCAGCAGCAGTTCATCCAGACCGGCGACGAGATCGTGACCGGCCCGGACGGCCACCTCGCCTTCGTGATGGGCAACTCCTCCTTCCTGGTGCGGCAGAACACGCGCATGCGCGTGGAACGCGGCGACACGCTCACCGCGGTCAGCGTGCTGCGGCTGCTCACCGGCGCGGTGGTGAGCGTCTGGTCGCGCGGCAACCAGCGCCAGGTCGTCATGCCCACGCTGACGGCGGGCATCCGCGGCACCGGCCTGTACTCGGAGGTGCAGGAAGGCGGGCGCAGCTACTTCTGCAACTGCTACGGCACGGTGGAGGTGGAGGCCGGCGGCGAGCGCGTGCTGTCCCGCGCGGAGTACCACCAGTCCTTCTGGGGCGAGCTGGCGCCGCGCAACGGCCGGCTGCTGACGCCCGCGCGCGCGATCAACCACACCGACGAGGAAGTCGAGATGGTGGCGGCGCTGCTGAACCAGCGCACCGCCTGGGAGATCCTGGGCCGCAAGGGGACCAAGGACGGCACCGGCTACATGGATCCGCAGCCGCATCCGCTGGCGCGCTGATTCAGTTCTTCGCCTTGTAGTCCGCGATCGACCTGGCCAGGTCCCGGTACTCCTCGCAGGCCGGGCCGCCGCAGATCTTCTCCAGCTCCGCGAGGTGCCGTTCGGCGTCGGGGAGCTGCCTCCTGACCAGGTAGGCCTCGCCGATGTACTCGTGCGCGCCCTTGTGCATCGGGTTGATCTTCAGCGCCATCCCGTAGTGGTCCATCGCCTTGGCCAGGTCGGGCGAGGCGCGCTTGCGGTAGGTGTAGCCCATGAGGTTGTGCACGTCGGCGTTCTGCGGGTCCTCGCGCAGCGCGACGTTCAGTTCGCGCAGCGCGCCGCTCCAGTCGTTCCGGGCCACCGCCTTGCGGGCATTGGCCAGGCGGTCCTGCACGGTCGGCTGCGGCACGTTCGGGCTGACGCCGGGCGTGTCGGCGGCCTGCGCGATCGCCCCCGCGCAGAAGAGGGTCAAGGCCATGATCTTCTTCACGCTGTCTCCTTCAGATCACGAAAGCATGGACGACAAGGGTTGAACTTTTCGTTACACTGCACCTTACTCAGACTGTAGCAGCGGCAGCGATGCGCCCAAAGACCACCACGGAAAGCCCCACGAGCGAGTTCGCCGAGACCGTCCCGATGCCCTTGCCGGGCGTGGAGGACGGCCCGCTGGATGCGCTCGCGGGATTGTCGCTCGCCCCCATCGAGCCCACCGCCTACGAGCTCAAGGCCGTGGTGCAGAAGGACAACCGGGTCTGCCCGCAGCCGACGCGCTGGCTCGAGTTCTACCGGATCCTGCAGGAGCGCGCGCGGGGCCAGCGGCTCCCCTCCCCTCCCCTGACGGGCTCCGCCTGGGCGGCGACGCCCGCCGCCGCCAAGCGGCAGTGCTTCCGGGAGCAACTGGACTGGGCAGAAGCCAACGGTTGCCTTCCCGCCACGTTCGAATTCCTCAGTTCGCTGCCGGACAGCGACTGGTCCTACGAGCACTGAGCCGGCGGCTCAGGTCACCGGCGTCAGTTTCGCCACCGACAGCGCCAGCCACTTGTGGCCATGGCGCGGAAAGTCGATCTGCGCCCGGGCGTCGGTGCCCGAGCCTTCCAGCGTCAGCACGGTGCCCTCGCCGAACTTGGTGTGGAACACCTTCATCCCGGCCTTCAGTCCGTGCGCCGGCTCCGCCTTCTGCACGGGGACCTGCGGGCTGGCGAAGGTCTCGCTGCGCCCGTAGCTGCCGGACGAACCGGCGCCGCGCGAGCTGGGGTAGCCCATGCCGAAGCCGAAGGCGGAGCCGCCGAAGTTCTGGTTCTTCGGTGTCAGCCACTTCAGCGCGTGCTCGGGCAGCTCCTCGAAGAAGCGGCTCTTGACGTTGTAGCGCGTCTGCCCGTGCAGCAGGCGCGTCTGCGAGTAGCTGAGGTACAGGCGCTTGCGGGCGCGCGTGATCGCCACGTACATCAGGCGGCGTTCTTCCTCCAGCCCTTCGTAGTCGGCCAGCGAACGCTCGCTCGGGAACAGGCCCTCTTCCAGCCCGGTGACGAACACGCAGTCGAACTCCAGGCCCTTGGCGGCGTGCACCGTCATGAGCTGAACGGCGTCCTGCCCGGCCTGCGCCTGGTTGTCGCCCGACTCCAGCGCGGCGTGGGTCAGGAAGGCCGCCAGCGGCGACAGCGTCTCGCCGGTTTCCGCATCGGGCGGAACGTAATCGGGTGCCGGTTCGTTGATCTCGGGCAGGCTCGGGTCCAGCCCCTGGCTGGCCGGCGACTGCCGCAGCACGGTGGCGCCGAGTTCGTCCACCGGCAGCGCCACCGCGTCGCGGCCGAAGCCTTCCTGCGTGACGAAGCTTTCGGCGGCATTGACCAGTTCCTCCAGGTTCTCCACGCGGTCGGCGCCGTCGCGCTCGGCCTTGTAGTGGTCGACCAGGCCGCTGCGCTGGAGCATCACCTCGATGATCTCGCGCAGCGTCAGTCCCTCGGTCTCGGCGCGCATGGCATCGATCTTCTGCACGAAGGCAGCCAGGTTGGCGCCGGCCTTGCCGGTGGTGGCCCCGACCGCGTCGTGCAGCGAAGAACCTGCCGCGCGCGCCGCGTCCTGCAGCTGCTCGATGGTGCGCGCGCCGATGCCGCGCGCCGGGAAGTTCACCACGCGGATGAAGCTGGTGTCGTCGTTCGGGTTCTCCAGCAGGCGCAGGTAGGACAGCGCGTGCTTGATCTCGGCGCGCTCGAAGAAGCGCAGGCCGCCGTACACGCGGTAGGGCACGGCCGCATTGAACAGGGCGGTCTCGATCACCCGGCTCTGCGCGTTGCTGCGATAGAGCACGGCCACCTCGTGGCGCGCGATGTCGTCGCGCACCAGCTGGCGGATCTCCTCCACCATCCACTGCGCCTCCGCCATGTCGGTGGGCGCCTCGTACACGCGCACCGGCTCGCCGGGCCCCTGGTCGGTGCGCAGGTTCTTGCCCAGGCGCGTCTTGTTGTGCGCGATCAGCGCGTTGGCCGAATCGAGGATGTTGCTGAAGCTGCGGTAGTTCTGCTCCAGCTTGATCTGGTGGCGCACGCTGAACTCGCGCACGAAGTCGGCCATGTTGCCCACGCGCGCACCGCGGAAGGCGTAGATGCTCTGGTCGTCGTCGCCGACGGCGAACACCGAGTTGCCCTCGCCGGCGAACATCTTCAGCCAGGCGTACTGCAGCTTGTTGGTGTCCTGGAACTCGTCGACCAGGATGTGGTGGAAGCGCCGGCGGTAGTGCTCGCGGATCGGGTCGTTGTCGCGCAGCAGCTCGTAGCTGCGCAGCATCAGCTCGGCGAAGTCGACCACGCCCTCGCGCTGGCACTGCTCCTCGTACAGCTGGTAGATCTCGACCTTGCGCCGGTCCTCCTCGGTGCGCGTGTCCACCATGTTGGGCCGCAGGCCCTCCTCCTTCCAGCCGGCGATGGCCCACTGCAGCTCCTTGGCCGGGAAGCGCTCCTCGTCCACGTTGTGCTGCTTCATCAGCCGCTTGATGGCCGACAGCTGGTCCTGCGTGTCCAGGATCTGGAAGCTTTGCGGCAGGTTGGCGAGCTTGTAGTGCGCGCGCAGGAAGCGGTTGCACAGGCCATGGAAGGTGCCGATCCACATGCCGCGCACGTTGACCGGCAGCATGGCGGTCAGGCGCGTCATCATCTCCTTGGCCGCCTTGTTGGTGAAGGTCACGGCCAGCACGTTGCCCGGGCCGATCTGCCCGGTGGCCAGCAGCCAGGCGATGCGGGTGGTGAGCACGCGGGTCTTGCCGGAACCGGCACCGGCCAGGATGAGCGCGTGCTCGCTGGGCAAGGTGACGGCGGCGAGCTGCTCGGGGTTGAGGTGCTGCAGCAGCGGCGAGTCGGCGGCGACTTCTGGGAACATGGGGCATTGTAGAAACCCTAGGGTCGTCCCACGGAACCGGCGCCAGCGGCCATACTGGCACTGCTGTGCCGCGCCACCTCCTGCCCGTCGTCCTGCTCCTGCTGCCGCTGGCGGCGCGGGCGCTTTGCACCAGCGACGAAGTCCCCCAGCCCCAGGCGCTGCTGGAGCGCTTCACCAACGCCGACTGCGCCGAGTGCTGGCGCGACCCCAGGACACCGAGGCCCGGGCCGGACACCCTCGTGCTCGACTGGATCATCCCCGGGCGCAAGGGCGAGAACGCGCCGCTGTCCGTGGTGGCCATGGACGATGCGGTGGAGCGTCTTTACATGCTGGAAAAGCCGGTGCCGGAGCGCAGCACCGCGGTGGGCAGCGCGCGCGCGGGTGACCCGGTGCCGCTGCGGCTGGCGCAGGGCGCGGCGTTCAACGACTACATCGGCACCACCATGGAGCTGAAGGAGCCGGGCCGCGAGCCCTGGCGCGCCTGGCTGCTGCTGGTGGAGACCCTGCCGGCGGGCACCGAAGGCAGCCCGGTGGCGCGCAACCTGGTGCGCAACGTGTTCCGGCCGGACTGGAGCAAGGTGATGCGGCGCGCGCCCGGGCGCCTGGCCGAGGCCCGCGCCATGCAGATCCACGAAGGCGCCAAGGCGGAACGGCTGAGGCTGGTGGCGGTGCTGTTCGATTCGCGCGGCCGCATCCGGGCGATCAGCCGCACCGAATGTCCCTAGAAAGCGCTCCGCAGTAGAATCAGCCACCGGGCCCAAGCATTTGCGGCCCGGTTTCCTTTTGGTGCTCCGGCCTTTTGAAATCTTGGCTCCGGCATAACAAGCCCTTCGGGCAGTTGTTAGCCTTCGCCGAGATTTCCGCGGCCTCGCCCAAAAGCACCGGGCCCCGATCCAAGCGCTCACTGTTCTTCAACAGACCTCCGGAGCCTGGAAATGGAAATCTTCGATTACGACAAGGTGCTGCTGCTGCCGCGCAAGTGCCGCGTGGAAAGCCGCTCGGAATGCGACCCGTCCCTCGAGTTCGGCGGGCGCCGCTTCAAGCTGCCGGTGGTGCCGGCCAACATGAAGACGGTGGTGGACGACCGCATCTGCCTGTGGCTGGCGCAGAACGGCTACTTCTACGTCATGCACCGCTTCGACCTGGACAACGTGCGCTTCGTGCGCAAGATGAAGGAAGCGGGCGCCTTCGCGTCGATCTCGGTGGGCGTCAAGCAGGCCGACTACGAGGCGGTGAACGCGCTGGCGGCCGAGGGCCTGGTGCCCGAGTACGTCACCATCGACATCGCGCACGGGCACGCCGACACGGTGAAGAACATGATCGCCCACCTGAAGGCGAAGCTGCCGGGCACCTTCGTGATCGCCGGCAACGTGGGCACGCCGGAGGCCATCATCGACCTGGAGAACTGGGGCGCCGACGCCACCAAGGTCGGCATCGGCCCGGGCAAGGTCTGCATCACGCGCATGAAGACCGGCTTCGGCACCGGCGGCTGGCAGCTGTCGGCGCTGAAGTGGTGCGCCCGCGTGGCCACCAAGCCGATCATCGCCGACGGCGGCATCCGCGAGCACGGCGACATCGCCAAGAGCATCCGCTTCGGCGCTTCCATGGTGATGATCGGCTCGATGCTGGCCGGCCACGAGGAATCGCCCGGCCAGACGGTGGAAGTGGACGGCCGCCTGTACAAGGAGTACTACGGCAGCGCGTCGGACTTCAACAAGGGCGAATACAAGCACGTCGAGGGCAAGCGCATCCTCGAGCCGGTGAAGGGCAAGCTGCCGGAGACGCTGCGCGAGATGCAGGAAGACCTGCAAAGCTCGATCAGCTATGCGGGCGGCACGAAGCTGGCGGACATCCGGAAGGTGAATTACGTGATCCTGGGTGGGGACAACGCGGGGGAGCACCTGCTGATGTGAGGGGCGTGGGGTGGGTCGCGGTTCGGCTTCGCGCTCACCACGACCTACGGGACCGCCGCGGGGTGTCGCGGTTCGGCTTCGCGCTCACCACGACCTACGGGGCTGCCGCGGGGTGTCGCGGTTCGGCTTCGCGCTCACCACGACCTACGGGGCTGCGGTGGGTGTCGCGGTTCGGCTTCGCGCTCACCACGACCTACGGACTGCCGTGTAGGTCGTGGTGAGCCCGCAGGCGAACCGCGACGCCGGGTCAAGCCCGCAACAGATCCAGCGCCAGCTGGTGCAGCCGCTGGCTCGGCTCGACCAGCGCATCCAGCACGCTGAAGTGGTTCAGGCCCGGCAGCGTCTCGCACACCGGGACCCGCCGCGCGCCCCAGGCGTCCTGGATCAGCCGGTTCTGCCGGTGGAACTCGGCGCTTTCCTCGCCGCCCGCCACCGTGTAGAGCGTCCCCTGCTTGGGCGCCGGCAGCCGCGCCGGGCTGGCCTGCGCCACCTGCTTGCGCGTCAGGTTCAGCGTCGGCTGCAGGAAGGGCGTCTTCATGATCGGTTCCAGGTCGTGCAGGCCCGAGATGGCCAGCGCGCTGCGCACCGTATCCCGCGGCAGCGCGCCATCGAGCTGCGGCCACAGGCAGGCCAGCATCATGGCCGCCAGCTGCCCGCCGGCCGAGTGGCCGGCCACCACGATGCGCCGGCGGTCGCCGCCGAAGCGCCCGATGTGGTGCCAGGTCCAGGCGACCGCCCGCGCCACCTGCAGCGTGATGTGCGGGATGGTCACGGCCGGGCACAGGGCGTAGTTGGGCACCACGACGCAGGCGCCATGGCGGGTGAAGGCCGGAGCGATGAAGGAGTGGTCGCGCTTGTCGAGCGAGCGCCAGTAGCCGCCGTGGACGAACACCAGCACCGGGGCGTCGCCGCTCGGGGCCGGGAAGACGTCCAGCGTCTCGCCGGCGCCTTCGCCATAGCGCAGGTCGAGCTCGCAAGGGCCGTCGGCACGGGCCTTTTCGGACTCGCGCGCCCAACGCTCGAAGAACGCGGGATGCTCCGGCACCAGCTCCCGGTTGTTGTACATGGCGTCGTGCCAGGCCCCGTCACGCATTCCCAACTCCATTTACAAACCTCATCTGTTTGCAACATCTTGACACAACTTGTCAGGGTCTTCAGTGAGGTTTTTGGCGTTGACAGCGCTGTATTCTGTATACAGAGTACATCCCATGGCCGCCCAGCTCCTGCAACTCGAAACCGCGCCGGACCTGGTCGACCGGGTCTACCGCACCCTGATGGATGCGATCAGCGACGGCTCGCTGGCGCCCGGCGAGCGCGTCACGCAGGAAGAGATCGCGCAGCAACTCGCCGTGTCCCGGCAGCCGGTGCTGCAGGCCCTGCGCCTGCTCAAGCGCGACGGCTTCCTGCGCGACGCGCCCGGCCGCGGGCTGCAGGTGGCGCCGCTGGACGCCCAGCGCACCCGCGACCTGTACCAGGTGCGCGGCGCGCTCGACGCCCTGGCCGCCCGCCTGGCCGCGCAAAGGCGCTTCGTCATTGACCCCGCCCTGCTGCAAGCGGGCCGGCAAGCCACCCGCGGCGACAGTGTGGCGGCCATGATAGAGGCCGACATGGCCTTCCACCAAGCGCTTTACCAGGCCGCCGGCAACCCCCTGATCGAGGAAAGCGCGCAGCTGCACTGGCACCACCTCAAGCGCGTGATGGGCGCCGTCTTGCGCGAGATGGGCCAGCGCGACGCCGTCTGGGACGAACACGAAGCGATCGCGCAGGCGATCGCCGCGGGCGACGCCGACCGCGCCGCCGGCCTGATCGAGGAACACAGCCGGCACGCCAGCAGCATGCTGGCCGAGCGGCTGGACCACGTCCTGAACACCCACGAACCCGACCCCAGGAGACACACGTGAGACTGACCCAGGAGCAGATCGAACAGTTCGACCGCGAGGGCTACCTGTTCTTCCCCGGCCTGTTCACGCCGGCGGAAACGAAGACCTGACCGAGGCCGTGCCCGAGCTGTACAGCCGGCGCGAGGCCTACAACGTGCGCGAGAAAGGCAGCGAGGCGGTGCGCACCAACTTCGCGGCGCACCTGTACAGCGAACCCTTCGCGCGGCTGGCGCGCCACCCGCGCATGGTGCGGCCGGTGATGGACCTCTTCGACGAGCAGGTCTACATGCACCAGTTCAAGATCAACGGCAAGATGGCCTTCGAGGGCGACGTCTGGCAGTGGCACCAGGACTACGGCACCTGGCTGAACGACGACATGATGCCGACCGAGCGCGCCATGAACGTCGCGATCTTCCTGGACGACGTCAACGAGTACAACGGCCCGCTGATGTTCATTCCCGGCAGCCACAAGAAGGGCGTGGTCGACGCGAAGCACGACCTCACCACCACCAGCTATCCCCTCTGGACCGTGAGCCACGAGCTGATCGCGCAACTGGTGGAGCGCGCCGGCGGCAAGGACGGCGGCATCGTCAGCCCCAAGGGCCCGGCCGGTTCCATGATCCTGTTCCACAGCTGCCTGGTGCATGCGTCGACCAGCAACCTGTCGCCGTGGAACCGGGTGAGCGTGTACCTGAGCCTGTGCGCGGTGTCCAACCACATCCGGCGCTTCCAGCGGCCGGAGTACATCGCGCACCGCGACTTCACGCCCATCGAATGCCTGCCGGACGACTGCCTGCGCATGCCCTACCCCGTGGAGCTGCCGTGGAGGCACGGCATGCCGGCCAGCGCGCTGGCCACTTCTCCCGAACCCATCGACCAGATCAAGAAAGCCGCCTGATGTCCCTCCACGCCAAACTCCAGCAACGCGCCGCCCAAGGCAAGCCCGTGCGCATCGGCCTGATCGGCGCCGGCAAGTTCGGTTCCATGTACCTCGCGCAGGTGCCGCGCACGCCCGGCGTGCACCTGGCCGCCATCGCCGACCTGTCCCCCGACAACGCGCGCGCCAACCTCGCCCGCGTGGGCTGGAAGGCCGAGCGCACGCAGGCCGCCAGCATCGACGAGGCCCTGAAGACCGGCGCGACGCACGTCGGCGCCGACTGGCAGGCGCTGGTGCGCCACCCGGCCATCGACGTGATCGTGGAATGCACCGGCCACCCGATCTCCGCGGTGGACCATTGCCTGGAAGCCTTCGCCAACGGCAAGCACGTCGTCAACGTGACCGTGGAAGCCGACGCCTTCTGCGGCCCCCTGCTTGCGCGCAAGGCCGCGGAAGCCGGCGTCCTCTATTCGCTCGCCTTCGGCGACCAGCCGGCGCTGATCTGCGACCTGGTGGACTGGGCGCGCACCTGCGGCTTCCCGGTGGTGGCGGCCGGCCGCGGCCACAAGTGGCTGCCGCACTTCAGCGAATCGACGCCCGACACGGTGTGGAACAACTGGGGCCTGACGCCGGAGCAGGCGAAACGCGGCGGGCTCAACCCCAAGATGTTCAACAGCTTCCTGGACGGCTCCAAGCCCTCCATCGAAAGCACCGCGGTGGCCAACGCCACCGGACTGCACGTCCCCTCCGACGGCCTGCTCTATCCGCCGGCCAGCATCGAGGACATCCCTTACGTCACGCGGCCGAAGAGCGAGGGCGGCGTGCTGGAACGCAAGGGCATGGTGGAGGTGATCTCCTCGCTGGAGACCGACGGCCGCGCCATCCCCTACGAGATCCGCATGGGCGTGTGGGTGACGGTGGAAGCGGAGACCGAGTACATCAAGAACTGCTTCGAGGAATACAAGGCGCACACCGACCCCAGCGGCCGCTACTTCACGCTCTACAAGCGCTGGCACCTGATCGGCCTGGAAGTGGGCGTGTCGGTCGCCAGCGTGGCGCTGCGCGGCGAAGCCACCGGCGTCGCCACCTGCTGGAACGCCGACGTGGTGGCCACCGCCAAGCGCGACCTGCAGCCGGGCGAAGTCCTCGACGGCGAAGGCGGCTACACCGTGTGGGGCAAGCTGCTGCCCGCCGAGACCTCCATGCGCATGGGCGGCCTGCCGCTGGGCCTGGCGCACGACGTGAAGCTGGTGCGGCCGGTGAAGAAGGGCCAGAGCCTGAGCTGGAACGACGTGGCGATGGACACCAGCACGCACGCGTACAAGATCCGCCGCGAAATGGAGTCCCTGTTCGCCCAGCCCGCGCTGAAAGCCGCGTGACAGCCACCTGAGCACGGGGGCCGCCATCATGGGCGGCCCTTTTTCATTTCCCACCACAAGGAGACAGCCGATGCAGATCGCCGTGCTGGGTACCGGCCTCATGGGATTCCCGATCGCGCGCCGCCTGTGCGAAGCGGGCCACCAGGTGCACGCCTGGAACCGCAGCCGCGACAAGGCGCAGCGCCTGCAGCCCTTCGGCGCCACAGTGCACGACAGCGCCGCCGACGCGGTGAAGGACGCCGAGATCGTGGTTTGCATGCTGGAAAGCGGCCCGGTGATCGAGGAGGTGCTGTTCCGCCAGCGCACGGCCGATGCGATGCGCGGCGGCACGCTGTTCATCGACATGGCCTCGATCCAGCCGCGCGAGGCGCGCGACCACGCCGCGCGCCTGGCCGAGCGCGGCGTGCAGCAGCTGGACGCGCCCGTCTCCGGCGGCACCGTGGGCGCGGAGAACGGCACGCTGGCCATCATGGTGGGCGGCAAGGCCGCCGACTTCGAGCGCGCCCAACCGGTGTTCCAGGTGCTGGGGCGCGCCACGCACGTCG
>JALHLO010000046.1 GCA_022844525.1 Ramlibacter sp.
CCGATCGACCGCATGCTGGCCTTCACCGCGGCGCTCAGGGCGGGGCAGTCCGCCGGCGCCCTGGTGCCCAACATCGGCGCCGCCTGAGCGGCCGCCGTCCTAGCCCGGCCTGCGCGTGGCGCTGAAGTGCCAGGCGTCGCTGCTGGCCACCAGCGCCAGCAACAGCCAGGTGACCAGCGCGGAGGCGACGCTCACGCCCGAGACTTCCATCTTGGGCCCGTGCAGCGCCCAGGCGACCGGCCACCACTCGTAGATCGCCAGCAGCACCGCGGCGGTGAACAGCACGACGCCGGTGGTGAAGCGCCCTTGCAGCCACTGGCCGGTGCCCGGCACCACGAAGGAGGCGAGCACCTCGTGCCAGCGGCGGCGCGGGTTCGGGCCCAGCGACTCGATCGCCACCGTTTCGTCCGGCATCGCCGGCGAGGACATCAGCAGCTGGGCGACGCGCTGCGCCGTCACCTTGCTGGCGCAGCGGAACTGCAGGGTGGTGCCGGTCGTGAAGGTCAGGGCCAGGTTGTGAGGCCGCAGCAGCAGGCGCAGCCACGGGACGTGCCCGCGGGCGCCGGGCGCTTCCGCGGGCGGCCCGGCGAACACCACGGAGCGCCGCGGCCACTCGCTCAGCAGGTGGCGTTCGCGCGCGGACGCGGCGAACAGCAGCACGCGCCGGTTGGTGACCAGCAGCCAGCGATCGCGCCACCCGGGCAGGTACACGGTCTCGCGCGGCACTTCGCCTTCCAGCTTGACCTGGTCGAAGTCGTCGTGGGAGCGCAGCCACTCCACCGCGCGGTGGTTGAGCGCCGGCTCGTAGGCCGGCTGCGCCACCAGGCGGTCGTGGCGCCACTGCTCCCAGAACGCCACCGGCACCAGGGTGCCCAGCACGCTGAGGACCAGCAGCCGCAGGGAAGCGGCCAGGTCCACCGGCGCCGGCCCCAGCAGCCAGAGGTGCAGCAAGGGAAAGAGGACGAACAGCGCCACGGCCGCCAGGACCAGGCGCACGGCGAGCGGCACGCCGTAGATCCGCATGCGCTGGCGTGCCAGTTCGCGCAGCGGGGCGGCCTGGGCGGCGGCCTGGCCGCCCGCGCGGGCGGCGATCGCGGCGCGCGCCACGAGCCGCTTGTGGTGGACGTAGGCGGCGATCCCCGCCAGCAGCAGCGCAGCGGACAGCAGCAGGGCATAGCGCGAACCGAAGCTGCGCCAGAACTGGCGGTCCTCGTGCATCTTCCGCAGCGTCGCGCGCACCTGCGGATCGCCGAACGGCTCCTCGGTCAGCCGGTCGGGGGCGAAGCGCAGCACGCGGAAGGTGTCGCCGTCCACGGCGAGCAGCCGGCCGTCGAACCAGGCGATGTCCCGCAGCTGCAGGACGGGCCGTTCGTTGAAGGTGACCTGGGAGCCGTCGGCGAACACGTCCACCGCGTAACCCGGCTCCATCAGCGAGCCGACGCGGGACAGCGTGGCCAGCGGCGGCTGCCCCGAGCCGGGCTTGGGCGCGCCCTGCGAGGCGATCGCCTCGCCCAGGAAGGGATAGCCGGCCGGCGCGGGCTGCAGCTGGATCGCCTTCTTCTCCGCCAGCGTGGACGCATCCAGCAGGCGCAACGCGAACCGGTTCGTGTCGGTCGTCCACCAGCCTTCCGGGGACCAGAACAGGCCGTTGGTGAAGCGGTAGGTCTGCGCCTGCGTGCGTGCCTTGAAGCGGCCTTCGCGGTCGAACAGCAGCACCGCGTGGCCGCCGCCGGTGGCCACCGCGATGTCGCCATCCGGCGCGACCGCGAGGTGGATCGCGCGCAGGTAGTTGTCCGCGAAATCCGCGGGCCACTGCGGGGTGATGGTGCGCACGCGCGCCAGCGTCGCGCGGTCCACCACCTGCCACGCGAGGTCGCCGCGGCTGGTGAGCACTGCCTGCCCCTGCGGGGCCGGCACGATGTTGCTGACGGCCTCGGTGAACCCGAGCTCGCGCGCGCTGCGCTGCGCCGTCCGGCGTCCCTCGCGGTCCAGGACCCAGAGTTCCTCGTTGACCCCGAGCCAGACGGTGTCCCCGGAAATCGCCTGCAGGGCGCCGGGCCCCTGGATCGCCACCGATTTCTGGTTGGCCGCGTAGGTGACGGCGATGCCTGCCAGCGCCAGCGCCAGCAGCCAGGTGGCGAGCTGCTTCATGCGCTGCGCCGATTGCCACGAATTCCCCATGTCGCCCCTGTCCTTGTTCTTTTCGCAAGCTTCGCCGGCCGGTGCGCTCCCACCGGCGGTCAGGAGGATAGCTGGTCCAGCAGCTGCTTGACTTCGACCGGCAGGTTCAGCACCTCCGGGTTGGTGATGATCCCGATCCCGAGCGCGTCGAGTCCTTCCAGCATGCGGCACTGGAAGCTCACGTCCGGCTGCTTCAGGCACTCGACGACGCCGCGCGCGGCCGCCGTGACGGGATAGCGCCCGGGGTGGAAGCTGTAGACCATGTCCTCCGCGTTGCGCGGATAGACCGTGCGTTCCAGCAGGTCCGGCGGGTACTTGCGGTCGGTCATGGTCTTGATGACATAGGCCATGCGCGGGCCGAGCTCGGGCAGCGGCTGCCCGGTGTCCACCGTGTGCGCGCCGTGCAGGCCCACCATGGTGTTCGCGATGGGGCGGCCGTCGGTGAAGGAGCGCTCGGAGCCGCTCAGGAAGATCAGGCCGCAGGCGGATTCGCACTTGCCCGACACCGCGGTGGGCAGGCCCTCGCTGCGGATGCGGTAGCCGAGGTGGTAGCCGTTCCACAGGTCGCCGCCGGGGCTTTCATGCAGCACCACCAGCCGCACCTTGTGCGATGCCAGGTGGTCGCGCAGCCGCACCAGGTCGGTGCTCACCACCGGGCCGGACATCACCAGGGTGTCGCCGACCACGTGGAATTCCATGGCGCGCGCGCCGGGCGCAAGAGCGGCTGCCAGGAGCAGCGTTGACAGGATGCGTCGCATGCGAGTCCCCCTCGGCGGGCCACTCTTTCGGTGGCCGCCGCCTGCGGGTTATAGCAAGTCGCTGCCGGGCCAGCCAGTGCCCGTGTCGCAAAAGTCACGCGCCTGTGCGCGTGGCGGCTAGGCGGGCTTCAGGATGGTGGGAACGGCGACTTCCGCCATCCGCGGGTAGTCGCGGCTGAAATGCAGCCCGCGGCTTTCGTGCCGCGCCTGCGCCGATTTCACGATCAGGTCGGCCACCGTCACCAGGTTGCGCAGCTCCAGCAGGTCGCGCGTGACGTGGAAGGCGCTGTAGAACTCCTGGATCTCCTCCTGCAGCAGCTTGATGCGGTGCGCCGCGCGGTCCAGGCGCTTGTTGGTCCGCACGATCCCCACGTAGTCCCACATGAAGCGGCGCAGCTCCTCCCAGTTGTGGGAGATCACCACCGCCTCGTCGGCGTCGGTCACGCGGCTGTCGTCCCAGGGCGGCACGTCGGGGACGGGGGGCAGAGGGGTCGCCAGGATGTCCGTCGAGGCGGAACGCGCGAACACCATGCATTCCACCAGCGAGTTGCTGGCCAGCCGGTTGGCCCCGTGCAGGCCGGTGTAGGCCGTCTCGCCGATCGCGTGCAGGCCGGCCAGGTCGGTGCGGCCGGCCAGGTCGGTGTGGATGCCGCCGCAGGTGTAGTGCGCCGCCGGCACCACCGGGATCGGCTCGCGCGTGATGTCGATGCCGAGATCCAGGCAGCGCGCGTAGATGTTCGGGAAGTGCTCCTTCACGAACTCGGGCGGCTGGTGCGAGATGTCCAGCAGCACGCAGTCCAGGCCGTGCTTCTTCATCTCGAAGTCGATCGCGCGCGCCACCACGTCGCGCGGCGCGAGCTCCAGCCGCGGGTCGTGGTTGGGCATGAAGCGCGTGCCGTCGGGCAGGATCAGCCGCCCGCCTTCGCCGCGCACCGCTTCGGAGATCAGGAAGTTCTTGACGTGCGGGTGGTACAGGCAGGTCGGGTGGAACTGGATGAACTCCATGTTCGTCACCCGGCAGCCCGCGCGCCAGGCGGCGGCGATGCCGTCGCCGGTGGAGGTGTCGGGATTGGTCGTGTACAGGTAGACCTTGCCGGCGCCGCCGGTGGCCAGGATGGTGTGCGGCGCGCGGAAGGTCACCACCTCGTCGGTGGTCTCGTCCAGCGCGTACAGGCCCAGGCAGCGGTTCGGCTGCAGGCCCAGCTTGCCGGCCATGATCAGGTCCACCAGCATGTGGTGTTCCAGCATCGTGATGTTGGGCGTGTGCTTCACGCGCTGGATCAGCGTCTGCTGCACGGCCGCCCCGGTGGCATCCGTCACGTGCACGATGCGGCGCGCGCTGTGCCCGCCCTCGCGGGTGAGGTGCAGGTGGCCGTCCTCCTCGGAGAAGGGCACGCCCAGGCTGCGCAGCCACTCCACGCTCTCCGGCGCGTGTTCCACCACGAAGCGGGTGGCGGCGGGGTCCGAGAGGCCGGCGCCGGCCACCAGCGTGTCGTCGACGTGGGCGTCGAAGCTGTCGCCGCGGTCCATCACGGCGGCGATGCCGCCCTGGGCCCAGCCGCTGGAGCCGTCGCTCATGGAGCGCTTGGTGAGGATGGCGACGCGGTGGGTGGGCGCGAGGTGCAGCGCCGCGGACAGGCCGGCCAGGCCGCTGCCTACGATGAGGACGTCGAAATCGCGCGGGATGGCCTGGCTCAAGGCGTTGCCTCCGGTGGGTGGGTCGTTGTCAGGCCGGCTGGTAGGCCAGGCGCACGTAGATCGGGGCGTAGGCCTCGGCCTGGGTCACCTCGATCAGCGTTTCCTTGGCGAGCTCCAGCGTGGCGATGAAGGTGACGATCAGGACCGGCACGCCCCGCGTCACGTCGAACAGCTGCTCGAATTCCACGAACTTGCGGCCCTGCAGCTTCTTCAGCACCATGCTCATGTGCTCGCGCACCGAGAGCTCCTCGCGCGTGATCTTGTGGTGCTGGATCAGCTTCGCGCGGCGCAGGATGTCGCGCCAGGCTTCCTGCAGGTCGGCCACTTCCACGTCCGGGAAACGGGGCTGCAGCGACTGCTCGATGTAGACCTGGGCGCGCAGCACGTCGCGACCGAGCTGCGGCAGCTCGTTGATGCGGAAGGCGGCGGCCTTCATCTGCTCGTATTCGAGCAGGCGGCGCACCAGCTCGGCGCGCGGGTCCTCGGCTTCCTCGCCCTCGGCCGTCTTCTTGGGCGGCAGCAGCATGCGCGACTTGATCTCGATGAGCATCGCCGCCATCAGCAGGTATTCCGCCGCCAGCTCCAGGTTGCGCTCGCGGATCTCGTCGACGTAGGTGAGGTACTGGCGCGTGACCGCCGCCATCGGGATGTCGAGGATGTTGAAGTTCTGCTTGCGGATCAGGTACAGCAGCAGGTCCAGCGGCCCCTCGAAGGCCTCCAGGAAGACCTCCAGCGCGTCCGGCGGGATGTACAGGTCCTGCGGCATGGCGAACAGCGGCTCGCCGTACAGGCGGGCGAGCGCGACCTGGTCGACCACCTCGGGGAGGCCGACTTCGTCGGGCGCCGGGGGTTCCGGCAGGACCGTCTCGCTGCTGTCCATGGAAGCCGCCGCTTCAGCGGCGCTGGCGCGGGTCGTCGCCGTAGACGTAGGGCTTCTGCGGCACCCGCGCTTGCCTCCACTCGGCGATCTGTTCGCGGTCCAGGTTCTTGTCCCACCAGATGGCGCGGCCGGCGCGCTGCTGCGCCTCCAGGTCGGGCTTGCTTTCCTTCAGCTGGTCGATGAACTGCGTGACGTCGGAACGGTAGTCGGGACGGCGGAAGATGCGTTGCAGGAAGGACATGGGGGCCATTTTACCGGGCGCCCCCGGCGCCGCCCGTCAGGCGGCGACTTCCTCGCTGGCCAGGTGCTGCGCCAGCTCCGTGGAGAAGCCGGCGCGCTCGATCACCTCCCGGGGCTGCTGCTGGAGGTTCTCGATGCGCAGCGTGCCCTGGCGCAGCAGGATCGCCTTGTGCAGCTGCCGCAGGGCGTCCAGCCCGGACGTGTCCAGGTGCACCAGGTGCAGGGCGTCCAGCACGACGTCGGCGCCCGGCGGCGCGGCTTCCACCGCCTGCACGATGGGATCCACCTTGGCGGTGGCGCCGAAGAACAGCGAGCCGTAGAGCGTGTAGCGCAGGATGCCGTCTTCCCGCGGGACCGGCTCCACGCTGAACAGCGAGCTCATTTTCTGGATGAACAGCACGCAGGCGGTGACCAGCCCCACCTGCACGGCCACGGTCAGGTCGAAGATCACCGTCAGCGCGAAGGTGCCCAGCATCAGCACGCGGTAGTGCGTGCTGTACTTGCGCAGGTGGGCGAATTCGCGCCATTCGCCCATGTTCCAGGCGGTGAAGACCAGGATGCCCGCCAGCACCGACAGCGGCACCAGCAGCGCCAGCGGCGCGGCCGCCAGCACCACCACGGCGATGGCCAGCGCGTGGATCACGCCGGCGATGGGCGTGCTGGCGCCGGAGCGGATGTTGGTCACGGTGCGCGCGATGGTGCCGGTGGCCGGCATCCCGCCGAAGAAGGGCACCACGAAATTGGCGATGCCCTGGGCCATCAGCTCCTGGTTGGGGTCGTGGCGCGGCAGGCTGGAGAGCTGGTCGGCCACGCGGGCGCACAGCAGCGATTCGATCGCGCCCAGCAGCGCGATGGTGATGGTCGGCGTCACCAGCAGCTTCACCGTCGCCCAGCTGAAGTCCGGCAACGCGAAGGCGGGCAGGCCCGAGGGGATGCCGCCGAAGCGGCTGCCGATGGTTTCCACCGGGAGCGCGAAATACCAGGCGGCGAGCGTCAGGGTCACCAGCGCCACGATCGGCCCCGGCACCCGCGCGCCGACCTCGCTGGCTTCCTTCAGGCCGGGGACGTCCCCGGTCAGGCGCTGCGGCAGCCGGGCGCTCCACATCCGCGGCCACGCGAACAGGCCGACGAAGCAGGCCAGCCCCAGCGCGAACGCATGGGGGTTGAAGCTGTGGAGGTTGCCGCCGATGGTGCGCAGCTGCGCGAAGAAGTCGGCCGGCATCCTGGCCACGTCCAGCCCGAGCCAGTCCTTGACCTGCGAGGCCGCGATCAGCACCGCGATGCCGTTGGTGAAGCCGATGACGATGCTCACCGGCACGTAGCGCACCAGGCGCCCCAGGCGCAGCAGCCCCATGGCGAACAGCAGCACGCCGGCGCAGGCCGTGGAGATCAGCAGGTTGGCCAGGCCGTAGCGCTCGATGATCCCGTAGACGATGACGATGAAGGCGCCGGCGGGGCCGCCGATCTGCACGTTCGAGCCCCCCAGCAGCGAAATGATCAGGCCGGCGATGATGGCCGTCCACAGGCCGGCCTCGGGCTTGAGGCCGGAGGCGATGGCGAAGGCCATGGCCAGGGGCAGGGCGACGACGCCCACCGTGAGGCCTGCGCCGAGGTCGTGCAGGAAGCGGTCGCGGTCATAGCCTTGCAGCGCGCTGAACAGGCGAGGCCGGAACGGGGCGAGTGGCACCGGTGGTGGCATCGCCAGGGATTGTGCACCCGCGTCCGCGCGCGGCCACGCCGCTGTGGGCCGTCGGCAACGCCCGTTCAGGAGCCGGCGGGCAGCAGGTGCTGGCGCACGTCGCGCAGGAAGGGGCGCAGCGCCAGCAGCCACAGGCCGATGGCCAGGGGCACGGTGCTGACGAAACCCAGGTACTTGAAGCCCAGGGCGCCCGCGAAGCCGCCCACCAGGAAGCAGGAGACCAGCAGCGTGTGGATCCGCAGCTTCTGCCGGTTGGCCAGCACCGGGTCGCGGCCCGGCTCGCGCGGGTTGATGTACACCAGCTTGCCCAGTTCGATGCCGATGTCGGTGACCAGGCCGGTGACGTGGGTGGTGCGGATCTCGGCGCGCGAGATCTTGGTGATCACCGCGTTCTGCAGGCCCATGATGAAACAGAGCAGCACCACCGTCAGCGGCACGAACAGGGGCTCGAACACGCCGATGGACGCGCCCGCGACGCCGAACACCAGCAGGGCCACCGACTCCAGGAACAGCGGCAGGCCGTAGGCGCTGTGCAGGCGCCGGCGCAGGCCCCAGTTCACCAGGATGGCGGTGCTCATGGCGCCGCAGACGAAGGCGAGGATGGCGCCGGCCGCGGCGATGGCCAGCGTGAGCTGCCCCAGCACCAGGTTGTCGGCGATGGAGGACAGCATCCCCGACATGTGCGAGGTGTACTGGCCCACCGCCAGGAAGCCGCCGGCATTGGTGGCGCCGGCGACGAAGGCGAGGAAGGCGCCGAGGCGGACGTTGGCCTGGGTGGTGCGGTCGACGTCGGTCCAGCCGCGGATGAAGGCGAACATCGCTGGCGCGCGGCCCCTATTTTTCTTCGCCGGAGGGCAGCACGGCGCCGGCCGCGGCGCCCACCGCGGCACCCGTCAGCTTCACCGTGCCGGCCGCCGCATCGACCGCGAGCGAACCCGCGGTGACCGCCAGGCCGACGCCGGCGCCGGCGACGGTGATGACGGTGCAGCCCGAAAGGGCGGCGACGGCAAGGGCCAGGGCGGCCGGGCGGATGAGGTACAGCATGGCCGCAGCTTAGCGCACGCGCATGCCCGGTTCCGCGCCCGGCCAGGGCTCCAGGATGTAAATCCCGGACTTCTTGTCATCGGCGTGGCTGGCGGCCAGCACCATGCCCTCGCTGACGCCGAACTTCATCTTGCGGGGGGCCAGGTTGGCGACCATCACGGTCAGCTTGCCGACCAGGTCCTCCGGCTTGTAAGCGGAGGCGATGCCGGAGAACACGTTGCGGTGGCGGCCTTCGCCCACGTCCAGCGTGAGCTGCAGCAGCTTGGTGGAGCCCTCCACCGCCTTGCACTCCACGATCTTCGCGATGCGCAGGTCGATCCTGGTGAAGTCGTCGATCGTGATGCTGGGGGCGAGCGGCTCGCCCCCCGGATCACTCCCTCTCCCGCTGGCGGGAGAGGGCTGGGGTGAGGGCGGCTCCCCCGGCACCTCGAACAACGCATCCAGCAACTTCATGTCCACCCGCTGCATCAAGTGCTTGTACTCCCCCACCGCATGCCCCGCGCCCATCGGCTTCGCGGCATTCCCCCAGTCCAGCGGCTCGCATTGCAGGAAAGCCTCCGCCTGCGCCGCCAGCGCCGGCAGCACCGGCTTCAGGCAGGCGGTGAGCACCTTGAAGGCTTCCAGGCACTCCGAGCAGACCTTCGCGGCCTCCTCGCCCTTGCCCTCCTTCACCAGCTTCCAGGGCGCCGCCGCGTCGAAGCGCAGGTTGACCGCGTCGGCGAAGGCCATCACCTCGCGCAGCGCCTTGCCGAATTCGCGCGTCTCGTAGAGGACCTGCACGTGCTCCACCAGCTTGCCGGCGTCCAGCGCCGACCGGTCGCCGGCCACCAGCTTGCCGCCCGGAACGAACTTCACCGCCCGGCTGGCGATGTTCACGTACTTGCCGACCAGGTCGGAGTTCACGCGCGCCACGAAATCGTCCGGGTTGAAATCCACGTCCTCCACCCGCGAGTTGAGCTTGGCGGCGATGTAGTAGCGCAGCCACTCCGGGTTCATCCCGAGCGACAGGTACTTCAGCGGGTCGATGCCGGTGCCGCGGCTCTTGGACATCTTCTCGCCGCTGACGGTGATGAAGCCGTGCACGTTCACCTGGTTCGGGGTCTTGCGGTCGCTGAACTTCAGCATCGCCGGCCAGAACAGGGTGTGGAAGTACACGATGTCCTTGCCGATGAAGTGCACCTGTTCCACCGCCGGGTCGGCGATGAACTGCTCGAAGCCCGCCTCCGTGCGGGACGGCGCGTGCCAGTGGTTTTTCGCCTGCCCCTTGTCGAAGTGGTTCTTCAGGCTGGCCAGGTAGCCGATCGGCGCGTCCAGCCAGACGTAGAAGTACTTGCCCGGCGCATCGGGGATCTCGATGCCGAAGTAGGGCGCGTCGCGGCTGATGTCCCAGTCGGCCATGCCGGCCTCGAACCACTCGCCCGCCTTCCTGGCCACCTCGGACTGCAGTTTCCCGTCCTGGGTCCAGGCCTTGAGGAAGTCCACCACCTCCGGCCTGGAGAGCTGGAAGAAGTAGTGCTCGGAGCTGCGCAGCTCGGGCCGCGCGCCGGTCAGCGTGGAATAGGGCTCGATCAGCTGCGTGGGCGTGTACACGCTGCTGCACACCTCGCAGGAGTCGCCGTACTGGTCCTTCGCGTGGCAGACCGGGCACTCGCCCTTGATGTAGCGGTCCGGCAGGAACATGCCCTTGACCGGGTCGTAGAACTGCTCGATGGTGCGGCTGGTGATCAGGCCGTTGGCCTTGAGCCGCCGGTAGATGCCCTGCGCCAGCTCGGTGTTCTCCGGGCTGTCGGTGGAATGCCAGTTGTCGAAGCGGATGTGGAAGCCGTCCAGGTACTGCCGGCGGCCGGCGGCGATCTCGCCCACGAACTGCTGGGGCGTCTGGCCGGCCTTCTCGGCGGCGATCATGATCGGCGCGCCGTGCGCGTCGTCGGCGCCGACGAACTGCACCATGTGCCCCCCCATGCGCTGGTGCCGCACCCAGATGTCGGCCTGGATGTATTCCATGATGTGGCCGATGTGGAACTTGCCGTTGGCGTAGGGCAGGGCGGTGGTGACGAAGAGCTTGCGCTGGGAGGTCATGGGGTCTTTCCGGGGGAACCGGGCATTTTATTCGGGGTGGGTACACTGCGCGGAACACGAGAGAGACAGCTTTATGGCCACGCAGGAACAGTTGCTCGCCGCCCTGGCGGGCGTCAAGGACCCGAACACGGGCAAGGATTTCGTCAGCACCAAGGCGGTGAAGAACCTCCACGTCGAAGGCAAGGACGTCTCCTTCGACGTCGAACTCGGCTACCCCGCCAAGAGCCAGGTGCCGGCATTGCGCAAGGCGCTGGTGGCCGCCGCCAAGTCGGTGGCGGGGGTGGACAACGTGTCCGTCAACGTCACGACCAGGGTCACGGCCCATGCCGTGCAGCGCGGCGTGCAGCTGATGCCCAACGTCAAGAACATCATCGCCGTGGCGTCCGGCAAGGGCGGCGTGGGCAAGAGCACCACCGCCGCCAACCTGGCGCTGGCGCTGGCCGCCGAGGGCGCCAAGGTGGGCGTGCTGGATGCCGACATCTACGGTCCCAGCCAGCCGATGATGCTGGGCATCGACCGCCGGCCGGAAAGCGACGACGGCCAGACCATGGAGCCGCTGGAGAACCACGGCATCCAGGTGATGTCGATCGGCTTCCTGGTGAACCAGGACGAAGCCATGATCTGGCGCGGCCCCATGGCCACCCAGGCGCTGGAGCAACTGCTGCGCCAGACCAACTGGAGCGACCTCGACTACCTGGTCGTCGACATGCCCCCGGGCACCGGCGACATCCAGCTGACGCTGTCGCAGCGCGTGCCCATGACCGGCGCCGTGATCGTCACCACGCCGCAGGACATCGCGCTGATCGACGCCCGCAAGGCCGTGACCATGTTCGAGAAGGTGGGCGTGCCCATCCTCGGCGTGGTGGAGAACATGGCGGTGCACGTGTGCAGCAAATGCGGCCATGCCGAGCACATCTTCGGGGAAGGCGGCGGCAGGCGCTACGCCGAGGAAAAGGGCATCGAGTACCTGGGCGCGCTGCCGCTGGCGATGCACATCCGCGAGCAGGCCGACAGCGGCAAGCCGACGGTGGTGGCGGACCCCGACAGCGAGGCCGCCAACATGTACCGCAGCATCGCGCGCCAGGTGGCGATCAAGATCGCCTCCAAGGCCAAGGACTTCTCCGCGAAGTTCCCGACGATCACGGTTTCCAAGAACACCTGAGGATCTTCCGATGACCGAGCGGCCTGCCATCGATGTCGCGGTGGTCATGCGCAAGGTGCCCACCTCCAGCCGGTGGCAGCCCTGGCGCTGGGAGCTGGCCGACGTGGTCGAGAACGAGGAATCCTTCGGCACCGCGCCGGCGCTCCTGTACCAGGGAGAGGACGGCGAGCGCTGGCTGCACCCGGGTTTCCGCGTGGAGCTGTTCCGCGACGAGGCCGAGGGCTACTACCTCAACGTCACGACACCGGCGCCCGGCTGGTTCGTGATGTGGCGCATGGAGGAGGAGCCGTCCCTAGCGGCCGAACCGATTCCGCGTCCCTTGATGGTGACGCTGAGCTACCACGAGGCCGCCCGCTGGCTGGACGCGCAGGAGACGGTGGAGCAGGTGCCGGCGCCGCCCGAGGTGGTGGAGTGGATGCGCGCCTTCTTCGAGGAGCACTACGTGCCGGAGCCGAAGAAGCGCAAGCGCCCGGAAAGCTTCAAGCGGCTGGAAGACCGCTTCGGCAACCCGGTTTCGGTGAGCACCGAGAAGAAGTACGGCGGCGGCGGAGGCGGCGGCCATGGCTGACGGATTCCTGGGGCGCTGGGCGAAGCGCAAGGAGGCGGTGCGCAAGGGGGTGGAGTTGCCGCCGGAGCCGGTGGTCGCGGAGAAGCCGCTGCCCTCGCCCCAGCCCATGGCACCGCAGAAAGCAAAGCTTTCTGGGGACCCCGCGTCTGCCGCAAGCGGGAGAGGGAGCGAAGTCGCCGCTCTTGCTCCCGGTGAGGGGCGCCCCGCCGAACCCCCGCCTCCCCCCACCCTCGAAGACACCGAGTCCCTCACCAAGGACTCCGACTTCACCCGCTTCGTCCAGCCCGGTGTCGCGCCGGAGGTGAAGAACGCGGCGATGAAGAAGCTGTTCGCCGATCCCCACTTCAACGTGATGGACGGCCTCGATACCTATATCGACGACTACGGCAAGCCGGACCCGATGCCGCCCGAGATGCTCAAGGGCCTCATGGCCAACAAGTTCCTGGGCTTCCTCGAGAAGAAGGAAGAGGAAGAAGTGGACGCGGCCGGCAAAGCCCCCACGGGCAGGGAAGTCGCGGATGACCCCGCCCCCGAAACCGTGGCACAGTCCAGCACCCGGACCGGACAAGCATTACCGCCGGCCGAAAGCCATGCCGACCCTGATTTGCGACTGCAACAAGACGATGCCCCTGGACCCCGAGGCCCTGGGGCGGGCTCTCGATGAAAAACTGACGCTGCATTCGACGCTGTGCCGCCGCGAGGCGGGCGCGTTCCAGCAGGCCGTCAAGACCGGCGCCGACGTGGTCGTCGCCTGCACCCAGGAAAAGCGCCTGTTCGGCGAACTGGGGCAGCAGACCGAGGGCGCCGTCTCCCCGATCCGCTTCGTCAACATCCGCGAGACCGGCGGCTGGAGCAAGGACGCCCGCAGCGCCATGCCGAAGCTGGCCGCGCTGCTCGCGGCCGCGAAGCTGCCCGAGCCGGAGCCGGTGGCCACCGTCACCTACAAGAGCGCCGGCCGGCTGCTGCTGATCGGCCCGCTGGAAGAGGCGGAACGCTTCGCCGCCGTGGTGGGCGACGCGCTGGACGTCACCATCTTCTCGCGCGGCGGCAGCGGCGCGCAGGAGCGCAAGTACCCCGTCATGGGCGGCCGCATCGAAAGCCTCACCGGCTGGCTGGGCGCCTTCCAGCTGTCGTGGGCGCAGGACAACCCGATCGACCTGGACCTGTGCACCCGCTGCAACGCCTGCGTCGCCGCCTGTCCCGAGCAGGCGATCGGCCTGGACTACCAGGTCGACCTGCAGGCCTGCAAGAGCCACCGCGCCTGCGTCAAGGTGTGCGACGTCGCCGGCGCCATCGACTTCACGCGCGAACCCGTCGCGCACGCCGACACCTTCGACCTGGTGCTGGACCTGCGCCGGCAGCCCGCCTTCGTGCAGCACGCGCCGCCGCAGGGCTACTTCCACCTGCCGCCCGGGCAGGAGAGCGGCCCCAAGGCGCTCGACGTCGTCATCAGGCTGCGCGAGCTGGTGGGCGAGTTCGAGAAGCCCAGGTTCTTCGCGTACAAGCAGAAGCTGTGCGCGCACAGCCGCAACGAGAAGGTCGGCTGCAGCGCCTGCATCGACATCTGCTCGGCCGAGGCGATCACGAGCGACAAGAGCCGCCAGCAGGTCAAGGTCAATCCGAGCCTGTGCGTCGGCTGCGGGGCCTGCACCACGGTGTGCCCCACCGGCGCGATGACCTACGCCTACCCGCGCGCCGGCGAGCAGGGCGCGAAGATCCGCACGCTGCTGTCCACGTACGAGCGGGCCGGCGGCGTCGCGCCCGTCCTGCTGCTGCACAGCCAGGAACGCGGCCAGGTGCTGGTGGAGGAGCTCGGGCGGGCCGCGCGCGTCGGCGCTGCCGAGGGCGTGCCGGCCAACGTCATCCCGATCCCGGTGTGGCACATCGCCAGCCTGGGCATCGAGGTCTGGCTGACCGCCGTCGCCCAGGGCGCGTCCCACGTCGCGCTGCTGGCCACGAACGAGGAGGCGCCGCAGTACCTGGAGGCGCTGCAGCTGCAGATGCAGGTGGCGCAGTCGGTGCTGGAGGGCCTGGGTTACGAAGGCAGCCACTTCAGCCTGCTGCAAAGCCGCAGCGGCGCCGACCTCGACCAGGACCTGCGCCTGCTGGGCAAGCGCCGCGGCGCGACGCCCAAGGCCCGCGCGCCCCATGCCGTGTCGGCCGAGAAGCGGACCACGGCCGAACTGACGCTGGACCACCTGGTCGAACACGCGCCCCGCCGGCCCGAGTCCATCGCCCTGCCGGTGGGCGCGCCCTTCGGCAGCGTGATCGTCGACAAGGACAAGTGCACGCTTTGCATGAGCTGCGTCGGCGCCTGCCCGGCCAGCGCCCTGCAGGACAACCAGCTGGCGCCCCAGTTGCGCCTGGTGGAAAAGAACTGCGTGCAGTGCGGGCTTTGTGCCAAGACCTGCCCCGAAAACGCCATCACGCTGCAGCCGCGCCTGCTGCTGACGCCCGAGCGCAAGCAGCCGCGCGTGCTCAACGAGGCGCAGCCCTATGCCTGCATCCGCTGCGGCAAGCCGTTCGGCACGCTCAAGGCCATCGAGTCCATGCTCGGCAAGCTGGCCGGCCACTCCATGTTCCAGGGCGCCGCGCTCGAGCGCCTGAAGATGTGCGGCGACTGCCGCGTGATCGACATCTATTCGTCCGAGAACGAGACGCGCATCACCGACCTATGACGACGGATCCCCTGCCCACCAGCAGCGCGCTGGACGAGGAAACCGCCCGCGCCGAGATCTACGGCCTGCTCTCGCAGCTCTATTACGCGCCGCCCGGCGCCGAGCTGCTGTCGGCGCTGCGGGTGGCGGTGACGGAGGCGCCCGCGCAGGGCGCCTTCCTCGAGGAGCCCTGGCGCCAGGTGATCGCCGCGGCGCGCGCGCTGAGCGACCAGGCGATCGCCGAGGAGTACGACGCCCTGTTCGGCGGCGTCGGCAAGCCCGAGGTGTACCTGTTCGGGTCGCACTACCTCAGTGGCTACCTGAACGAAAAGCCGCTCGCGCGGCTGCGCACGGCGCTGGCCGGCATGGGCCTGGCGCGCGACGAGGCGATGCCCGAGACCGAGGACCACGTCGCCTACGTGCTGGAAGTCATGCGCTACCTGATCGCCGGCGACGACGTGGCGGTGGCCAACCTCACGAAGCAGCAGGAGTTCTTCGCCGAGCACCTGCACTCGTGGGTGAACGGCCTGTGCGACGCCATCGCGGCGCACCCGAAGGCGCAGTTCTACCGGGTCCTGGCCGAATTCACCCGCGCCTTCGTCTCGATCGAAGCCCAGGGCTTCGACATGCTGGCCTGACCGGCGGACCGCTTTTGCCTGCCTCGTGGCCGCGCGCGTCGTCGCGGCAGGCACTCCCGTTCCCGAGCGACTGTCTCAAACTGAGAACTTTCCTGTCGTGCTGCTTGCAGGTTCGCGTTTTCCCTGACGCGCGCAAGCCTCTTTTTGCATGCAAACGATTGCCGTGAAGAATTGCCTCTACTACAGTATGAAACGTAGTTCATAAGAGCTTCAGGAGACTGCACATGTCCGAAGGCCAATCCAAGTCCCGCCGGGGCTTCATGCTGGGTGCCGCTGTCGCCGGCGCGGCTGCCGCCGCCGTCGTCGCGCTTCCCAAGACCCCCACCCCCGAGGCCCCCGTGGCCGAAAAGCCGCCCGTGCCCGAGAACGGCGGCGGCTATCACGTGACCGAACACGTGAAGCAGTACTACCGGTCCACGCTCGTCTAAACCCGCTGGAGAGATCCATGTTGCTCACGAAGAAGTCGGGGGCCGGCCAGGCCAGCCCGCGTTCGCCGTTCGTCCACAGCCTCCAGCGCGGCCTGTCGACGGCGCTGCCCACCATGGACCGGCGCGCCTTCCTGCGCCGCTCCGGCCTCGGCGTCGGGGTCGGCATCGCCGCGTCCTCGCTGACGCTGGTGAAGAAGGCGCACGCCAAGGGGGCCGCCGTCGGTGACGGCCGCATCGAAGTCAAGCGCACGGTCTGCACCCACTGCTCGGTGGGCTGCGCGATCGACGCGGTGGTGGAAAACGGCGTGTGGGTGCGCCAGGAGCCGGTGTTCGACTCGCCGATCAACCTGGGCGCGCACTGCGCCAAGGGCGCGTCGGTCCGCGAGCACGGCCACGGCGAGTTCCGCCTGCGCTACCCGATGAAGCTCGTGAACGGCAAGTACCAGCGCATCAGCTGGGACCAGGCCTACGACGAGATCGCCGCCCGCCTGCAGGACCTGCGCAAGGCCAGCGGCCCCGAGTCCGTGTTCTGGATCGGCTCGTCGAAGCACTCGAACGAGCAGGCCTACCTGCTGCGCAAGTTCGTCAGCCTCTGGGGCAGCAACAACTGCGACCACCAGGCCCGCATCTGCCACTCCACCACCGTCGCCGGCGTGGCGAACACGTGGGGCTACGGCGCGATGACGAACTCGTACAACGACATGCAGAACAGCAAGGCTGCCCTGTATATCGGTTCCAACG
Source organism: Ramlibacter sp. (assembly GCA_022844525.1). Taxonomy (GTDB): domain Bacteria; phylum Pseudomonadota; class Gammaproteobacteria; order Burkholderiales; family Burkholderiaceae_C; genus Ramlibacter. The sequence continues at coordinate 16,774 of JALHLO010000046.1, forward strand.
CCGCCGAGGCGCACCCGGTCTCCATGCTGCACATGCTGCACGCCAAGGAGAACGGCACCAAGATGATCGTGTGCGACCCGCGCTTCACGCGCACGGCCGCCAAGGCGGACCAGTACATCCGCTTCCGCTCCGGCGGCGACATCCCGCTGCTGTTCGGCATCCTGTACCACATCTTCAAGAACGGCTGGGAAGACAAGAAGTACATCGCCGACCGCGTCTACGGCATGGACAAGGTCCGCGAGGACGTGCTGGCCAAGTGGACGCCCGACAAGGTGTTCGAGGCCTGCGGCGTGCCCGAGGCCGAGGTGTTCAAGGCCGCCGAGACCATGGCCAAGAACCGCCCCTCCACCATCGTGTGGTGCATGGGCCAGACGCAGCACTCCATCGGCAACGCGATGGTCCGCGCCTCCTGCATCGTGCAGCTGGCGCTGGGCAACATCGGCGTGGCCGGCGGCGGCGCGAACATCTTCCGCGGCCACGACAACGTGCAGGGCGCCACCGACATCGGCCCCAACCCCGACTCGCTGCCCGGCTACTACGGCGTGGCCGAAGGCTCCTGGCGCCACTTCGCCAAGGTCTGGGGCGTGGACTACGACTGGATCAAGGGCCGCTTCGAGAACCCCGCCATGATGACCAAGCCTGGCATCACGGTGTCGCGCTGGATCGACGGCGTGCTCGAGAAGAACGAGAACATCGACCAGACGCCCAACCTGCGCGGCGTCTTCTACTGGGGCCACGCGCCCAACTCGCAAAGCCGCGGCCTGGAAATGAAGAAGGCCATGGACAAGCTGGACCTGCTGGTCGTGGTCGACCCGTATCCGTCGGCGACGGCGGCGATGGCGGCGATGCCCGGCGACCCGGCCGACCTGAACCCGAACCGCGCCGTGTACCTGCTGCCGGCGGCCACCCAGTTCGAGACCAGCGGATCCGCGACGGCTTCCAACCGCTCGCTGCAGTGGCGCGAGAAGGTCATCGACCCGCTGTGGGAAAGCCGCAGCGACCACATGATCATGCACCAGCTGGCCACCAAGCTGGGCTTCGGCACCGAGCTGTCGAAGAACTTCAAGATGCAGAAGGTCAAGGGCATGGACGAACCCATCCCCGAGGACATCCTGCGCGAGGTCAACAAGTCGGTCTGGACCATCGGCTACACCGGCCAGAGCCCGGAACGCCTGAAGGCGCACATGAAGAACATGGCGGCCTTCGACGTCAAGACGCTCAAGGCCAAGGCCGGCGTGAAGGACAAGGACACCGGCTACGACCTCACCGGCGACTACTTCGGCCTGCCGTGGCCCTGCTTCGGCACCCCGGAGATGAAGCACCCGGGCTCGCCCAACCTGTACGACACCAGCAAGCACGTGATGGACGGCGGCGGCAACTTCCGCGCGAACTTCGGCGTGGAGAAGGACGGCGTCAACCTGCTGGCCGAGGACGGTTCGCACTCGCTGGGCTCCGAGATCACCACCGGCTACCCCGAGGTGGACCACGTGTTCATCAAGAAGCTGGGCTGGTGGAACGAGCTCACGCCCGCCGAGCAGGCCGCGGCCGAAGGCAAGAACTGGAAGACCGACCCGTCGGGCGGCCTGATCCGCGTGGCCATGAAGAACCACGGCATCCACCCCTTCGGCAACGCCAAGGCGCGCGCGGTGGTGTGGAACTTCCCGGACCCGGTGCCGCAGCACCGCGAGCCGATCTACAGCACCCGGCCGGACCTGGTGGCCAAGTACCCGTCGCACGACGACAAGAAGGCCTTCTGGCGCCTGCCCACGCTGTTCAAGTCGCTGCAGCAGAAGAACCTGCAGGACAAGGTGTACGAGACCTACCCGCTGATCCTCAGCTCCGGGCGCCTGACGGAATACGAGGGCGGCGGCGAGGAAACGCGCTCCAACCCCTGGCTGGCCGAACTGCAGCAGGAAGCCTTCGTCGAGATCAACCCGCAGGCCGCCGCGCCGCGGAACATCAAGAACGGCGACCGCGTCTGGCTCAAGACCCCCACCGGCGCGCGGCTGAACGTGCAGGCCCTGGTGACCGAACGCGTCGGCCCGGACACCTGCTGGATGCCCTTCCACTTCTCCGGCCGCTGGCAGGGAGCGGACATGCTGGCGCACTACCCGAACGGCGCGGCCCCCGTGGTCCGCGGCGAGGCGGTCAACACCGCCACGACTTACGGCTACGACAGCGTGACGATGATGCAAGAGACCAAGACCACCATCTGCCAGGTCGAGAAGGCTTAAGGAGATCACGATGGCACGAATGAAATTCATCTGTGACTCCGAGCGTTGCATCGAATGCAACAGCTGCGTCACCGCCTGCAAGAACGAGCACGAGGTGCCCTGGGGCGTGAACCGCCGCCGGGTGGTCACCCTCAACGACGGCGTCCCGGGCGAGAAGTCGATCTCGGTGGCCTGCATGCACTGCTCCGACGCGCCCTGCATGGCCGTCTGCCCCACCAACACCTTCTACCGCACGGAAGAAGGCGTTGTGCTGCACGACAAGGACACCTGCATCGGCTGCGGCTACTGCAGCTACGCCTGCCCCTTCGGCGCCCCGCAGTTCCCCGCGGCCGGCACCTTCGGCGTGCGCGGCAAGATGGACAAGTGCACCTTCTGCGCCGGCGGCCCCGAGGCCCACGGCTCGCAGGCCGAGTTCGAGAAGTACGGGCGCAACCGCCTGGCCGAAGGCAAGCTGCCGGCCTGCGCCGAGATGTGCTCCACCAAGGCGCTGATCGGCGGCGACGGCGACGTGGTCGCCGACATCTTCCGCAACCGCGTGCTCAAGCGCGGCAAGGGCGCCGAAGTGTGGGGCTGGGGCACCGCCTACGGTTCCAAGCAGGCGGGCCAGCCGCAGGGGGCGAAGTCGTGAGAAGCATCCTCATCCTGTCGGCGGCGGCCGCGGCCTTCGTGCTGGGCGGCTGCGCCGAGCGCGAGCAGACCGGCGGCAGCATCAAGAGCGACGCCGCGCCCTACGTCGGCACCAACAAGCAGCCGCCCTTCACCGCGGCCGGCTGGAAGCAGGGCGACCGCAATGCCTGGGAATCGCAGCTGAAGGTGCGCACCGTCAACGGGCAGAACGAATATGTCAAGGTTCCTTGAGTTCGTCGCGGCCGGCGCGCTGAGCCTCGCGCTCGGCGGCGCGGCGCTGGCGCA
>JALHLO010000047.1 GCA_022844525.1 Ramlibacter sp.
CTGTGGCGCGCTCGGCCGCCAGCATCGGGGCCAGCGAGCGGGCCGCGCGGGCCCGGCCCTGGGCCTCCAGCGTGCGGCCCAGCGTGAACAGCAGCAGCACCATGCTGGCGGTGTCGAAATAGACCAGGTCGGAGCCGCGCAGCAACTGCCACACCGAATAGCCATAGGCCGCCAGCACGCCGATCGAGACCAGCGTGTCGGTGACCAGCCGGCCTTCCCGCAGGGCCCGCCAGGCGGCCTCGAAGAACGGCCCGCCCAGCAGCACCAGCAAGGGCGTCGCGAGCGCCCACGTCAGCCAGTGCACCGGCGTGCGCAGCCAGCCATCTTCGCCGCTGAAGGCGCCGGCGTAGGCCAGCCAGCTGAACAGCATGACGTTCATCGCCAGCAAGGCACCGATGCCGAGCCGCACCAGCCAGAGCGCGGCGGCCGGCTCCTCGGCGACGCCGTGCCGGAGCTGGAACGCCAGGCAGCAGCCGTAGCAGCAGAACCAGTGGTCCTCGCCGTGGACCTCCCGGCGCCGCCCTGCCCTGCCCACCGGCAGGCCGCAGTGGATGCAACTGGCGGCCGCTGCCACGGTCAGTGCCCCAGCCAGGCGTGCGGACCCACGGCCAGCAGGCCGCGCGCGAGCGTGATCAGCCCGAGCAACACGATGAAGCCGCCGGCGACGCGCACCCCGAGCACGCGCCATGCGAGCCGCGGCAAGGCCGCCACCGGCGGCAGGAAGCTGGCGTGGACCGGCTGCGGCGGCGGCGCCCGCCGCCACCACAGGCCGAGCCCCCCCATCGCCAGCATCGCCGGGAAGGTGCCGAGCCCGAAGGCGGCCATGATCTGCAAGCCTTGCAGCGGCCCGCCGCTGGCCGCGGCCTGGGCCGCGAAGGCGTAGACCAGCGGACAGGGAAGCAGGCCGTTGAGCACGCCGAAGGCGAGCGGCGCGGCCAGGCCGGGCGTGCGCAGCACGCCCCCGAGCGCTCGCACCAGCCCTGCCTCGTCGCCCCCCGCGCCGGCCGCGAAGCGGAACACGCCGAGGAAGCGCAGGCCCACGAACACCATCAGCCCGCCGGACAGCAGTGCCAGCAGGCGCTGCGCCGCGCCCACCGCGCCGGGCGTGCCGTCATGGGCCACGAGCAGCGCACCGGCCACCGCGGCCAGCGCGCCCAGGAAGCAATAGCTGCACAGCCGGCCGGTGTTGTACAGCGCGTGACGCAGCAGGGCGGCGGCCGGACCGCGGGCGTCGCCGCCGAGCGCGCAGGCGAAGCCGCCGCACATGCCGACGCAGTGCATGCTGCCCGCCAGGCCGGCGAGAAAGACCAGCGGCAGCTCATTCACCCGGGTTCCCTGGGCGGCGGCTCGTGGTGCTTGGCGCGCGGCCGGCGCGGGTTGATATCGCGCCAGTCGACCGCGAGGTAGGCGAGCCAGGCGATGAAGCCCACCGCCATGACGAAGTAGATCCAGTAGGCGATCGCCTCGTTCAGGGTCATGGCCGCCTCACCAGGGAATGCCCGCGTTCAGCAGGTTGAACGCCAGCTCGCCCAGCAGCAGCACCAGGTTGATCAGGGCGATGACCAGCATCAGCCGCGCGGGCGTGCGATCGTCGATGCGGATGGCCATGGGTCGTCCTCCAGGCTAGAGAGTGAGGTCCAGGCCGGGACCGAGCCCGCCCCAGAACTTGTAGCCGTACCAGAGCGCCCATGCGAAGACCACCGCGTAGACCACCAGCAGCCAGCGATCGAGCCGGCCGTGGCGCGAGCGGATGTGCCCGAGGCCGAAGCTCTCGGTCTGCTGGTGGTGCGGCAGCTCGTCGGCCGTGAGCTGGTCCAGCACTTCGTCCATCGGGTCTTCAGGCTTGCGGTCCATCGTCGGTCACCTCGGTGCGGTAGGCGCGGTACTTGACCGCCTCGACGTCGTCGAACAGGCCGGACAGCACGGCCCAGATGAAAAGGCACACCGCGCCCAGGCTCATCAGGAGCGAGACCACGAACTGCAGCAGGGTCAGGGCTTCCATGGGGCTTGCTCAGCGCGGCGCCGAAGCCGCCCGGGCGGCGGGCACGGCGGCGAAGTCGAAGCCGTGCTTGCGCGCCCAGGCCGCCCCCGCGTACTGCGGCGGCTGCTCGGGCGACTGGGTCCGGTAGGCCAGCCGCGACTCGTCGGCCTTGAGCGCCGGGTCGTCGAGAGCCTTGCGGTCGGCCTCGGTGATGCGCACTGCCTGGCCGGTCAGCGGGTCCTTGTACGCCGACAGCGACAGCACGAAGTAGGCGAGCGCCCAGCGGTCCTCGTCCGAGAGGCTGTCCTTGTACGAGGGCATGGGCGTTCCCGACAAGCCGGTGGTCATCGTGCGGAAGATGTCCTTCACGCTGGGGCCCGACTTGAACTGGCCGGTGGTCAGGTTGGCCGGCGGGATCGGGAAGCCGAGGTCGTCCTTCAGGCCGGCCGCCTTCTCGCCGTCGCCGCGCCCTTCCTGGCCGTGGCATTCCCAGCACTTGCCCTGCTGCTGCCAGACCGCCTTGCCGCGTGCCACCAGTTCGGCCGACGGCCTGGGCGGCTCGCCGATGAAGATCGGGGCCTTGGGCGGCTCCTCGACGAAGTAGAGATAGGGCTTGGCCGGGTCGCTGCGGTCGGCCGCCAGCTCGTACTTGATGTACTGGATCACCGCCAGCTGGTCCTTCTGCGGCAGCTCGTGCCAGGGCGGCATCGCGGTCCCGCGCACGCCGCGCACGACGGTGCGCAGCAGGTCGCCGTCATCGGGCAGCGAGCCCGAAGGCGTGAGCCGGAACTTGAACACGCCGAGGTTGAAGTTGCGGGGCCGGTCGCGGTCCATGAAGGCCGCGGCGGGCCCGTTGCCGTCGCCCTTGACGCCGTGGCAGCCCAGGCAGCGGCGCTGGTAGACCTCCTTGCCATGGGAGATCCATTCGGCCGAGCGCGGAATGGTGACCTGCGAGGCGTCCATCAGCTGCGGCTCGAAGCGGTCGCGCCACATGCCGCGGTTGGTGCCCAGCTTCTGCAGGTAGGCGATCAGGCCGCGCAGTTCCTCGGTGTCCGCCACCAGGGTCACGGTGTCCCCGGTGTATTCCTTGTTCGGCGTGAAGACCAGCGGGTTGCGGCCTCGCTGGGGCACGAACACCAGGCCGTCGGCGTTGGGCGTCAGGAGCACCCGGTCCGGGCTGGCGAAATCGAACAGCTTCTCGGTGGCCGGCGTGCGCTCTATCGTGCGCGTGCCTTCCGGCCCCGGCACGATGCGTGCCCGGTGCGGGCCGTCGAACAGGAAGGAGAAGCGCGGCATGATCGAATCGGGCGACAGCATGCGCGGGTCCCAGAAGTGCGCCAGGTGCCAGGCGTCGCTGAACTTGAGGCCGACGCGCGACAGGTCCGGCCCGATGCGCCGGGTCGAGAACAGGTGCGGCCGGTCGTACGCGTACTCGCCGGCCTGCGTGATCGGGCCCCAGCGCCGGCTCTCGCCGGCCACCGGCCGCACGTACTGCGAATGGCAATACCAGCAGCCCTCGCGCGTGTAGACCGCGCGGCCGACCTGCTCGATCGTGGTGTAGTCGGTGGCGCGGTGCTCGATCCACTTGAGCTCGCCCAGTTCCGTGCGCACCACCCGCGTCACCTTGTCGGTGCGCGACTCGGGCTCCAGCATCGGCAGCACCCCCTGCACGAAGGCGGCCAGCGAGATGCAGCCGAAGCCGGCGGCCAGCACGTAGAAGCGCAGCCCATAGCGGTGCGGGTGGGCGATCACGGCGCCGCCCCTTCCGCCAGCGGCAGCGGTCCGGTCAGCACCGGGCCGCGTTCGGGCACCACGCTCACGCGCGGCGACAGCACGGTGCGCATCAGGTTGTAGACCAGCAGCGAGATGCCCAGGTCCATCGAGATCCCGGCCACCGTGCGGACCAGCCAGTAGGGGCGGATGGAGACCAGGGTGTCCAGCCATTCGGCGCCCGCCATCAGCATGAAGCCCTGCTGCAGTCCGGCCATGGTGAGGTCGATCCCCATCAGGCTGATGCCGCAGGTGATCAGCCAGAACGACCAGTTGCCCATGCGCGGCGACCACAGCGGCCGCTCGACCACCCGGGGCACGACGTAGACGGTGCCGGCGATGGCCCACACCACGAAGGTGCCGAACACCGTCAGGTGCGAGTGCGAGATCACGAAGTCGCTGAAGTGGGTCGGCTCCTGCAGCGAGCGCAGGGCCTCGGTCGAGCCCTGGAAGCAGCCCACCAGGTACATCAGCGAACCCATGATCAGGAACTTGGCCGTCAGGTTGCCGCTGAAGGTGTGCCAGCGGCCCGACATGGTGCCGAAGAAGTTCTGCAGCACCGTCCACACCGGGATGATCAGGATCATCGAGGTGATGATGGCCAGCGTCTCGGCCCAGTCGGCGATCGGGCTGTACAGGTAGTGGTGGATGCCCACGAAGGGATAGAACAGCGCCAGCGACCAGAAGCCCACCAGCGACAGCCGGTGGCTGTAGATCGGGTTGCGCACGCTGGCCGGCAGGAAGTAGTAGATCAGCACGTAGCCGGCGGGCGTGATCCACAGGCCGACGATGTAGTGGATGAACAGGCCGTGCCAGGCGGCGCTGTTGATGCCGGTGATGCCGAAGGGCAGGATGTAGCTGCCCAGCAGCATGTTCAGCGCGGTCCAGACGAAGGCGCCGATCAGGTACCACAGCGCCACGTACAGCTGCGGCTCGCGCCGCCTGGCGATCGTCATCAGGAACTGCACGGTGGCGATGACCACCGCGATGGTGATCACGGTGTCGATCACCAGCGGGAACTCGCCCGCCTCCAGGCCCTGGTTCCAGCCAAGCAGCAGCAGCACCATGCCGGCGACCAGGTTGAGGTTCCACACCCAGACCAGCCAGCGGCCCCAGTGGCCCTTCCAGACCGGCACGCCGCACAGCCTGGGCACCAGGTAGTAGCACAGCCCCATGAACAGGGTGGAGAAGGCGCCGAAGATCACGCCGTTGACGTGCATCGGCCGCAAGCGGCCGAAGTTGGCGAACGCCGACGACCCGAGGTAGCCCGGGTAGTTGAACATCGTCGAGATGATGACGCCGACGCTGGGCGCGAACATGAGCCAGAACAGGCCCCAGTAGATCCACTTCAGGATCAGCGGACGGTCGATCAGTGCATCGAGGTCCGGGCGCGAATCCGCCGCTGCGGCGACTGCGGCTGTGGTGGCCATGGCGCTCCTCTCGTCGGTGGCGCGCGGCGGCCGGGCGCCGCCGCGTGCCCTTCAATGACGGCCGGGATCCAGCTTGGAATTGCGGTTGGACCAGTAGATGTAGGCCTCCAGCGCCTTCATCGCCTCGCTGTTATCCCCCAGCTTCTCGCCCTCGTTGGGCTTCTCGATGCACCAGTTGATCATGTCGCGCAGGGTCGCGAAGGTGTTCATCTGCTCCTGGAACTTCGGGAACTCGTGCGGATGCGTGTCGGAGGCGAACGGGTGGCACATCGCGCAGGCCATACCGGTGCGCGAGAGCCTGGCGTTCATCTTCTTCTCGACGTCGCCGTCGCCGTGGAACAGCGCGTCGCCGGCCTTCACCTGGTCCATGAAGACGTCCTCGAACGCCTTCAGCTGGTCGATGCTGTGCGGCTCCTTGTGGGCGAAGACGGCGGTGCCGGTGGCCAGCAGGAGGCCGGCGGCGGCCAGGACGTAGCGCAGCTTGGTTCTTGCCATGTCGTTCTCCTCAGAGCCGGTCGACGATGCGCGGGCTCAGGACCTGGTTTCGGTTGTCGTCGGTGCCCGAATCGACCGGCGCGTCCGCGAACACCGTCTTGCGGCCGAACATCCTGTATTCGTTGTCCACCTTGCCGCCGCCCGCCACCGACAGCTGGCTCCAGCCGACGCCGTCGAAATGGTCGCCCGGGTCGGCCCGGATCATCGGCTTGGTCAGCGCCGGCACGCCCTCGGGCGCGTAGGGCCACGGCCACGAGGTGGCCAGCATGCCGATCGAGCGCATCCTGCCGATCTCGTTGTAGAGCACCTGGTGGGTGTGGCCATGGACGTTGGTGATGTTGGTCCACGGCGCCAGCACCTCGTGCACCTGCCGCCAGTCGCGCACCCAGAAGTTCCACGCGGGGTAGTACTCGTACAGCGGGGTGTGCGTGAAGAGGATGACCGGCCGGTCCTTGGGCCAGTTGGCCAGCTGGGTGGACAGGTAACGCAGCTGCCGCTCGCCCACCGCCGACCAGGCGCCGCCCAGGGTGCCGTCCAGCGTGGCCATGTGGCCCATGCGCTCCTTGGGCGAGTACTTGCGCGAGGTCCAGAAGTCCGGCGCGTGGCTCACGGTGTCCAGGCCGATGATGCGCACGCCCTTGTGGTCCACCGTCCAGGGCGACTGGCCGAACATGCGGTTCCAAGCCTGCCCCATGTCCAGGTACCAGTCGTGCTCGCCCGGGATGAAGTAGGTCTTGATCTTCACCTCCTTCAGCAGCTCGGCGCCGAGCTGCAGTTCGAGCGGGTCGCCGAGCTGTGCCAGGTCGCCCCCGAAGATCAGGAAGTCCGCCGGCGGGTTCATCGCCTGCACCTCGCGGAAGGCGCGGATGGTCTTGTCGACGAAGCGGGTGTTGACGTTGCGCGGGTAGAGGTGGGTGTCGGACACCCAGGCGAAGCGGAAGCTCTGGCCCTGCGCCCAGGCCAGGTCCAGCGTGTTGATGATGGGCACGAAGCCGGCGGCCGCCAGGCCGCCCCCCAGCTTCACCGAGTTGTGCAGGAAGCTGCGGCGGGTCCAGGTGCTGGAGGCATCGGGGCGGGCGCCGCCGGCGCCCAGCGTGCGGTGCAACTCGCGCCGCTCGAGGTCTAGGGGTTTCATCGTTGTCTCCTGGCTGGATCAGGACGGGTCCGGGCGCCGCAGCCGGGGCGGCCCGGACCGGATCTCGCTACTTCTTCTTCAGGTCGATGGCGAGCTTCGTCGTCTCGCCGCCCTTCACGGTGACCTGCATCTCGTTGTCGCCGGTGTAGTTCTGCGAGGCCACCAGCGTGTAGGTGCCGGGCGGCACGTCGGTGATGCTGAAGCTGCCGTCGGCGCCGGTCAGCGCGTAGTACGGGCTGTCGGCCACGTAGATGTGCGCCAGCATCCAGCCGTGGGCGTCGCACTCCACGCGCACCAGGCCGGGCCGCGGCAGCTCGCTGGTGATCTTCATGCCCTTGTCCGGCATCGCCAGGTTGAACGCCGTGCGCTGGCCGTAGAAGCCGTGGGTGTTGTGCAGGATGGGGTCCGAGTTGAGGATGTCGATCTTGCCGGCGCGCATCACCTGCACCGCCGGCTTGAAGACGCACTTTTCCTGGTCGAGCACGGGCGCCTTGTCCGCCGGGCCCCAGGCCTTGCCCCTGGGCACCGCCTTGAGGTAGACCACCGCGTCCTGCACGCCCTTGTCGGCGCCGACGCGGATCTGCGGTTCGTCGCGCGGGCCGCCGCAGACGTCCTTGTCCTTGGTGGGAATGACCTTGCGCATGGGCACGGAGCCCTGGAACGAGACCTTGCCCTCGACCTTGCCGCCGCCGGTGACGGGGGCGACTTCGTAGGGCCACGCCACGTCATGCGCGACCATCGACAAAGCAGCGGCCAGCCCCAGTGCGTGAATGAGGTTCACGTTTTCTCCTGCGTTGTTCCCGCGACGCCACCGCCCGTGCCGCGGCAAGCTATCGCTGCGGACAAGGTAACGCTAAGATCGAGCTAAAACAAATTCAATGTCTCGATAGTCGATATCGGGATTTGCAGCTGCGGTTCTCGATAACTGAAATCGGCGCGTCGCAGGAACGGCGCTCCGGGAGGAGCGAGAGATGACACTGCAGGAACTTCGCTACCTGGTGGCACTGGCGGACAAGGGCCATTTCGTGCGGGCCGCCGAGGCCTGCAACGTCGGCCAGCCGACCCTGAGCACGCAGCTGCGCAAGCTCGAGGACTACCTGGGCGTGATCCTCTTCGAGCGCAACAAGCACCACCTGCGGCCGACGCCGATCGGCAACCAGATCATCGAGCGGGCGCGGCAAGTGCTGTCGGTGGTCGACGACATCCGGGAGCTGGCCGCCAGCGACCGCGAGCCCATGAGCGGCCCCCTGCGGCTGGGCGTGATCCCCACGCTGGGCCCCTACCTGGTGCCGCACCTGCTGCCGGCGATCCGCAGGAACTTCCTCAAGCTGCACCTGTACCTGCGCGAGGACCTCACGGCCAACCTGCTGGAGCGCCTGCGGCACGGCTCGCTCGACGCGCTGCTGCTTGCGCTGCCGGTGCGGGGCGAGGACATCGAGGAGATGGTGTTGTTTCGCGAAGCCTTCGTGGTCGCCCTGCCGAAGGGCCACCCGCTCGCCCGGCACGACGCCATCGACGAGGCCGCCCTCGCGTCGGAGAACGTGCTGCTGCTGGAAGAAGGGCACTGCATGCGCGACCAGGCCCTGGCCATCTGCGGCGCCACGTCGTCGGAGCAGCGCGAGGAACTCAAGGCCACCAGCATCGAGACGCTGCGCCAGATGGTGGCCGCGGGCGTCGGCTGCACGCTGCTGCCGCGGCTGGCGGCCATTCCCGGAGCCGGGTCGGTCGACCGCGGCATGGTGGAGATCCGCTGCTTCCGCGCGCCCGAGCCGGCGCGCACCCTCGGCCTCGTGTGGCGCCACGGCTATCCGCGCGCCGCAGCGATCCGGACGCTGGGCGAGCTGATCCTGGCCAACCTGCCGCCCGCGGCGCAGCGGCTGCCGGTGGCCCGTGCGCGCAAACCCGTCGCCGCATGACAGAAAGGCCGCCCGAGGGCGGCCTTTCCGTGCGGGGGGACGCCGCCTTACGCCTGCTGCAGCGCCGCGATCCGCTCCTCGATCGGCGGGTGCGTGGAGAACAGCTTGCCCACGCCGGAGGTGATGCCCAGGGCCTGCAGGCCCTTGGGCAGTTCGCCGGGGACCATGCCGCCCAGGCGCGCCAGCGCGTTGATCATCGGCTGCTTGCGTCCCATCAGCTGCGCGGAGCCGCGGTCGGCGCGGAATTCGCGGTGGCGCGAGAACCAGGCCACGATGATCGCCGCCAGGAAGCCGAGCAGGATGTCCAGCACGATGGTCGTCACGAAGTAGCCGATGCCGGGGCCGGAGCGCTGCTCGCCGCGGCTCAGCCAGCCGTCCACCAGGTAGCCGATCACCCGCGACAGGAACACGACGAAGGTGTTCATCACGCCCTGGATCAGCGTCATGGTGACCATGTCGCCGTTGGCGATGTGCGCGACCTCGTGGCCGATCACCGCCTCGACCTCCTCGCGCGTCATGCCTTGCAGCAGGCCGGTGGACACCGCCACCAGCGCGTTGTTCTTGAAGGCGCCGGTGGCGAAGGCGTTGGGCTCGCCCTCGAACACGCCGACCTCGGGCATGCCGATGCCGGCCTGCGTGGCGAACCTGCGGACCGTCTCGACGATCCAGGCTTCGTCGGCGTTGCGCGGCTGCTCGATGATCTGGACGCCGGAACTCCACTTGGCGATCGGCTTGGACAGCAGCAGCGAGATGATCGCGCCGCCGAAGCCGATGAGGGCCGCGAAGGCCAGCAGCATGCCCAGGTTGAGGCCGTTCGCCGTCAGGTACCGGTTGACCCCGAGCAGGCTGGCGGCGACGCCGAGCACCACCACCACCGCCAGGTTGGTCAGGACGAACAGGAAGATGCGTTTCATTGCTTGGAAAACTCCGAAGGGTGGAAGACAGTCACCCTCGCGCGGCAGATGAGGCTGCCACAGGCGGAAATCAAGAGCGCGAGGAGCCCGCGGACGTTCTTGTTGTTATGGGTTCTGGCGTCTTGCGTGGACGAAATACGAGAGAGTCATCATAAAAGGAAAAGTTCTCGTTCGCAGGCCACCACCCGGGCACGCCGAGCACCGGAAGGGGCGTGAAGGGCTTGGCCGCAAGATGGTCCGCGGTGCATTGCGCCGCCAGCCAGCCGTCCGCGTTCGCTCCTGAATCGAGAGCAGCCGGCGCCCGCCAGACATGGGCGGTGAGCGGTTTTCGCGGCTGCCGCGCCAGCTGCTCCAGCAAGGCGTGGCCGAAGACCAGCAGGCGCGCCTCGCGCCACCGCGGCCGCAGCTCCACGAACAGGCGCCGCCACTCGCGCGCCAGCAGCGCCTCCCACAGCGGCGCCGGCGCGGCCAGCAGGGCGCCGTTCTCGTCGAACACGGTGATCGCATCGCGCACCGGGCCGCGGCGTCCGGCGATGCCGGCGCGCGCGATCTCCGCCGCCTGCAGCCGGTTCAGCGCGGACTTGGTGCGCGGGAAGCGCAGCCACACCAGGCCGTTGAAGAAGTCGTGCAGGCCGGGGCGCACCGGGCACCGGCGCGTGGCGAAGACGAACTGCTCGTAGGCGGCTCCCGCGGGCAGCTGCTCCTGCGGGACGAAGCGCACCGGCGCGGCGCCGGCGGCGTTCAGCGCCTCGTGCTGGGGCACGCCCGCTGCAAGGGCCGCCGCCACCGCCTCGCCGGGCGCGCGCCACGGCCCGAACCACGGCTGCGCCCAGTCCAGGTCCATCAGCGCGTGCCGGCCTTCAGGCGCGCCTTGTTCGGTTGCGAGGCCGGCGCGAGTTCCACGTAGGGCGCGTTCTTGGCGAGGAAGCGGGGGCCGCTGGCGCTGCGGCTCAGGAGCCCTTCGGCGCGCAGGCGGTTCACCACTTCGTTCATCGCGACCCAGTCGCCGTCCTCGAAGCCGGGCACGTCGGACAGCGCCGCGCGCAGCGGATCCCGCGCCTGCGCCGGCCTGGCCTTCACGGGGGCCTTCTTCGCCGCCGCCTTGCGCGCCGGCCGCGGCGCCGCCGGCGCCGCCGGCACGTCGTCCAGGTAGACGACCTGCTCGTACACCTTGGCCAGTTCCTCGCCCGCGGCCTTGGCCCGCTGGGCGAAGCAGAGCACGCGGATGCCCGCTTCGCGCAGGCGCACGGCCAGCGGTGCGAAGTCCGCATCGCTGGAGGCGATGGCGACGATGTCCGGCAGTTCGGCGGCGTGGAACAGGTCCATCACGTCCACGCAGATCAGCGCATCGGTCGTGCCCTTGCCCTGGTTGACCAGCGCGCGGATGCCGTGCCGCAGCAGGCAGTCCTTCAGGCCGGACAGCTTCTCGTGCCCGCCGTAGGCGCGCCGCACGGTGAGGCGCCAGCCCTGCTCCTGCATGTGCGCCAGGCCGCGTTCGATGGTGGCCGCGTCGGAGATGTTGTCGGCGTCGAGGATCAGGGCGGCCTCGTTGGCCCGGCTGGCGGCGGTGCTCACGCCGCCACCTTCCACGCCAGCGTCTCGCCGCCGCGCAGCGGTTTCAGCTCCGCCTCCCCGAAGGGCACCTTCTCGGGCAGCTGCCAGGCCTCCTTCTTCAGCGTGAGCGTGCCCGCGTTGCGCGGCAGCCCGTAGAAGTCCGCCCCGAAGAAGCTGGCGAACCCCTCCAGCTTGTCGAGCGCGCCGGCGCTGTCGAAGGCTTCCGCGTACAGCTCCATGGCCGACAGCGCCGTGTAGCAGCCGGCGCAGCCCAGCGCATGCTCCTTGAGCACCGCCGGATGCGGCGCGCTGTCGGTGCCCAGGAAGAACTTCGGGCTGCCGCTGGTGGCCGCTTCCACCAGCGCCAGGCGGTGCACCTCGCGCTTGAGCACCGGCAGGCAGTAGTAGTGCGGGCGGATGCCGCCGGTGAAGATGGCGTTGCGGTTGTACAGGAGGTGGTGCGCGGTGATCGTCCCGGCGGTGAAGCGGTCGCTGTCGCGCACGTACTGCACCGCCTCCTTCGTGGTCATGTGCTCCACCACGATCTTCAGTTCGGGAAAGTCGCGGCGCAGCGGCTTGAGCTGCGTCTCGAGGAACACCGCTTCGCGGTCGAAGATGTCCACCGCGGGATCGGTCACCTCGCCGTGCACCAGCAGCAGCATGCCCGAGCGCTGCATCGCTTCCAGCGTCTTGTAGGTCTTGCGGATGTCGGTCACGCCCGCGTCGCTGTTGGTGGTGGCGCCGGCCGGGTAGAGCTTGGCCGCCACCACGCCGGCGCGGCGCGCGAGCACCACCTCGTCGGGCGCGAGATTGTCGGTGAGGTACAGCGACATCAGCGGCTCGAAGTCCAGGCCCTGCGGCGTGGCGGCCAGGATGCGCTCGCGGTAGGCGGCGGCCAGCGCCGCGGTGGTCACGGGCGGCTTCAGGTTCGGCATGATCAGCGCCCGGGCGAACTGCGCCGCCGAGTGCGGCACGACCGAGGCCATGGCCGCGCCGTCGCGCACGTGCAGGTGCCAGTCGTCGGGGCGGGTGATGGTGAGGGTCTGGGACATGGGCGCATTGTCCCATTCCCGGCCAGGATGGCGACGGCCGCCCCGTAGGTCGTGGTGAGCCCGCAGGCGAACCGCGACGAGCGATCAGTGGCTCAGGATCTTGTTCAGGAAGTCCTTGGTGCGCGGCTTGCGCGCTTCCGAATTGCCGAAGAACTCCTCCTTGGAGCAGTCCTCCAGGATGTGGCCGCCGACGTCGATGAAGATCACGCGGTTGGCCACCTTGCGCGCGAAGCCCATCTCGTGCGTGACCACCATCATGGTCATGCCTTCCTTGGCCAGGCCCACCATCACGTCCAGCACCTCGCCCACCATCTCGGGGTCGAGCGCCGACGTGGGCTCGTCGAACAGCATCACGTAGGGGTCCATCGACAGCGCGCGGGCGATCGCCACGCGCTGCTGCTGGCCGCCGGACAGCTGGCCGGGGAACTTGTCCTTGTGCGCCATCAGGCCCACGCGGTCCAGCATCTTCAGGCCGCGCGTCTTCGCCTCGTCGGCGCTGCGGCCCAGCACCTTGATCTGCGCGATGGTCAGGTTCTCGGTGACCGACAGGTGCGGGAACAGCTCGAAGTGCTGGAACACCATGCCGACGTGGCTGCGCAGCTTGGGCAGGTCGGTCTTGGGGTCGTTCACCTGCGTGCCGTTGACGAAGATCTCGCCCTTCTGGATCGGCTCCAGCCCGTTGACGGTCTTGATCAGCGTGGACTTGCCCGACCCCGAGGGGCCGCAGACCACCACCACGTCCTGCTTCTGGATCTGCACGTTGCAGTCGTGCAGCACCTGCACGGGGCCGTACCACTTCGACACGTTGCGGATGTCGATCATGGGTTGCTGCTGGGCGTCGCTCATTGTCTTTCCTACCGGATGATCGCGATCTTCTGCTGCACGCGCTTGACGATCCAGGACAGCGAGTAGCAGATGACGAAGTACAGGACCGCGGCGAGGATGTAGGACTCGCGCGGATGGCTCAGGTTGTTGCCGGCCACGGTGAAGCCGTGCAGCATGTCGTGGGCCGTGATGATGTAGACCAGCGAGGTGTCCTGGAACAGGATGATGGTCTGCGTGAGGAACACCGGGATCATGTTGCGGAAGGCCTGCGGCAGGACGACCAGCCGCATGTTCTGCCCGTAGCTCATGCCCAGCGCCTGGCCGGCATGGACCTGGCCGCGCGCGATCGACTGGATGCCGGCGCGCACGATCTCGCTGAAGTAGGCGGCCTCGAAGGCGATGAAGGTGATCACGGCCGTCATCTCGGCGCCGATCGGCCGGCCGATGATGAAGGGCACCAGCAGGAAGAACCACAGCAGCACCATCAGCAGCGGGATCGAGCGCATGCCGTTGACGTAGGTGGCGGCGATCAGCTCCAGCGGCTTGATGCCCGACAGCCGCAGCAGCGCCAGCACGGTGCCGAAGACGATGCCGCCGACGGTGGCCACCGCGGTCAGCGCGAAGCTGAAGTACATCCCGGAGAGGACGTACGAGCGGAACACCTCCCAGGTGAAGAACGAGAAGTCGAGGGCGTGCATGTCAGTGCCCCCCGCCGGTGCTGGCGACGAAGCCGGGAACGCGCACCCGCTTCTCGATGAAGGCCATCATGCGGTTGATGGCCAGCGCCGACACGACGTACAGCGCCGTCACCGCCATGTACACCTCGATGCCGCGCGAAGTCTCCTCGGCCACCTGCTGCGCGTAGAAGGTCAGCTCCATGATGGACACCGCGAAGGCCACCGAGGAGTTCTTGAAGATGTTCATCGCCTCGCTGGTCAGCGGCGGGATGATGATGCGGAAGGCCATGGGCAGCAGCACGTAGCGGTAGTACTGCGGCGTCGTGAAGCCCAGGGCCATGCCGGCGTAGCGCTGCCCGCGCGGCAGCGCCTGGATGCCCGCGCGCACCTGTTCGGCGATGCGGGCGGACGTGAACAGGCCCAGCCCCGCGACGACCAGCGCCAGCTTGGGCGTGTCGGCGAAGGCGGGGAAGACCACCGGCACCACGTGGTACCAGAGGAAGATCTGCACCAGCAGCGGGATGTTGCGGAACAGCTCGACCCAGGCATTGCCGAAGCGCGCCAGCCAGGGGCTGGCCGGCAGGGTGCGGATCACGCCGATGATGGAGCCCACCAGCAGCGCCACGACCATCGACAGGCCGGCGACCAGCACCGTCTGGCCCCAGGCGGTGAGCAGCCAGTCCAGGTAGGTCTGCGTGCCTCTCGCGCCGCCGGTGCCGAAGCAGCCGGCCACCACGGTGCGCTCGATGGTGTCCTCGCAGAAGACCTGCCATTCGAAGGCCATCGCGGTCCCTCTCTCTATTGTTCTTGTGCGGGAAGGCCGGCCGCCGCGCAGGCGGCCGGCGGGGGCCTTACTTGTTGAACTCTTCGGCCGGGGCGTCCGACGGGTTCTTCAGCAGGCCGGCCAGGATCTTGCCCATGGGCAGGTTCACGCTGGTGTTCTTCGGCGGGATGGGCTGCTGGAACCACTTGGTGTACAGCAGCTGGATCTCGCCGGCCTTGATGGCGCCGCGGATGTAGTCGTCCACCGCCTTCTTGAACTTCGGGTCGTCCTTGCGGATCATGATCGAGATCGGCTCGACGTTCAGGGTCTCGCCGACGATCTTGTAGGCCTTGGGGTTCTGCGAGGAGGCGATCAGGCCGGCCAGGATGTTGTCGTCCATCACGAAGGCGTCGGCGCGGCCGGACTCCAGCAGCAGGAAGCTGTCGGCGTGGTCCTTGCCGTAGACCTCCTTGAACTGGATGCCCTGGGCGCGCTTGTTCTTGCGCAGCAGCGCGACCGAGGTCGTGCCCGTGGTGGTGGCCACGGTCTTGTTGTTCAGGTCGGCGACCGAGTTGATCTTGGAGTCGGCCTTGACCGCGGTGCGCACTTCCGTCACGTAGGTCGTGAGGGCGAAGGACACGTCCTTCTGGCGGGTGGCGTTGTTGGTGGTGGAGCCGCACTCGATGTCCACGGTGCCGTTCTGCACCAGCGGGATGCGGTTGGCGGAGGTCACCGGCACGTACTCGACCGACACGCCCGGCAGCACCGACTTCAGGATGCGCTGGCACAGCTCCACGTGGTAGCCCGTGAACTGGCCGCCGCCGGTGGTGTACGACAGGGGCGCCGAGGACTCGCGCACGCCCATCACGACCTTGCCGGCGGCCTTGGCCTTGGCCAGCGTGTCGTTGGCCTGGGCGAAGGCGCCGCAGGCAGTGGCCGTCAGGGCCACGGCCAGCACGAATTTCTTGTTCATTTCAAATCTCCTGAATAAGCGCATGACAACAAAAGGGCGCATTCTAGGCGGGCCCGCGCGCCGGACGGGCCGCGCCTGTGCGAGCGGAAGCTTAGGCCCTGGGACCGGCCCTACCAAGCAGGGTTTATGCCCGGTGGCATGCCACCGGACGGTGCATCGTCAGGGTTTCGGCAGCGTTGCGTCGCCCGCGGCGTCGGCGAGGAAGGTCCACAGCGCCTGCGCCGTGCCCTTGGCCGGCTGCTTGCCGGAAGGCCGCGCGCGGTAGGCGCGCACTTCCATGGCCACCTGCATGCCCTGCAGCTCCGGCGGCACCGGGCTCACCAGCTTGCGCGCGCGCAGTTCCTTGGTCACCGCGCTGTGCGGCAGGAAGGCGACGCCGTGGCCCTCCAGGGCCATCACCTTCAGGCCCTCGGCCATGTCGGTTTCGTAAACGCGGTCCAGGTGGATGGCGGTGCCGGACTGTTTCAGCAGCAGGTCGGTGACCTGCCCCAGGTAGGCACCGGGCGCGTAGCCCAGGTAGGGCAGCGGGTGCGACGGCCGCCCCGGCAGGCGGAACATCGGCTCGCCGTGCTCGTCCGGCTTGCAGTAGGGGGCGAGCGTCTCGGTGCCCAGCGTGAGCATCTCGTAGCGGTCGGCGTCCAGCTGCAGCGGCTGCGATGCGTGGTGGTAGGCGATCAGCACGTCGCAGCTGCCTTCCACCAGGCGCATGGCGGCGTCGTGCACGTTCAGCGCGATCAGCCGGCTCTTGATGGGCCCGAACTGGTCGCGCAGGCTGGACACCCAGGCCGGAAAGAAGGTGAAGGCCAGCGTGTGCGGCACCGCGAACTCGATGACGTCCTGCCCGGCCGACGCATGCCCGCGCAGCATGGCGCGCGTGTTGTGCAGCGCCTGCAGCATCTCCAGCGACTGGGCATAGAGCGTCTCGCCGGCCGGCGTGAGCCGCGTGGGATAGGAACTGCGATCGACCAGGTCGGTGCCGGCCCAGGCCTCCAGCGCCTGGATGCGGCGCGAGAACGCCGGCTGCGTGACGTGCCGCAGCTGCGCGCTGCGGCTGAAGCTGCGGGTCTCGGCGAGGCTGACGAAGTCTTCCAGCCATTTCGTTTCCATGGCCGGATTATGGGCATGGCGCGCCCCTGGGGCGGGTGGGCTACCCGCGGGCGCAGGCGTACGGCCACACGATGCGGGCGCCCTGCGGAAGCACGCTGCCGTCTTCCAGCACCACGGCCACGTTCACTTCCTTGTCGGCCGCCGGCAGCGCCTGCAGCGAGGCCGAATCGAGCGGCGGCTTGCCGCGCCAGAGCGCCAGGGGATCCATCCAGTGGCCCTCCAGCGGGATGATGCGCTCCTGCGCGTCCACGTAGTCCGCACGGTCGCTGTAGAACGCGCCGAAGTGGATCGCGGGCCGGCGCCGCTGGCTTTGCCGCCCGGTGCGGCCGATGCCGGTGTTCCCGGTCGGCCCGAGCCGCTGGCCGCGGCGCACGCGCTCGCCGACCTGCACCGCGGGCAGCTCGGAGAAATGCGCGTACTGCGTGTAGACCCACGCCGGCAGGCCGGTGTCCTCGGGGGCGTGGCGTACCACCAGCTCGATGCCGCGGAAGCTGGCGAGGCCCTGGTACTTCGCCACGACCGTGCCGTCGGCGGCAGCGATGATGGGCGTCCCCGAGGGAGCGGGGATGTCGATCCCGCCGTGGTACTGCTCCCGGTCGCGTTTGTGGCTGTAGGAGATGGCGAAGCCCTCGTCGATCCCGCGGCAGCGCGCCTGGTCGGGAAAGCGGGGCACGAGGCCGGTCTCGACGAGCCCGCGCTCGATCGCGTGGCGGATGTCGCAATCCCTGAAACGGCCGATCGCGCAGCGCGTCACCGGATCGGGCAACCCGGCGACCCCGGGCCCGGCAAGGGCCAGCAAGGTCGCGGGCAGGATGGCGTGGCGGACGTGCATGCCTCCTCCGCGAACGTTGCCGTCCCGGTGCAGTATAGGAACGCCGCCGGGGAGCGCAAGGCTCGCGCGCGGCTTCCCCGATCCCGTCATTCCCGCGGATCCTCAGAACGACGTCAGGTGCGCGGTCACCCGCCCGGCCTCGATGCGGAGCTCCGCCGCCGAGATCGGCAGCTTGAACCGCCGCGGGCCCGCGCTGCCCGGGTTGACGTAGAGCACGCCCTCGCGCTCCTGCACCAGCGGCCGGTGCGAGTGGCCCGACACGACCACCCGCACCCCGGCGGGCAGCGCCAGCTCCTTGAGGTCGTGCACCACGTGGATCGCGATCCCGCCGAGCCGCACGGTCTCCTGTTCGTGCAGGTGCCGCGCCCAGGGACCCAGGTCGTTGTTGCCCCTCACCGCCGTCAGCGGCGCGAGCACCGCCAGCGCCTGCAGCACCGCCTCGCCGCAGATGTCCCCGGCGTGGACGATGTGGTCGCTGCCGCGCAGCCAGTCCGCCACCTCCGGCCGCAGCAGGTCGTGCGTGTCGGAGACCAGGCCGATGCGCAGCGCCTCAGCCTTCGTCGACCGCGAGGGCATGCGCGATGCGCCGGCGGGCGGCGGCGAGGCGCTCCGGGTGCGTCTTCTTCAGCCGCGCCAGCAGCGAATCGATCTGCTCCAGCGCGTCGATCGCGTCGTGCTCCTTCACCTGCTCGATGCGCAGCTGGATCTCGCGCAGGCGCTTCAGGGCCTTCTGGCCCTTGGCCGTCTTCGGCGGCGCCTGCTCCGCCAGGTCCGCCAGCAGCTCGGTGATCAGGCCCAGCTGGCGGCCGTAGGTGGCGACGTCGAAGGCCTTGCGCTCGATCTCGGGGTCGCCGGCGCCGGGCGCGATGCCGCCGAAGAACCAGCGCGTGTCCGGCTCGATGCGCTGCGCCACGCTGCCGCCGAAAGGCAGGGTGACCTGCGGCGCCCAGAAGAAGAACCAGGGGTTCATGGATGTCCTCCCGTTGTCGGTGCCGCTAGCGTACGCGTTCCCGGCCGGCGCGAGGCAATGCCGCAGCGGAATGCTCAGATCCAGCGGCGCACCCGCGCCGCGTAGGCATCGAAGGCGGCACCGAACTTCGCGCGCAGCACGCGCTCTTCCGGCAGGATCTGCAGGCGGTTCAGGCAGGGCACGAACAGCGGCACCAGCGCCGCCGCGCCCAGGTTGGACAGGTACACCGCCCAGGCCACCAGCACGACCAGCATGCCCAGGTACATGGGATTGCGGGTGAAGGCGTAGACGCCGGTGGACACCAGCGCGCTGGCCGACGCGGGCTTGAGCGGATTCACCGTGGTGCGGTGCCGCCGGAAGGCGACCAGGCCGGCCAGCGCCACCAGGCCGCCCGCGAGGGCCAGCGCGATGCTGGCGGGCGTGCGCCCGGGCCAGTCCGCCGACAGGCCGGGCAGCAGGCGCGCGACGCCCCACATCGCCAGGGCGAACGTGAGGTCGATGACGGGCGGGGGAATGCGGTGCTCCAGTGCGCGCATGGTTCAGTGGTCCGGAATGAGGCGCTGGCCCAGTGCGACGACCTCGTCCTGCTCGCGGAAGGGGCGGATCTGCATGTTGCCGAGCTTAGCGGATCGGCTTTCCCCCGGCGGGCCGCCTGCGGCACTTCCCTATCCGCATGGAAGGAACTCCCCGCAGCCGGCCGCGGCGCGCGGATCACAGAATCGCGCCGGGAAGCGGTGGGTCGCCGGGGAGTTGCATGAACCAGCTGATCGTGGACGCCATCCTGCACAGGCGACGGCTGCGCTTCGCCTACCACGGCACGCCTCGGCTGGTGGAGCCCCAGTGCTATGGCGTCGGCGTGAACGGCACCGAGCTGCTGCGCGCGCACCAGCTGCGCGGCGGCGACGCCACCGAGCCGCTGTTCGAGGTGCGCAAGATGCAGGACCTGCAGGTGCTCGACGAAACCTTCGCCGCACCCGGGCCGCACTACCGCAAGAACGACTCCGCGATGCGGATCATCTTCTGCCAGCTCTAGGAGTCCGCGCGCCGCACTTCCATCAGCCCGTTCTGGGTCACGAACTCGTAGACCGCCCGATCGCGCGTCGCCATGTGCACCAGGATCTTCGGCGCCTGCCAGCGCACCACGCGGTTGAGCAGCACGCCGGCGGCCACCAGCAGCGCGCCCGGCCAGGTGCGGCCGGTCAGCGCCAGCGCCAGCCCCACGCCGATGATCGGCATCACGAACACGACCAGCATCAGCCGCTGCGCGACGTAGCGGCGCGCCAGCTTGGGGTCGACGACCACGCGGAAGCGCCCGGACGGCAGCCCGGCGCGGAATTCCTCGTGCGCGATGTATTCGGCGAATTCGCCGGTGTC
>JALHLO010000048.1 GCA_022844525.1 Ramlibacter sp.
CTCGCCGGGGCCGAGCCCGCCCGGTGGGCCGCCCTGGTCCGCCCCGACCTCGCCGGCAAGCTCGGCGTGTACGAGCACTACTACATGTCGCTGTACACGCTCGCCTGCGCCCGGGCGGGCTCGGCAACGAGGCGCTGCTGCTCGGCGCCGTCTTCGGGCTGGCGGCGTTGCCGGCCGCGGCCTTTCCGTTCATACAGCAGCTCTATCCGCAACCGACCGGCACTGCGGACGGCGGAGGCTCGTCCGGTTCGTCCGACAGCAGCAGCTCGGGGGATTCCGGCGGGAGCAGCGGTTGCGGCGGCTGCGGTGGCGGGGGCGGCGATTGAGCGCCGGCGACCGCGTCGGGATCGGCTGGCGCCCGGAGCTGGCGGCGGCGATCCTCGACCATGCCGACCGCATCGACGTGCTCGAAGTCATCGCCGAGTCCCTGCTCGATGCCCCGCGGCGCGAAGTCGAAGCGCTGCGCCTGCTGGGCCGCGAGCGGCCGCTGTTCCTGCATGGCGTGGGGCTCGGTCTCGCGTCGAGCGAGCCGGTCGCGCCACGGCGCATTGACCGGCTGGCGCGGCTCGCCGCGGCGATCGAGCCCGCCGGATGGTCCGAGCACCTCGCCTTCGTGCGTGCGGGCGGCATCGAGATCGGCCACATGGCCGCGGCGCCCCGCACCGAGGCGACGATCGCAGGCGCCCTCGCGAACATCCGCCGCGCGGCGCGCATCGTCGGTGCCGCGCCCGCGATGGAGAACATCGCCACGTTGATCGATCCGCCGGCCTCGACGCTCGACGAGCCGGCCTGGACCGGCGCGATCGTCCGGCAGGCGGACGTTCCGCTGCTGCTCGACCTCCACAATCTCTACGCGAATGCGTGCAACTTCGGGCACGATCCCTACGCCCTGCTCGACGCCATGCCGCTCGATCGGGTGTCGATCGTGCACCTCTCGGGCGGCGTCTGGATCGGTGCGCCGGGGACGTCGACGCAGCGGCTGCTCGACGACCACCTGCACGACGTGCCGGACGCGGTCTACGACCTGCTCGCGCATCTCGCGACGCGTGTCGCCGGCCCGCTCACCGTGGTGCTGGAGCGCGACGGTCGCTACCCGCAGTTCGCGCAGCTGCTGCTGCAGATCGAGCGTGCGCGTCGCGCCCTGCTGGACGGGCGTCGGTTCGCGCGGGCCGCCGCATGAGCGCGCAGCGGCTCGAAGCAGCGCTGGCGCTCCTCTACACCGATGCGCAGGCGCGCGAGGCGTTCTGCGCCGAGCCTCGCGCGTGGGCGCGCGGGATGGGGCTCGACGACGGCGAGGTCGAGGCGCTCGCCGCGATCGACCGCGACGGTCTCGTCATGGCGGCGCGCAGCTACGCCGCGAAGCGCGAGGCCGGCGCGCGCAGCCGGCGCGCTGGGAAGGGAGGCTGGCTGCGCCGCGTGCTCGGCTGAGCGCGGGTGTGCCCGCCGATGCGGGCAGAGTCCTGTCAGGGCTCAGCGCGCCGACTGGGCGCCCGCCTGCAGGCGGACCTGGTGGCGCTTGCCCTGCGGGGTGAGGCATGCCTGCCATGCGGAGTGCACGTTCAGGCGGATGTACTCGTCGAGCGTGGTGATCTCGCGCAGCCGCCAGTGCTTGAGCGCCCAGGCGTGCGCGACCACGACGATGTGGTAGGTGAGCAGCTCGACCTTCTCGGTGCGCAGCCAGCCGCTCGCGATGCAGTCCTCGATGCAGGCGGAGAGCATCGCGTTGGTCTCGCGCTCCAGCTGCTTGAGCGCGTCCTTGTGTGCCTGCTTGAGCGACTTGCTCTCCCGATACGTGAGCAGCACCGCGTCGCCGTTGGCGTCCAGCACGCGGCAGTACGCCTCGATCGCGGTCACCAGCCGGGCCAGGGGGTCGGTGACGCCTTCGAGCGCGGCCGGGATGCGCTCCTTGTTGGTCTCGACGATCTTCTGCAGCGCGAGGAAGAGGACGTCCTGCTTGTCGCCGACGTACTGGTAGATGAGGCCCGCGCTGAAGCCTGCCTCGCGCGCGATGTCCTTCACCGTGGTGGAGAAGAAGCCCTGGCGGTTGAAGAGCGCGATGGCGGCGGCGACGAGCTGGGCGCGCCGCGAGCGCACGAGCGCCGGGTCTTCGACGGTAGCCTTCACCGAGTCCAGCATGGGATCCATCGCCTGCAGTCGTGATCCTTCGACACGGAGCTCGTCGCGCCGGGCACCCCGTGCTCTCCCTGGGCCTGTGCCATCGCCGGCGGGGCGCGGCCATGTCGCGAACGACCGCTGCACATGCCGCCCTGCGGCAACCGCCGGGCCGCGCCCGGCCCGCCTGTTCGCGATGCGGAATGCTACCACAGAGACGCCGGCTGATTGAATGTCCATTCATTTTGGCTTACCATTGCTTCCCAGTCGTCGTCCCTTCCCATCCTGCCGTTGACGGGTACGCCGTGAGCCAGAGCCCATCGAGCAGCACGCCCGTGTCGCAGTCCAGCACCGTTCGAGCCCGTCTCGGCGTCGTCGTCCCGAGCGTGAACACGGTCGTCGAGCCTTGGTTCGGCCGGGCCTGTCCCGAGGGCGTGAGCGTGCACGCCTCGCGCATGCTGCTCGACAACGCGCTCTCGCCCGAGTCGATCGTGCGCATGGACCGCGAGGAAGGCATGCATGCCGTCCGGCAGCTCGCGAGCTGCCGTCCGCAGGCCGTCGCCTACTGCTGCACGGCGTCCAGCATCGTGCAGGGTCTGGAGTACGACCGTCATCTGCAGGACGAGGTCGCTGCCGGCTGCGGCGTGCCGGCCACGACCGCCACGCAGGCGATCCTCGCCGCGCTCCGGGTGCTGGGCGCAGGCAGCATCGTCGCGACCTCTCCCTATGCGAAGGAGATCGACGACGCCGAGCACGCCTTCTTCGAGTCGGCCGGCGTGCGCGTCGTGTCCTCCGGGTGCCTGGGCATCCGCGACGCCTTCGAGCTCGCCTCGCCCACGCGCGAGCAGATCCTGCAGCTCGTGCGCGGCGCCTGGAAGCCCGGCGCCGACGCGGTGCTGATCACCTGCCTCAACCTCTGGTCGCACGTCGTGGTCGACGAGCTCGAGGCCGAGCTCGGCGTGCCGGTGGTCACCTCCACCCAGGCGACGCTGTGGCGTCTGTTGCGCATCGCGGGGATCCACGACCCCGTCCCCGGCTACGGGCGGCTGCTCGCACGTCACTGAGCAGGGCCGCGCGCGGGCACCGCGTCACGGCCGGAGAAAGAACCGGAAGCAGAGCATGAACCCGATCCCATCCCCCCCTCGAAACAGCGCGGAGCCCCAACGGTGAGCGAGTTCCTCGGCCCGCTGCCGCTCGCCGAACAGGTGGCCGCGCACATCCTGCGCCGCCAGGCGCAGAGCATCGGCGGGCGCACGTTCGTCACGTTCGGCGGGCGCGACCTCAGCTACCGCGAGGTGGACGCTTCGTCCGATCGCGTTGCCGCCGCCTTCCGCGCGATCGGGGCGCAGAAGGGCACGCGCGTCGGTCTGCTGCTCGCCAATCGGCCCGAATACCTCGATCTCTGGTTCGGTCTCTCGCGCATCGGCGCGCTGCAGGTGCCGATCAACACGGCCTACCGCGCGCCGCAGATCCTGCACGTGCTCAAGCGCGCGCCGGTGCCGCTCGTCGTGGTGGAGGCGGCGCTGGCCGCGCCGTTGCTGGAGGTGCTCGACCAGGTGCCGGAGGTGCGAACCGTCGTCGTCCTCGACGGCTCGGAGCGCGTGCGCGCCGGCTGCGGCAAGACGGTGCTCGACTACCCGCAGGTGCTCGCAGATGCCGCTGGGCTGCCTGTACCTGCCGAGAAGGTCGGCGGCGCCGATGCCGGCGCGGTGATGAACACCTCCGGGACCACCGGGCCTTCCAAGGGCGTGCTGCTCTCGCACGCCCAGCAGTACATCCTCGGCCGCAACATCGCCAACGACCTCGGCGTCACCGCGGACGACGTCTACTACAACTGCTTCCCGATGTTCCACAACACCGCGCAGGCGATGATCACCCTGCCGGTGCTGCTCACCGGCGCGCGCATGGTGCTGGTGGAGCGGTTCACCGCGAGCGGCTTCTGGCCCGAGGTGCGCCGCCACGGCGTCACGCTCTTCTACTACATCGGCGAGACGCTGCGCATGCTGCTCAAGTCGACGAGCGCCGAGGACGGGCGCGGCACGAGGCTGCGCGCAGGCTGGGGGATCGGCGCCGCGCCGAAGGACTTCCTCGATTTCCAGGCACGCCATGGCGTCGTACTGCGCTCCGGCTACGGCTCCACCGAGGGCAACGTCGGCATCTACCTGCCGCACGAGCACCCCGATCCCGCGAGCGTCGGTCGGGCGCTGCCGGGCTTTCACGTGCGCATCGCGGACGAGACCGACCAGCCGCTGCCGCCGGGAGTGACCGGCGAGATCCTCGTGCGCGGCACCGAGCCCTGCACCACCATGCTCGGCTACGACGGCGACCCGAAGGCGACGCTCGAGGCGTGGCGCGACCTGTGGTTCCACACCGGGGATGCCGGCTACCTCGACGCGGCGGGCAACCTCTATTTCATGGGACGCGTGCGCGACGCCATCCGCGTGCGGGGCGAGAGCGTTTCCGCCTTCGAGGTCGAGGAGGCGATCGCCGAGGTGCCGGGCGTGCTGGAGGTCGCGGCGATCGCCGTGCCGAGCGAGCTCGGCGGCGACGACGTGAAGATCGTCGTCGTGCCCGCGTCCGGGGCGGCGCTCGACCCGCGCGCCCTCGTCGAGCACGCACAGGCGCGCCTGCCGAAGTTCGCCGTGCCGCGCTACGTCGAGATCGTCGACGCCCTGCCCAAGACCGAGACCAACAAGGTGCGCAAGAACGTGCTGCGCGCCGCGCCTTTCACCGCGGCGACCTGGGACCGCGTCGCCGCCGCAGCCAAGCCCACCTGATTCCCTCCACCCCAAGCGAAGGAACCGCGATGTTCAACCTGAATGGAAAGACCGCCCTCGTCACCGGCGCCAGCCGCGGCATCGGCCGCAGCGTCGCCGTGAGCCTAGCCAAGGCCGGCGCCAACGTGGCGCTGCTCGGCCGCGACCAGGCCGCCCTGCAGGAGACGCTCGCCGCGATCAAGGAGATCGACGGCAACGCGATCCCCATCACGGCCGACGTCACCCGCCCGGAAAGCGTCGAGGCCGCCGTCGAGGCGACCGTCAAGCAGTACGGCAAGCTCGACGCGCTCGTCTGCAACGCCGGTGCGCAGAAGCTCAAGCCCTTCCTGGAGATGACCCCGGAGGACTACCGCCTGCTCATCTCGACCAACCTCGAAGGCGCGATCGTCACGATCCAGGCGGCCGGCCGGCGCTTCGTCGCGCAGAAGAGCGGCGTGGTCATCAACATGGCGTCGATCTACAGCTTCGTCGGCGCGCCCTGGAACAGCATCTACTGCATGACCAAGGGTGGTCTGCTGCAGCTCACCAAGGCGCTCGCGGTCGAGTGGGCGCGCTACAACGTGCGCGTGAACTGCATCTGCCCCGGCTGGATCGAGACCGACCTCACCAAGCCCTACATGCAGGACCAGAAGACGATCGACTCGGCGCTGAAGCTCATCCCGCTGCGCCGCTTCGGCCAGCCGGACGACATCGGCCCGCTGGCGGTGTATCTCGCCTCGGACGAGGCCTCGTTCGTCACCGGCCAGTCGTTCGTGATCGACGGCGGCCAGATCGCCCACTGACCAACCCAGCACAGGCGGACAGAACATGACGGAAGCGGCAGCCGCACCCGTGCGCGCGAAGCGCATCATCGAGGTCGACCAGGCGCTCGACAAGGTGGCCGACGGCATGACCGTCGGCATCGGCGGGTTCATCAACTCGAGCCACCCGATGCTCATCGTGCGCGGGCTCATCAGGCGTGGCTTCAAGAACCTCACGGTGGTGGGCCCGGCCTCCTCCGGGCTGGAGATCGACCTGCTCATCGCCGCCGGATGCGTGAAGAAGGTGATCGCGCCCTACGTCGGCGGCGAGGTGCTCGCCCCGATCGGGCCGGCCTTCCGCACGGCCGTCGAGCGGGGGCGCGTCGAGGTGTTCGAGCTCGACGAGGCGATGTACTACGCCGCCCTGCGCGCCGCCGCCCAGCGCGTGCCGTTCAACCCGTGGCGCTCGGGCGTGGGCACCTCGTTCCCGGAGATCAACCCGGCGATCAAGGTCTTCCAGGACCCCTGCAACGGCGAGACCCTGCTCGCGATCCCGGCGGTGAACATCGACGTCGCCTTCCTGCACGCGCACTGCTCCGACGCCTACGGCAACGTGCAGTACATCGGGCACGGCTACGGCGACCGCGCGATCTACGCCGCCGCCGATCTCACCTTCGTGCAGGTCGAGCAGGTCGTCTCCAACGAGCAGATCAAGGCCGACCCGCTGCGCACCGCGATCCCGGGCGCCGACGGCATCATCCGTGCCCCCTTCGGCGCGCACCCGTACTCGAGCCCCGGTCACTACATCGAGGACCAGGCCCACATCCGCGAGTACGTGAAGGCGGCCACGGCCTGGGCGAAGAGCGACGACTTCGCCCCGCTCGCCGCGTACCTCGACCGGTTCGTGACCGGCCCGGCCGATCACGTCGAGTACCTCGAGCGCGTCGGGCTGCGCCGGCTGCTCTCCCTGAACGAATACTGATCCGCCGCGCGCGGTCGACTCCGGAGAATCGAGATGCAGACACAAGCGGTGGCTACGACGAAGGAGATCATGGCGACGGTGCTCGCCCGCGATCTCGAGGACGGCTACTGGGTCGAGGTCGGTGCCAACCTGCCGGTGCCGCGGGCAGGCGTGCTGCTCGCGCACCTGCTGTGGGGGCCGAACATGTCGGTCATGATCGCCATGACCAAGGCGAACGTCCTGAACGAACCGGTGATCGAGGAGTTCCAGCTCATCACCGACCAGCGGGCGACGCGCTGGGCCGAGGCCTACTACATCCACAACGATCTGGTCGAGAACATGAAGTTCCGGCGCAAGGGCGTGTTCTTCGCCGGCGCGCTGCAGATCGACGGGTTCGGCAACAGCAACCTGATCGGCATCGGGTCGGATTACAAGAAGCTCAAGTTCCGCGGCCCCGGCGCGATCGGGGTGTGCAACGCCACGGTGATGAACAGCCGTTTCCATCTCGTGGTGAACTCGCACGACAAGCGCATCTTCGTGCCGAAGTGCGACTTCGTCTCGGCCTACGGCTGGGGCACGGGCGGCGAGGATGCCCGGACCAAGCTCGGGCTGCCGGGCGGTGGGCCGCGCTACGTCGTCACGCCGCTGTGCGTGATGGACTTCGAGGAGGGCACCAAGCGGATGCGCCTGAAGTCGGTGCATCCGGGCGTGAAGGTCGAGGACGTCGTGGCGAACACCGGCTTCGAGCTGGTGATCCCGTCGAGCGTGCCCACGACCGAAGGGCCGACGCCCGAGCAACTGCACGTCCTGCGCACGCGCATCGACGTGCAGGGGGCGTTGCGGAGCTGAGCCGGGGCCCCGGCAAGCGCATGGAACGCGACCCCGTTCCCTCACCCCCGACCCCTCTCCCGGTGGGAGAGGGGAGATTCCCGCGCCCGGCCGCCTGATGGCGGCCGAACGAACATCAACCCTGGAGCAGACCATGGCACACGAGTGGGCAACCAAGATCAGCCGCGTGATGGAAGGCAAGGTGATCATCCGCGGCTACTCGCACGAGAAGCTGATCGGCGACAAGAGCTACGCCGAGGGCGTCTACCTCACCATCCGCGGCGAGCTGCCGACGAAGGAGGAGGCGCGCATGACCGACGCCATGCTCAACAGCCTGCTCGACCACGGCTTCGTCGCCGCGAGCGTGCTGGCGGCGCGTTACGCCGCTTCGGGCAACCCGCAGCTCGTCCCGGGCACGGCCGCCGGCCTGCTCACCGCCGGCTCGAACACGATCTCGCCGCAGCACAGCGCCGAGTTCCTCGACAACGCGGTGAAGATGATGAAGGAGGAGAAGCTCTCGCTCGAGGAGGCGGCGAAGAAGGTCGTCGCCCAGGTGCGCGCCGCGAAGAAGCGCATCCCCGGGCTCGGCCACCCCACGCACAAGGGCGACGATTTCCGCGCGGTCAAGCTGCGCCAGATCGCCTCGGAGTGCGGCTTCCTGGGCGACAAGATCCGCATGTTCGAGGCGATCCACGCCGAGTTCCTGCGCTCCACCGGCAAGAGCGGGATCTGCATCAACGTCGACGGCATGCTCGGCGCGATCATGAGCGAGATGGGCTTCCGGCCGATGCAGATGGCCGCCATCGCGCTGCTCGCCGTGCTGCCGGGCATCATGGCCCACGTGATCGAGGAGATCGAGGAGGGCAAGCCGCTGCGCATCGTGCGTGACGAGGACAACGACTACCTCGGGCACCCCGAGCGCCCGGTGCCCTGAGCGGGACGTGCCTCCCCCTGCCGGCGTTTCACCGCCGGCGGGATGGGCCTCCCGCCGCGTTCCGCCGCCGCAAGACCGCCGCAGGCAACCGCAAACCGACCATCAGGAACGAACGACCATGGAAAGAGAAGACCGCGTCAAGTGGGATCAGGTCCGCAAGTGGGTGAGCCGGCAGGGGCTCAAGACCACCTGGAAGCCCTATGGCATGCCCGAGGTGCTCGACCCCTTCAGCAGCCGCTTCGCCGACGTCGATCCGCTGCCGAAGTGGGAGATCCCCGGCAAGGTGATGATCTCCACCACCATCACCGGGGCGTTCTTCAGCAAGCGCAGCAACCCCAACCAGCCGATCTCGGTCGACGAGATCCGCGACTCCGCCGAGGAGTGCATCAAGGCCGGCGCGCCGAACATCCACATCCACGTGCGCGACGAGGGCGGGTTCAACGTGCTCGATCCGCAGCGCTTCACCGACGTGATCTCGCCGCTGCGCAAGAAGTACCCCGGGGTCATGTTCGACGGCTGCCTCGTCGCCGTGACCGACGAGGAGAGCGCGGTGATGGAGTCGACCATGAAGCTCGGGCTGTTCGACGCGCTGCCGGTCAACACCACGGCGATCTGCTGCGGCGACAGCATGTTCTTCAAGGCGCCGCACGTGATCATCGAGAAGGCCCGTCTCGCGCAGGTGCACGGCGCCAAGCCGATCATCTCGGTCTACGACGACGGCGACATCGACAACGCCCGCCGCTTCCTGGTCGAGAGCGGCGTGGTGAAGCCGCCGTACTACTGGCTGATCCTGCCGGCGCTGCCCGGCTGCAGCCCGATGCACAACCCGAACCAGATGGTCGACGCTCTCATGCGCATGGTGCGTTCGATCCGCGACATCGACCAGGACAGCTTCATCCTGGTCTGCGCCGCCGGCCGCGCGAGCACCTACCTCGCCACGTTTGCCATGCTGCTCGGCCTGCACGTGCGCGTGGGCATGGAGGACACCCTCTGGCCCTACCCGCATCGCGACGAGATCATCAAGCGCAACGTCGATCACTTCAATCAGGTGCGCCAGATCGCCGAGCTGCTCGGCCGCGAGCTCATGACGCCGGCCGAGTACCGGCAGGCGCTCGGCATGGCGCCGGCGGGCGCGCAGGCGCAGGGAGCGAAGGCGCAGGGAGCGAAGGCCCATGGCTGATTTCGAGGGCAAGGTCGCGTTCGTCACCGGTGGTGCGCGCGGGCTCGGGCAGGCCACCTGCGTCGAGCTCGCGAGCCGCGGCGCGCTGGTCGCCGTCGCCGACCGCAAGGAGGAGATGGCGGCGGAGACGGCCGAGCTGTGCAACAAGGCCGGCAAGGGCTCGAAGCATTTCGTCTTCGACCAGGCGAAGGCCGAGAGCGTCGAGCAGTGCGTCGCCGAGGTCGTGGCGCAGTACGGCCAGATCGACTGCCTCTTCGCCAACGCGGGCACGGGCAAGTTCGTGCCGCTGGTGGACATGAAGAAGTCCGACTGGGACATGCTCGTGCAGATCAACCTCAACGGCACGTTCTACGTGTGCCAGGAGGTGGCGAAGGCCATGATCAAGCGCGGCAAGGGCGGGCGGATGGTCCTCACGGCGTCCTCCGGGGCGCGGGTGGTGGCCGATCAGCTCGGCGCCTACTGCGCCACCAAGGCGGCGGTCGAGATGATGATGAAGCATCTCGCCGTCGAGCTGGGCAACTACCGCATCGGCGTCAACGCGATCCTGCCGGGGGTGATCGAGACCGGCATGACCGTCCCCATGCTCTCGCAGGAGAAGTGGCGCAACATGCTGCTGCGCCAGACGCCCGCCGGCCGCTGGGGCAAGCCGGTGGACGTCGCCAAGCTGGTGGCCTTCCTGCTCTCCGACGACGCCGGCTACATCAACGGCGAGGGGATCATGATCGACGGCGGCCAGACGCTGCACGGCTTCCCGCGCTGGTACTCCCTGGACTACACGAAGGAGAACGTGTGCGACTGGGAGGCGCTGTTCGAGGAGTATCCGTACAAGTAGGTCCGTTGCGCGGGCATCGCCGGAGTGCCTCCGGCGGCGCCCGTGTGCATCGCCCTGCGCCGTGCCCCGCCCGCGGGACGGCGCATCGGCGCCCCGGGGTGACGGGCGCCCACGCGGGAGGAGGAGAACGAATGCTCTACATGGTCGAGTGCGACTTCTCGGACCCGACGCTGGTCCAGGCGTGGAACGACTACTACACCGAGCGCAAGCTCGACGAGGTGCTGGCCGTGCCGGGCTTTCGCACCTCGCAGCGCTTCAAGGCGGTGACGCCGATGCTCGCGCCGTATCTGGCGATCCACTCGGTCGATTCGCTCGAAGTGCTCACCGGGTCGGCGTACAAGGGCGGGGGCGGCGGCAGCTTCGACGCCCGTTTCCAGCCCTGCATCATCCACTGGCACCGCAACCTGTTCGCCGGGCTCGACCGCGCGCCCGCCGTGGGCCTGGACGAGTTCCTCGCGGTGAGCGACGCCTCGCCCGAGGCGGTCGCAGGCTCGGGCATCGACTTCGTCTGGCTGGAGGCGGCGGGGCTCGACCGCTCCGTCCCGCGCCGGGGCATCGCACGCATCGACGCCGCGACGGCGCAGCGGCTCGTCGCGAGCCGGCCGACGACGTTCAACGTCTTCGCGCCGCTCATGGCCCAGCGCGTCGAGCGTGCCGACAAGCCGCGCTGACGCCATGGCAGCCGCGACGGCAGGCCGGCAGGCGGCGGGCAGCTCGCGCTTCGACGTCGTCGTGCTGGGCGGCGGCGGAGCGGGCCTCGCGGCGACGAGCGCCGTGGCCGAGCTCGGGCGCCGCGTGGTGCTGCTGGAGAAGAACGCCGAGCTCGGGGGCTCGACCGCGTGGTCGGTCGGGTCGGTCTCGGCGACCTGCACGCCGCATCAGGTGCGTGCCGGCATCAAGGACTACCCCGCGCACCACTACGAGGATCTCGTCCAGTTCGGCGTGCAGTTCGGCGGGGCGTTCGCGCAGCGCGACAACGTCGAGCTCGCCCGCCTGATCGCGGAGCACTCGCCGGAGATGTTCCGCTGGCTGCTCTCGACCGGGCTGGAGTTCGTGGGCCCCTTCCCCGAGCCCCCGCACCGGCAGCCGCGCATGCACAACGTGCTGCCCAACTCGCGGGCGTTTCCTTTCCATCTCGGCCGGCACTGCCGTCGCATCGGCGCCGACGTGCGCACGGGCACCGAGGCGGTCTCGCTCATCCGCGACGGCGCGGCGGTGAAGGGCGTGCTCGCCCGCCTGCCCGACGGCTCGCTGCACGAGTTCATCGCCGAGAACGGCGTGGTGCTCGCCGGCGGCGACTTCAGCGCGAGCCCGGAGCTCAAGGCCCGCTACGCCTCCGAGCTGGTGGCGAACGTGGGCGCGGTGAACGAGACGGCCACCGGCGACGGCATCCGCTTCGGCGTGGACGCCGGCGGCGAAGTCGTGAACGGCGACTACGTGCGCGGGCCCATCCTGCGCTTCGTGCCGCCGCCGCGCCGCAGCTTCATCTTCCGGCTCCCGCCGTACCGCGTCGTCACGCGCACCATGCGCTGGGCGTTCGACCATGTGCCGCCGGCACTGCTGCGGCCGTTCCTGATGAGCTTCCTCACGACGGCGCTCGCGCCGGAGCGCAACCTGTACCGGCAGGGCACGATCCTCGTGGACCTCGACGGCGAGCGCTTCGCCGACGAGCGCGAGCGTCCGCAGGACATCGCCGCCACGCGGCGCGAGGGCAAGGCGTTCCTGCTGTTCGACCAGCGGGTCGCGGAGCTCTTCAAGGCGTGGCCGCACTTCATCTCGACGGCGCCGGCCATCGCCTACGCCTACCTCGACGACTACCGGCGCACCCGGGCCGACATCTTCCACCGCGCCTCGACCGTCGCGGGGCTCGCGGCGAGCATGGGGGTGCCTGCGGCGGCGCTGGAGAAGACCATCGCCGAGTACAACGCCGGTCGCGCGCCGCAGGGCGTGGCCCCGCGAGGCGAGCGCCCGCAGGTCGTGACGCCGCCCTTCCACGCCCTCGGGCCGGCGAAGGCCTACGTGATCTTCACCAACGGCGGCCTGCGGCTCACCGAGCGCTGCGAGGTGGTCGACGCGAAGGGGGCCGTGATCCCGGGACTCTTCGCCGCCGGATCGAACGGTCAGAGCGGCATGCTGCTCGAAGGTCACGGCCATCATCTCGGCTGGGCCTTCGTCTCCGGCCGCATCGCTGGCCGCAACGCCGCGCTGCTGGATCGGACGACGGCGTGACGGGCATGCTCGCATCCGCGCAACGGACGCTCGGCGAATGCCCGGCCGGCGCGTGGCGCGCCGGCTGCGACACCGGGCGCGTTGGCTCGGCGCACGAGACGCTGCGCCGTGCGGCGGACGTAAACGCTTTCGACAGACGGGCGGCCCGCCGGCCGCTCGCGACCGCATTCATCCGGAGGACACACCGATGACCACGCCGAAGGGATTCCTGCTCGTCACGATGGACCCGCCGCCCGCGCTCGAGGACGAGTTCAACGACTGGTACGACACCGAGCACCTCCCCGACCGCGCGGCCATTCCCGGCTTCGAGTCCGCGCGCCGCTTCGTGTGCGTGAACGGCTGGCCGAAGTATCTCGCCTTCTACGACCTCACCGAGATCGGCGTGCTGGAAAGCCCGGTGTACCGCGCGACCGCCTGGGGCAAGTTCAGCCCATGGACCAAGCGCGTGCTGCCGAACGTGCGCGGGCAGTATCGCGGCAGCGGCAACCAGATCTATCCCGGCAACAAGGGCACCTCGCCGGGCATGTCGCGGCTGGTGCTGGTGCGCCTGAGCAACGTGCCCGACGCCGAGGGGCCCGCCATCGTGCAGGCGTTCCGCGACTGCTACGAGGGGCGCAAGGAGACGATCCAGGTGCGCGTCTTCCGCTCGGACTACGACAACCAGATCGACTACATCGGCATGATCGAGACGAGGGTGCCCTTCGCCGACTTCCCTCCCGACCCGGACCGGTTCGGGCCGAGCGCCGACCGCATCGACATCGTCAACGAGTACTCGCCCTACTGGGTCCGCGGCCGGCTCGCCGGCGTGTTCGCGGACAAGTGAACTCAAGGCCCCGCGGGCGGCCAGCGCGACGCGCACGGCCGCCTCACCGCCCAACTGCAGGAGTGACACCATGAACACAGCGCAATCGTGGGATCTCGTCGTCGTCGGCGGTGGTTACGCCGGCCTGGTCGCAGCGAGCCGCGCGGCGCAGCTCGGCCGCCGCGCGCTGGTCCTGGAGAAAGGCAAGGAGACGCTCTACTCGTGCAATTCGCGGGTCGCGGGCGGCGTCCTGCACATCTCGTATCAGAACCTGAACGATACGCCCGCGGCGCTCGCCCAGGCGGTGCGCGAGATCACCGCCGAATCCGCCGATCGCGCGCTGACCGAGGTCCTCACGCAGAATTCGCTGCGCGCCGTGCAATGGCTCGAATCCGAGGGCGCGAAGATCGACCGCAGCAGCAAGGTGAACTGGCGCCAGTTCATGCTCGCGCCGACGCGCCCGCCGGCGACGGGCCTGCAGTGGGAGGGCTTCGGCTCCGACATGACGCTGCGCCTGCTCGAGGCCAACCTGACGAAGCGCGGGGGCGTGCTCCAGCGTGACTCGAAGGTGACCTCGCTCGTGATGGAAGGCGGGCGCTGCGTCGGCGTCGAGTACGAGCGCGCCGGGCGCAAGGAGAGCGTGCGCGCCGCCGCGGTGATGCTCGCCGACGGCGGATTCCACGCCAACCGCGAACTCGTCGGGAAGTACATCTCCCCCGCCGCGAACTCGATCAAGCAGCGCTGCACGCTCACCGGGGTGGGCGACGGCCTGCGCATGGCGCAGTCGGTGGGCGCGGCGACGGTCGGGCTGGAGGCGTTCTACGGCCACCTGCTCGCGCGCGAGGCCATGACCAACGACGTGCTCTGGCCCTACCCGCAGATCGACGAGCTCGCCTCCGGCGGCATCCTGGTCGACGGCGAGGGCCGGCGCTTCGCCGACGAGGGGCACGGCGGCGTGTACCTCGCCAATGCCGTCGCGCGACTGAAGGATCCGCTCTCGGCCACTGCCGTGTTCGACGCCCGCATCTGGGAAGGGCCGGGCCGGGCCGCGGCGATCCCCGCCAACCCGCGACTGCAGCAGGAGGGCGGCACGCTCCATCAGGGCGCCACGATCGCCGAGCTGGCCGGAAAGATCGGCGTGCCGGCCGCCACGCTCGAAGCGACCATCGCCGAGTTCAACGCGGCGGTTGCAGCCGGCCGCGCGGCGTCTCTGCCCGTGCCGCGCGCGGCGAAACGTTACCCGCCCACGGCGATCACGCAGGCGCCGTTCTACGGCATCCCGATCTGCTGCGGCATCACGTTCACCATGGGCGGTCTCGCGATCGACACCACCGGCCGCGTGCTCGGGTCGGATCGCCAGCCGATTCCCGGGCTCTTCGCCGCGGGCTCGACGACCGGCGGTCTAGACGGCGGTCCGAACTGCGGCTACGTCGGCGGGCTCATCAAGGGGATCGTCTTCGGCATGCTGATCGCCGAGCACCTCGCCGGCGCGAAGGCGGCTTGAGTCGCGCTCCCTGCGAAGGCAATGCGGGCGGCGTCGGAAGGGAGGAGGCAACCTTGACTGAGCGGGCGCAGTTCGACGTGGTCGTGGTGGGCGGGGGCGGCACCGGGCTCGCGGCGGCGATCGAGGCGAGAAGCCTCGGCCGCAGCGTGGTGCTGCTGGAGAAGAACCCGCAGCTCGGCGGCACCACCGCATGGTCGGTCGGCTCCATCACCGCGACCAACACGCCGCACCAGATCGCCGCCGGCATCCAGGACTGCCCGCAGCACCACTGCGACGACATGCCGCTCTTCGCCCGCAGCGACAAGCGCATGGGCAAGGACGGCGCGCTCGCCCCGGCCGAGAGCGAGGCGCTGCGCCGGCTTCTCGCGGACAACTCGCCCGACACCATCCGCTGGCTGATGGACAAGGGCGTGGTGTTCTTCGGGCCGATGCCCGAGGCGCCGCACCGCAAGCCGCGCATGCACAACATCGTGCCCAACTCGCGCGCCTACATCTGGCATCTCGAACGCCACGCCCGGCGCATCGGCGTCGACGTCCGCTGCGGGCATCGCGCCGAGCGCTTCATCCGCGAGGGTGATCGCGTGGCGGGCGTGGAGTGCGTCGATGCGGCCGGTGTGCGGCGCGAGTACGTGGCACGCGGCGGCGTCGTGCTGGCGAGCGGCGACTACAGCGCGAGCCCGGAGATGAAGTCGCGCTTCATGTCCGAGCAGCACGCCCGCATCGGCCCGGTGAACCCGACCAGCACGGGCGACGGCCAGCGCATGGCGATGGAGATCGGCGCGCGCGTGCTCAACGGTCACCTCGGCTACTACGGCCTGCGCTTCCCGGCGCCGAAGCACAAGCCGTTCGTGCAGCGCATCCCGCCCTATCCGGCGGTGACGAAGTTCATGATCTGGGCGCTCGCGCATCTGCCCGCGGGGCTGCTGCGGCCGTTCGTGCTGGGCTACGTCACGACCTTCCTCGTGCCCGAGCTCAAGATGTTCCACGAGGGCGGCATCCTGGTGAACAAGGCGGGCGAGCGCTTCGTCGACGAGATGGAGCGCCCCGAGTTCGCGCTGCTCGACCAGCCGGACCAGAGCGGCTACTGCATCATGGACGACACCGTGGCCGCGAAATTCTCCGGCTGGCCGAACTACATCTCGACGGCGCCGGGCGTGGCTTTCGCCTACCTGCCGGATTACCGCCGCAACCGGCCGGACGTCTACGCGTGCGCCGATACGCTGGAGGCGCTGGCCGGCAAGCTCGGCATTCCGGCCGATGCGTTCGCGAAGACCGTGGCCGCCTACAACGCCGAGGCGCAGCGCTCGGGCGGCCGTCGCCCGCCGCTCGTCAAGCCGCCGTTCCATTCGCTCGGGCCGATCATGAACCTGATGGGCTTCACCGACGGCGGCCTCGCGATCGACCTGCAGTTGCGCGTGCTCGATGCGAACGACAGGCCCATCCCGGGGCTCTTCGCCGCCGGCAGCGCGGGTCAGGGCGGCCTGCTGCTGCTCGGCCACGGCCACCATCTCGGCTGGGGATTCACGTCCGGGCGGCTCGCCGGGCGCAATGCCGCGTATCTTGCGCTCACGCCCGACACGGTGAGCGCCGCGGACGCACGGCCGCACTGAAGTCAGGCATCGTGCGGCCCGCCGTCGATCGCGGTCGACGCGGCCCGCACCGGCTCCACACATCGACGGAGGGACCCCCATGAAGAGCACGACGATCGTCTTCGACGCGATCACCGTGAAGCGCCAGAGCACGTTCGCCTTCGACGTCTGGTACGCGAATCACTACCTGCGCCCGGCGCTGGCGGGCGGCACCTTCGCCGGCGCGCGGCGCTACGGCAGCCCGATCCGCGGGGCGTACCTCACGATCTTCGAGGTGGCGCAGGGCGCGAGCGGCGACCCGGCCGCGGGCCTGCGGCCGCAGCACGAGCTGATCGAGTCGGTCGAGCGCTACGTCGGCGACGACCTCGGCGAGCACCGTGCGCCGGGCGTGGACGACGGCATCCTCGAGGCGGACATCGCGTATCCCGTCTTCTTCCGGGTGCCGGCCCAGCACGAGAAGGAGTTCAATGCCTGGTACGACGAGGAGCACATGCGCATCCTGCTGCGCTGCGAGTTCTGGCGCATGTGCCGGCGCTTCAGGATCCGTAACCCGGGGCCGCAGACGTGGACGCACATCGCGCTGCACTACCTCACCGACCTGCGCGCCCTCGAATCGAAGGAGCGCGACGAGGCCCGCGCGACGCCCTGGCGGGAGCGGCTCGCGAAGCACGAGTGGTTCCGGGGCGAGTACCGCGTGTACCACCGCCACGGCGGGGCGATGGGGCGGGGCTGAGCTGAGCCCGACGGCCCGCCGGGCGGGCCGTCACGCGGGCGAGGGTGTGTCTTCGGGCGGTGCGTTCTCGGAGGTGCTCAGCCCGTCACTTCCCGCAGCAGTCGCCCATATCCGCTGATCGGGTGCTTCAGCCCGACGATGCGCAGCGCCGCCCACAGACAGGCGGCGGTCGTCGAGACCACCGGCTTGCCCAGATCGCGCTCCAGCCGCTCGACGACGGCCATGGTGCGCATGTTGGTGCCGGCGAAGACGATCGCGTCGGCATCCGGGCGGTCGACGTTGCGGCCCAGATCGTAGGCGACCTGATCGTCGAGGCGGCCGACCTTCAGGTTGTCGACGATGCCGAGGTCGAGCGCGCCGGCCACGGCGATCCCGTTTGCTTCCATGAAGGACTGGGCGATCTTGCTCACCGACGCGTCGTAGGGCGCCCCGATGGCGATGCGCTTCGCGCCGAGATGGCGCAGCGCGTCGAGCGTGGCGGTCGCAGTCGTGGCGGCCCGCTTGCCGGTGGCCGCCTCGATCTTGCCGGCGAGCTCGCGGTCGTAGCCTGCGCCGCGGATCAGCCCCGGCGCGACCGCACCGAGCATGATCACGTCCACGTCGGCGCTCGCGAGCAGACGCGCCTGGGACTCGATCTCGTCGACCATGGCGACGATCGTCTCCGGCGAGATGTGCGTGAGGTGCAGGCGCGCGGTGTGCAGCGTCACCTCGGCGGGCAGCAGGCCGTAGATCTCCGGTTCGACGGAGCTGTTGGAGGACGGGACGAGCAGACCGATGCGTGGCATGAGGAAACCTCCTGGTGGTGGTGACGCCCGACTACTGGATCTTCATTCCCGAGTCCTTCACGGCTCTTGCCCACTTCGCGATCTCGGTACGCAGGAAGTCGTGCATCTCGTCGGGCGTGCTCGCCGCGATCTCGATGCCCTGTGCGGTCATCGATGACCTGACCTCGGCGTCGTCCAGCGCGCGTCGTACCTCGGCGTTCAGGCGGTCGACGATGGGGCGTGACACGCGTGCGGGTGCGAGCACGGCGTACCAGACGCTCGCCGTGTAGCCGGGCACGCCGCTCTCGGCGACCGTCGGCAGCTCCGGCGCGAGGCTCGCGCGCTTCGCGGAAGTGACGGCGATGCCGCGCACCTTGCCGCCCTTGATGTGGGGCAGCATCGGGCCGAGACCCGTCACCATGTACTGCACCTCGCCCGAGGACACCGCCACGAGCGCCGGCGCCGAGCCCTTGTAGGCCACGCGCACCGTCTCCATGCCGGC
Source organism: Ramlibacter sp. (assembly GCA_022844525.1). GTDB lineage: Bacteria > Pseudomonadota > Gammaproteobacteria > Burkholderiales > Burkholderiaceae_C > Ramlibacter. Next base: position 18,488 of record JALHLO010000048.1, read on the forward strand.
CGCCTTGTTCAGCATCTCCGTCGACAGCGCGGTGATGCTCGCCGTCGACGCGTAGCTGAGCGCGCCCTTCTTCGAACGCCCCAGCTCGACGAACTCGCGCACGGTCTTCACCGGCAGCGAGGGCGACACCACGATCACGTTGGGCACGTCGCCGATGCGGCTGATCGAGGAGAAGTCCTTGTGGGCGTCGAACGACACCTTGCCGTAGAGGCTGGGATTGACCGCGTGCGCGGCCGTGGCGACGTAGATCGTGTGGCCGTCGGGCTCCGCCTTCGCGACGATCTCCGAAGCGATCAGGCTGTCGGCGCCCGCGCGGTTGTCGACGACGAACGACTGCCCCAGGGAGGCGGCGAGACGGGGTGCGAGCAGTCGGGCGGCGATGTCCGTCACGCCGCCGGGCGTGAACCCGACGATGACGCGCACGCTCTTGGTCGGGTAGCTCTGCGCTGCGCAGGGCAGGGCGGCGAGCAGCAGGGCTGCAGCGGCGGCCGCGCGGCCGATCGGTGAATTCGGGACGGTGGGCATGGTTCTCCTCCGGTGGCACCTCGTGTCGCGGACGGCGGTGCCGACACGTCGATGCACGGGCGCCAAAGTCGTTGGAATTCGGGGACGCGCCGCGCGGCGGCGCGCTGGATCCTGCGCATGCAAGCACCGGATCCTCGCGCGAGGGGGCTCGCGCGAAGCCTTCGAATGAACGATCATTCAGGCGGCGAGCATAGGCGGCGGGTCGGGGAACTGTCAACCGAACGGGCCGCGGCACATCGGCTCTGCCGCGGGTGGCGGCGGGTGGCGGCGGGGGGCGGTGGGGTCAGGTCTTGCACATGAGCACGGTCGCCGCGGGGTCACGGTCGCCGCGGGGTCAGGTCTTGCAAATGAGCACGGTTCGGACGCCGGTGCACTCAGGCGCAGGTCGCACCGTGCTCATTTGCAAGACCTTGTATCTTACTTTTTCAGCTTGAGGAGTACAGCTTCGTGGTCGGTGCGCCAAACCTGTTAGACCTGTGAGCCCCGAGCTCGAGGGTCAGCTTGCGGTCAAC
>JALHLO010000049.1 GCA_022844525.1 Ramlibacter sp.
CTGGATTGCGGCCATGGCTGCCCTCCTGCGCTTTGATGTCTCGACAACACCAAATTAGCAGTGGTGGCCGTGGCCGCCCTCCTTACCTTCCCGGTAATCGGTGAAGAACCTTTTTTTTTCGCCTAGTGCCGGTGCCCCCACAGCACGAAGGCATCGCGGCCCTCCACCGCCAGCGTGACCTTCTCGCCCACCGGCAGGCAGACCTTGGTGGGCACGTGGCCGAACGGCAAGCCGGTGAGCACCGGCGCCTTGACCTGCGTGCGCAGCCAGTCGATCACCGTCCTGAGCTTGAAGCCCTTGTCGTGCGGGACCGGCAGCCAGTTCGTGAAGTGCCCGAGCAGGATGGCCTTCTGCTTCTGCAGCACGCCGGCGTAGAGCAGCTGCGTCAGCATGCGCTCCACGCGGTAGGGATGCTCGTGCACGTCCTCCAGGAACAGGATGCCGCCCTTGACCTTGGGCATCCAGGGGGTGCCCGCCAGCGCCGCGACGATGGCGAGGTTGCCGCCCCAGAGCACGCCCTTTTCCTGCAGCGGCTGGTCCCGGCGTTCGGCCGCCGGCAGCTGCCAGCCCGTGCCTTCGCCCTGCCCGCTCACCAGGTCCTCGAAACAGGCCTGCATGATCTCGTCCGGTTCGGCTTCCACGCCGAAGTCCTCGCCGACCGCGGGACCGGACCAGGTCACGCGGCCGGTCTCGACCAGCACGGCGTTCTGGAAGGCGGTGAAGTCGCTCAGGCCGACGAATTGCGTGCCGCGGTCGATCGCCCTGGCGATCGCCTTGTAGGGCAGCTGCGGCAGCAGGCGCGTGAGGCCGTAGCCGCCGCGCGTGATGATGGCCACGTCGGCGCGGCTGGCCGCGGCCCGTTCCACCGCGGCCAGCCGCGTGGCGTCGTCGCCCGCGAAGCGCATGTGCGTGGCGAACACGGAGGGGTCGAGTTCGACTTCGTGGCCCAGCGCCTTCAGGCGGGCGATGCCGCGGCGGACGGCGGCCTTGTTGCGAACGGCACTGGAGGGGGAATAGAGGTAGATGCTTTTTTTCTGCGTCACGGCCGGAAGTATCCCACTGCCCTGCGCGCGATCCCCTCGCCGTGCTCCTGCACGAAGTGGCCGGCCTCCGGCAACACCATGGGCTCGGGGCAGCCGCGGATCTGCTGGCGCAGGGCCTGCATCACCGGCACGCCCAGCACCGGGTCCTGCGCGCCGATCGCCATCAGGCTGCGGCCCTCCCAGTGCCGCGACAGGAAGTCCCGTGCCTGGCGCGAGATCGCCGCGCCGTTCGCATCGGGCCGCTCCGGCACCATGGGCGGAAAGGCACGCAGCGCGGCGCGGTGGCCGCTGTCGGGAAACGGCGCGTCGTAGGCCGCGCATTCGTCCGCCTGCAGGTGCGGGTTGCCGCGCGCGAACAGCCGGCCGACGCCGAACTCCGGGTTCCTGGCGCACATCTCGCGCCAGGCGAGGAAGCCGGGACTCAGGGGCGCATCGCCGGTGCCCAGCGCGGTGTTCATCACCAGCAGGCCGCGGTAGCGCTCCGGCGCCTCCATCGGCAGCGTGAGACCGAGCAGGCCGCCCCAGTCCTGCACCGCCAGCACGATGTCGCGCAGGTCCAGCCGTTCCACCAGCTCCAGCAGCACCTGCCGGTGCCATTCGAAGGAGTGGGCGCCTTCGCGCTTGGGCTTGTCGCTGCGGCCGAAGCCGACCAGGTCCGGCGCGACCACGCGATGGCCGGCCTCCAGGAAGACGGGAATCATCTTCCGGTACAGGTAGCTCCAGGCGGGATTGCCGTGCAGGCACAGCCAGGTGAGCGGCGCCTCGCGCGGCCCTTCGTCCAGGTAGTGCATGCGCAGGCCGGCCAGCGACGGCAGGTCGTTGACGTAGTGCGGCGGCCAGGGATAGCCGGGCAGGTCGCGGAACCGCTCTTCCGGCGTGCGGAGCGCATCGTCGCGCAGGGGTTGTGCGTTCATGCGGGCCTCCTGGCGCCGTGCGCGGAAAAAACGCGTGAGCAGCTCGCCGCACTCGTCGGCCAGCACGCCGCCCGAGATCGCGGTCTGGTGGTTCAGGCGCTGCTGCGCGAACAGGTCCACGACCGAACCGGCGGCCCCGGTCTTCGGGTCGGCGGCCGCGTACACCACCCGCGCCAGGCGCGCATGCAGCATGGCGCCGCTGCACATGGCGCAGGGCTCCAGCGTGACGAACAGCTCGCAGCCGTCCAGGCGGTAGTTGCCCAGGGTGCGCGCCGCGTCCTGCAGGGCGCGGATCTCGGCATGCGCCGTGGGATCGTGGCTGGAGACCGGTGCGTTGTGGCCGCGGCCGACGATGCTGTCGCCGTGCACGACCACCGCCCCGACCGGCACCTCGCCCGCCTGCAGCGCCAGTTGCGCCTGCGCCAGCGCCTCGCGCATGAAGCGCGCGTCGCGGACGCCGGGCTCGTTCACTTGTCGTTCTCGGGCATCGGCCGGGGCTGTTGCATGGCGCCCTGCACCGCCTGCTCGAACTGCTGGACCTGCTGCTTCGGCGTGGCCGCGGGCGCACTGCCTTCGACGCCGCCGCCGCGGGGCGCGACCCCCGCTCCCAGCTGCTTCTTCGCCAGCACGCCGACGATCGCCACCACCACCAGCAGTCCCACCACGCCGAAGATTGCCCGCATCACCGTCCTCCCATTCCGAGCCGCTGCATCCAGGCGGCGAGTTCCCGATCGTTCTCCGTGCCCGCCGCATAGGCCGCGTGCATGCGCGCATGCGCCTCGGGCCGGTGCTGGTTCAGCTTGAGCTTGCAGTCCCACTGCACCACGTCGAGTTCGAAGGCGACGATGCCGGCCAGCATCTTGTGCGCGAATTCCTCGCCCAGGCCGCGCCATTGCTCCGCGTAGGCGGGCTCGTGGTCGCCGATCAGCTTCTTCAGCAGCCGGTCCTTGGCGAGCGGGTCCTCCACCAGCCGGGCGCGCACGCGGCAGTGCACGGTCAGGTAGTTCCAGGAAGGCACGCGCTGCAGGTCCGGATAGACCGTGGGCGACAGGTAGCCGTGCGGGCCCATGAAGGTGACCAGCGCCTCCGGCCGCGCCTGCAGGTAGCGCCAGTGCGGGTTGGGCTTCGCGCAGTGCCCGAGCAGCACGAAGCGGCTGTCGCGCTCCTCGAGGTGCAGCGGCAGGTGCGAGACGAAGGGAAAGCCCGAGTCGTCGTTGGAAATCAGGCTCGCGAACGGGTAGCGCCGCATCAGCTCCGCGGCCGTGGCAGCGTCCTTGGACTTGAAGTGCGGGGGCTGGTACATGGGGGAATTGTGCACCGGGCTGCGGGGAAATGCCTCCATGCCGTGATGCTCGCATGCATGCCGCCGGGGGCCGCCTGTTCCCTCCGGGCCGGACCGGCAAGAAACTGTCCGCCTCTGCGAGTGTCCCCCGGCGCGGGCAGCCCGCGCCTCCTCCTTTACCTCGCCGAGTCGGACAGTTCCTTGCCGGTCCTGAGCAGCGCAATGCGGGACCCACCGCCCCTGTGACCGCAGTCCCTGGACGGCTGCAACAAGAAGCGCAAAGGTCGTACGACCACGCAAGGGCCTTCAAGACGGCGGGCGTGAAGGTCCATGCCGTCGCGCTCGCGCGTCGGAGGGTCGGGATGGGACTGTCCGCCTCGGCGAAGTAGAGGAGGAGGCGCCGGCTTGCCGGCGCCGGGGGACATTCGCAGAGGCGGACAGTCCCATCCCGGCCCGGCCCCGGAGCCAGCCGCCTGTCAAGACGGCCTCAAAACGGCCTCAAGACAGCCTCACTCCCATTCGATCGTCGCCGGCGGCTTGCTGCTCACGTCATAGGTGACGCGGTTGATCCCGCGCACCTCGTTGATGATCCGGCTGGAGACCTTCTTCAGCAGCGCGTAGGGCAGTTCCGCCCAGTCGGCGGTCATGAAGTCGCTGGTCTGCACCGCGCGCAGCGCCACCACGTAGTCGTAGGTGCGGCCGTCGCCCATCACGCCCACGCTCTTGACCGGCAGGAACACGGTGAAGGCCTGGCTGGTCAGGTCGTACCAGGACTTGCCCGTGGGTTCGTCGCGGAAGTTGCGCAGTTCCTGGATGAAGATGTCGTCGGCGCGGCGCAGCAGGTCGGCGTATTCGCGCTTCACCTCGCCCAGGATGCGCACCCCCAGGCCCGGTCCCGGGAAGGGGTGGCGGTACACCATCTCGGGTGGCAGGCCCAGGGCCACGCCCAGTTCGCGCACTTCGTCCTTGAACAGGTCGCGCAGCGGCTCCAGCAGCTTCAGGCCGAGCTGCTCCGGCAGGCCGCCCACGTTGTGGTGGCTCTTGATCGTGACGGCCTTCTTGCTCTTGGCGCCGCCGGACTCGATCACGTCCGGGTAGATCGTGCCCTGCGCCAGCCAGGCGACGTGGCGCGCGTGCGTCTGCTTGATCCTCGCGGCTTCGGCCTTGAACACGTCGACGAACAGGCCGCCGATGATCTTGCGCTTGGCTTCCGGCTCGCTCACGCCCGCCAGCTTGCCGAGGAACAGGTCGGCCGCGTCCACGCGCACGACCTTGGCGTGCAGCTTGCCCGCGAACATGTCCATCACCATGTCGCCCTCGTTCAGGCGCAGCAGGCCGTGGTCCACGAACACGCAGGTCAGCTGGTCGCCGATCGCGCGGTGGATCAGCGCCGCCGCCACCGAGGAATCGACGCCCCCCGACAGGCCCAGGATCACTTCCTCGTCGCCCACCTGCCGGCGGATGGCCTCCACGGCCTCGGCGATGTGGTCGCGCATGACCCAGTCGGGACGCGCCTTGCAGATGCCCAGCACGAAGCGCTCGATGATGGCCCGGCCCTGCACGGTGTGCGTCACCTCGGGGTGGAACTGCAGCGCGTAGAAGCGCCGCTCCTCGTCCGCCATGCCGGCGATCGGGCAGCTTTCGGTGGACGCCATCAGCTTGAAGCCCGGCGGCATGTCGACCACCTTGTCGCCGTGCGACATCCACACGTTCAGCATGCCGTGGCCGTCGGGCGTGGTGTAGTCGGCGATGTCCCGCAGCAGCGCGGTGTGGCCGCGCGCGCGCACGGCGGCGAAGCCGAACTCGCGCTGGTGCCCGCTCTCCACCCGGCCCCCGAGCTGGTGCGCCATGGTCTGCATGCCGTAGCAGATGCCCAGCACCGGCACGCCCAGCTCGAACACCGCCTGCGGCGCCTTGTCGGTGGTCTCCTCGTACACGCTGGCGTGGCTGCCGGAGAGGATCACGCCCTTGAGCGTGCCGTCGGCGGCGTACTGGCGCACCCATTCGTCGCTGACGTCGCAGGGATGCACTTCCGAGTACACGTGCGCCTCGCGCACGCGGCGGGCGATCAGCTGGGTGACCTGCGAGCCGAAGTCGAGGATGAGGATCTTGTCGTGTTGCATGGTTCAGGCCAGGTCGGTGATCAGGGGATGTTCCAGCTGCAGGCAGGCGCGCTGCAAGGCGCGGTCCATCGTGACGAGGGGGGCTTTGAGGTCCACCGCCACCTTCAGGTAGGCGGCGTCGTAGGGGGTGAGCGCGAGGGACTGCGACCAGTTCCAGAACTCGAGCGGCGACACGCGCAGCGGCGCCAGCGCCACCGGCAGGCGGCTGAGCAGCCGCAGCACGTGCTGGTGGGCGCTGGGCGTGAAGCGGCCGCGGTCCAGCGCGCGGCCGGCGGCATGCAGCGCCTCGAGCGGGAAGATCGCGGCGCTGGTGGCGCTCTCTTCCTCGGTCATCACGCGGACCAGCGCCTGCGACACCTTGTCGCCGCCTTCGTCCGGGAAGACCCAGCTCGCGAAAGCGGAAGCGTCAACGACCAGCACGCGGAACCTTCGGTTCGTCGGTCCAGGCGTCGCCGCGCGCGTCGCGCGCGCGCTTGTGCTCCTGCCACAGCTCCTGGAACGGCTCGCCGCGGCCGACCTTGGCGCGCAGGGCTTCCAGTTCCGCGCTGATCGCCTGCCGGCGCGCCTCGATGCTCGGCTGCTCGGTCTCCGGCTCCTTGATCAGCCGGATCACGCGCTTGCCGTGGCGGGTCAGCACCACTTCCTCGCCGTTCTCGACCGCGCGGATGAGCTCGGACAGCTGGCTCTTGGCCTGGTGGATGGGGACGGTGGGCATTCTGGCTCGACTTGGTCGAAATCTGGCCATATTCTAAGCCCAGTCCATTGAAAAAGGCCAGAAGATTCTGGCCTTTTATTCGAACCGGGGGCGGGCTCCGTCAGTCCGCCCGGTAGTTCGGCGCCTCCTTGGTGATCTGCACGTCGTGCACGTGGCTCTCACGCATGCCCGCGGCGGTGATCTGCACGAACTCGGCGCGCGAGCGCATCTCCTCGATGCTCGCGCAGCCGCAGTAGCCCATGGCGGCGCGCACGCCGCCCGCCATCTGGTACACGATCGCGACCAGCGAGCCCTTGTAGGGGACGCGGCCCTCGATCCCTTCAGGGACCAGCTTGTCCGCGTTCGGGTTGCCGGTGGTGGCTTCCTGGAAGTAGCGGTCGGCGCTGCCCTGCTGCATGGCGCCGATCGAGCCCATGCCGCGGTAGCTCTTGTAGCTGCGGCCCTGGAACAGCACGGTCTCGCCCGGCGCTTCCTCGGTGCCGGCGAACATGCCGCCCATCATCACGCTGCTGGCGCCCGCGGCGATGGCCTTGGCGATGTCGCCCGAGTAGCGGATGCCGCCGTCGGCGATCAGCGGCACGCCGCTGCCGGCCAACGAAGTGGCGACGTTGTCGATGGCGGTGATCTGCGGCACGCCGACGCCGGCGACGATGCGCGTGGTGCAGATCGAGCCGGGGCCGATGCCCACCTTCACCGCGTCGGCGCCGGCTTCCACCAGGTCCTTCGCCGCGGCGCCGGTGGCGATGTTGCCGCCGATCACGTCCACCTGCGGATAGTTCTGCTTGACCCAGCGCACGCGGTCGATCACGCCCTTGCTGTGCCCGTGCGCGGTGTCGACCACGATCGCGTCGACGCCCGCCTTGACCAGCGCCTCCACGCGCTCCTCGGTGCCCTCGCCCACGCCGACGGCGGCGCCCACGCGCAGCCGGCCGCTCGCGTCGCGCGCGGCGTTCGGGAAGCTGGTCTGCTTGGTGATGTCCTTGACGGTGATCAGGCCCTTCAACTCGAACGCATCGTTGATCACGAGCAGGCGTTCGAGCTTGTGCTTGTTCAGGAGCGCCTTGGCTTCCGCGGCGCTGGTGCCTTCGCGCACGGTCACCAGCTTGTCGCGCGGCGTCATGATCTGGCTGACCGGCACGTCGTAGCGGGTCTCGAAGCGCAGGTCGCGCCCGGTGACGATGCCCACCACCCGGCCGCCGTCGATCACCGGGAAGCCGGAGATGCCCAGTTGCTCCTGCATCGCCAGCACCTGGCGCACCGTGTGCTGCGGGGTGATCACCACCGGGTCGCGCAGCACGCCGGACTCGTAGCGCTTCACGCGCGACACTTCGGCGGCCTGCTGCTGCGGCGTGAGGTTCTTGTGGACGATGCCCATGCCCCCTTCCTGCGCGATGGCGATCGCCAGGCGTGCCTCCGTCACCGTGTCCATCGCGGCGGACACCAGGGGCAGGTTCAGCTGGATGTTGCGGGAGAGCTGGGTGGAGAGGGAAGTGTCCTTGGGCAGGACCTGGGAGAACGCCGGCACCAGCAACACGTCGTCGAAGGTGAGCGCTTTTCCGAGAAGGCGCATCGTGAAGGCTCCAAAAAAAGGATTGTACCCGCGTGCAATTTCGCACGGCCCGCGTGGGGTTGGCGCGTCACGTCGGGCCAATTGCCGCGGGCGGCCGCCGGCCGCCGAGCTAAACTGAAACGATGAAAGCCGCCCGCATCGCCTTCGTTCGCATCGCCCTGATCGCCTTCGCCTGTTCCGTGCCCCTGGCCGCCTCGGCCCAGTGGCAGTGGCTGGACAAGTCCGGGCGCAAGGTCTTCAGCGACCAGGCGCCGCCGCCCGACATCACGCCGGACCGCGTCCTGCGCAAGCCCGGCAGCCGTGCGCGCGGCTTCGAGGACGCACCCGCGGCTCCCGTCGCCGCTGCCGCTCCCGCGGCCGCCGCCAGCCTGCCGAAGCCGAGCGGCCGGGACAAGGCGCTGGAGGACAAGAAGAACCAGCTGCAGTCGGCCGAGGAAGAGAAGAGGAAGGCCGAAGAGCAGAAGAACGCGCAGCTGCGCGCGGAAAACTGCAGCCGGGCGAAGTCCGGCAAGGCCAACTTCGACAGCGGTGCCCGCGTCGCGCGCGTCAATGCCAAGGGCGAGCGCGAGGTCATGGACGACGCCGCCCGCGCCGCCGAGGTCAAGCTCCTCAACGAGGTGATCGCGCGCGACTGCGCTCAGTAACCGGGCTTCGCCCCGGGACGCCGCCGCGCGAACAGGCCGGCGGCACGCGCGCCCTGCTTGCGGAAGCGTTCGCGGCGCGCCACCTTCGGATCCACCAGCAGCGGCCGGTAGACCTCCACCCGGTCGCCTTCGCGCACCGCCTGCTGCGGCGTGCAGCGGCGGCCCCAGATGCCGACGTCCACGGGCTCCTCGCCGGGGTGGCCGTCCTGCCAGCCGCTGGCCAGCACGGCGTCGCGCACCGTGGCACCTTCAGGCAGGTCCACCGCCCATTCGAGGACCTCGCGGGGACCCGGCGAATACGTGACGGTCACGCGCGGCATCTTCAGCCGTAGACCTGTTCGGCGCGCTTGACGAAGGCATCCACCAGGTTGCCGGCGATGCGATCGAACACCGGCCCCACGAGCGTGGCCAGCGCCGCGCTCTTGAAGGCGTACTGCAGTTCCAGGGTCACCTTGCAGGCGCGCTGGCCGGCCCCGCCCAGGGGGTGGAACTTCCAGCAGCCGTCGAGGTTGGAGAACGGCCCGTCCACCAGCTTCATGCGCACCTCGCGCCCCGCAACATGCGTGTTGCGGGTGGTGAAGGTCTGGTGGATGCCGGAGAAGTTGATGCCGACCTCCGCCTTCATGCCGTCGGGCTCCCGTGCGATCACGGTGGAGCGGTCGCACCACGGCAGGAACTCGCAGTACTTCGCCACGTCGGTGACCAGCGCGAACATCTCTTCGGCGCTGTACCAGATGAGCACGGACTTGTGGACTGTTTTCATGGAGAATTGCGGGCCCGCGCGGGATTGTAGAGAGCCGCCACCGGACCCATCTGTCAGTACATGGCTACAAAAAAAGAAACACCCGCCCGCATCGCCGAGAACAAGAAAGCCGCCTTCGACTACTTCTTCGAGGAGCGGCACGAGGCAGGCATCGTGCTGCAAGGCTGGGAGGTCAAGGCCGCGCGCGAGGGCAAGGCAAGGATCACGGAAGGCTACGTGGTGATCCGGGACGGCGAGTTGTTCCTGATCGGCTGCCACATCGACCCCCTGAAGACCGCGTCCACGCATGTGAACCCCGAGCAGCAACGCACGAGGAAGCTCCTGATGCACAAGGAGGAGATCCGGCGCCTCATCGGGAAAGTGGAGCAGAAAGGCCACACCCTCGTCCCCATCCAGATGTACTGGAAGGCCGGCAAGGTCAAGTGCGAGATCGCTCTGGCCAAGGGCAAGGCCACGCACGACAAGCGGGACGTGATCAAGGACCGCGAGGGCAAGCGCGAGGTCGAACGCGCGATGAAGCAGCGGCACCGCTGATCCCCGACCGGCGGCCCGCCGGAATAAACCGCCGGCGCTGCGCGTTCATGCAGGAAGAACCATTCCAACTGGAGAACGCCATGCGCCGCCTTGCCGCCCTTGCCTGCACCGCCCTGCTCGCCGCCTGCGCCTCGATGACACCGGGCCCGGCCACCGTGGCCGACGGCGTGTTCGTGGGCCCGAACCGGATGACCCTGTACATCTTCGACCGCGACGTGGCGGCATCGGGCAAGTCGGTGTGCAACGGCCCGTGCGCCGCCAACTGGCCGCCCCTGATGGCCAGCCCCTCCGACACGGGCGGCGGCGACTGGAGCATCGTGGTGCGCGACGACGGCAGCCGGCAGTGGGCCTACCGGGGCAAGCCGGTGTACTACTGGGCCAAGGATGCCAAGCCCGGCGACCGCACGGGCGACGGTGTCAACAACGTCTGGCGCCTCGCGCGCCCCTGACGTGGGCCGGCAGGGGACTCCTTCGGGCTTCCGGCGTTTCGCGTGGGCGGCGGGTGCCGCCGACCGGATGAGCGCGGAAGACCGCGTCGTCCCGGGCATCGACCCCATCCGCGCAGCCATGCTCCACCTGGCGGCGGGGCTGCGCGGCGGTCGCGCGACCGTGCTGGCGGAAGCGATAGGAGGCGGCCGCGACCTGCCGGAGCTGTTCGAGCTGCGCCGCGCGCTCGTGCACGCCCTCGCCACGGACCGCGGCGAGCTGCACGCTCTGCGCCAGATGATGCGCATCGACGCGATGTTCCTGGCCGCCTGGCCGGAAGCACCCGTGACACGCCCGGCCGACCTCGGCTAGTCTCCGGGCATGACGAGTCCTTCCGCACCCAACAGCCTGGTCGGACACATTCCCGACCTTCGCCGCTACGCCCGCTCGCTCACCGGCGACGCCTGGGCCGCGGACGACCTGGTGCAGGACACGCTGGAGCGCGCCTGCGAACGCTGGCAGCTCTGGTCCGCGGGTAGCGACCTGCGCGCCTGGCTGTTCACCCTGATGCACAACCTGTTCGTCGACGCCGCGCGGCGCGCCGTGCGGCAGCAGGCGAACCAGCAGGTGGACGTGGACGAGGTCGCGCACGAACTGCAATCGCCGGCCGGCGTGCCGGACCAGGCGATGGACCTGCAGCGCTGCCTGCTGCGGCTGCCGCCGGAACAAAGGGAGGTGCTGCTCCTCGTGACGCTCCAGGACCTGGGCTACGAGGACGCGGCACGCATCACGGGCGTGCCGATCGGCACCGTGATGTCCAGGCTTTCGCGGGCCCGCGCGCGCCTGCGGGACCTGATGGATGGACGCGCGTCCGCAGCGGCGCCGGCCGCGCCGGCGCTGCGGAGGCTGAAGTGATGGACAGGACGATGAAGGACGACAAGCACCTGCTGCCGGACGGGGAGGCCGAACTGCACGCCTACGTGGACGGCAGGCTCGAGCCGGCGGAACGCGCCGCGGTCGAGGCCCGGCTGGCGGCCGAACCCGAGACCGCGCAGATGGTGCGGCAATGGAAGATGCAGCGCCATGCGCTGCGCACGCTGCATCCGGAAATGCTGCTCGAGCCGGTGCCCGCGCACCTGCGGCATGCGGCGATGCAGCTGCACCGGCGCAGCAACCGCTTCGCGCAGTGGCAGCGCTGGGGCGGCATGGCCGCGGCGGTGCTGGTCGCGTTCGGCCTGGGCTGGGGCGGCCACGCGCAGTGGCAGGACCAGGGGGCCGGCGGGAGCACCGGCGGCGTGCGCACCTTCGCGCGGCAGGCCGTCGCCGCCCACGTGGTGTACATGCCGGAAGTGCGGCACCCCGTGGAAGTCGAGGCCTCGCAGCAGCAGCACCTGGTGCAGTGGCTGTCCAAGCGCCTGAACCGCCAGCTGAAGGTGCCCGTGCTCAGCGCCGCGGGCTACGAGCTCGTGGGCGGCCGGCTGCTGCCGGGCGACGGCGGCGCACGCGCGCAGTTCATGTACCAGAACGCCGCGGGCGAGCGCGTCACGCTCTATGTCGGCGCCATCGAAGGCGCGGCCGCCAAGGGCATGGGCGAGACGGCGTTCCGCTTCGCCAACGAGGCGGGCGTGGCGAGCTTCTACTGGGTGGACCAGGGCTTCGGCTACGCGCTTTCGGGCAAGCTGCCGCGGCAGGGGCTGCTGGTGCTGGCGGAGAGCGTGTACAAGCAGCTTTGAGAATGTCGCGGTTCGCCTGCGGGCTCACCACGACCTACGAATACCGGCGGCTCCTGTAGGTCGTGGTGAGCCCGCAGGCGAACCGCGACGAACCTCACCCCAACCCGCGCAACGGATGCGCGTGCGCCGGCCACGGGCTCGCGAAGAACGCCGCCACCATCTCCGCCGTGACCTCCTCGATCCGCGCCGGGCTCCACCGCGGCGCATGGTCCTTGTCGATCACCAGCGCGCGGATCCCCTCGAAGGTTTCACTGGCGGCGCCCGGCCGCAGGTGGAAGCAATGGCGCACCATGTCGCGCTCCATGCGCAGGTCGGCCGCCAGCGTCATGTGGCGCGCGCGGCGCAGGTGTTCCAGCGTGACGTGCAGCATCAGCGGCGAACGCTTGCGCAGCAGCGCCGCGGTCTCGCCGGCCCAGGGGCTGCCGTCCGCCTCCAGCGCCCCCACGATGTCCGTCACGGTCGGCAGCGCGAAGAAGCGGTCGATGTCGGCGCGGCGCCCGGCCAGGGAGCCGACGGCCCTGGGGGCCTGGCCCAGCGCCTCGCGCACCTGCTCGAAGCGGTCGCCGTCCGTGAGGCTTTCCCAGACCTCGGCCAGCCCGGCGGACGACAGCACGCCGTCGGCCAGGCGCGCGGCCACCGCGTCGGCACCGCCGATCAGGTGGCCGGTCAGCGCGAGGTACTCGCCAATGCGGCCCGGGCAGCGCGCCAGGAACCAGCCGCCGCCCACGTCGGGGAACAGGCCGATGTTGGTCTCCGGCATCGCCATCTTCGTGCGCTCGGTGGCGATGCGCAGGCCGTAATCGCTGCCGTGGGCGGAGATGCCCATGCCGCCGCCCATGCAGATGCCGTCCATGAAGACGACGTAGGGCTTGGGATAGGCGTGGATCAGGTGGTTGAGGGCGTACTCCTCGGTGAAGAAATCCTCCAGCCGCGGGTCGCCCGCCAGCACCGCCTGGTGGAAGAAGCGGATGTCGCCGCCCGCGCAGAAGGCGCCGAACGGGCCTTCCTTGCCCATGCCGCGCACTCCCACGCGCTCCACCCGCGGGTCGTCCCGCCACGCGAGCAGCGCCGCGGTCAGGTCGCGGATCATGTCCAGCGACAGCGCGTTGAGCGCCTTCGGCCGGTCCAGCGTGACCAGTCCCGCGCTGCCGCGCACCTCCACGACCACATTGCTCATGCCCTCTGCCTCCATCCCACCAGTTCGTTGACCACCAGCGCGCCCAGCACCAGCGCGCCGCCCGCCAGCACCGTCCGGCCCGGGACCTCGCCGGCGCCGACCCAGGCCAGCACGATGCCGAAGATGATCTCCAGCAGCGCCAGCAGCGCGATCTCGGGCGCCTGCAGCACCCGCGCGCACACCACCGCCAGCACGCAGGGGATCGCCAGCTGCACCAGCCCGAGGATCGCCAGCAGGCCGACGTCGTGCGCCGAGGCCTGCATCGGCATCGCCAGCGGCAGCGTCACCAGCGAGGAGATCACCGCGCCCACCAGCACGGCCGGCACCAGGTCGACGTTGCGGCCCTGCGCGTGCGAGCGCTGCGTGATCGTCCAGTTCACGCCGCTGGCCAGCGGCACGAACAGCGCCACCAGCGTGCCGGCGAGCTGGCCGCCTTCGAGCTGCGCCCCGTACATCCAGGCGATGCCGGCCCCGGCCACCAGGATGGCGGCCCAGGTGCGCGCCGGGATCCGGTGGCCGATGAAGACGCGGGCGATCAGCGCGGTGAGGAAGGGCCCCAGCGCCATGGTCACCAGCACGTTGGCCACGCTGGTCAGGGTGAGCGCCACCATGAAGGCGGTGAACATCACGCTCCAGCACACGCCGGACAGCCACAGCGCCCAGCCGCCATGGCGGATCTTCGCGAACACGACGCGGCCCTGGAAGAAGGGCAGGATCACCAGCAGCGACAGCACGGTGAAGAAGCTGCGCCAGAAGGTCACCTCGAAGCTGCGCGCGTGCTCCAGGTGGCGGGTGACCACGCCGGCGATGGACCACATGAGGGTCACGGCGACCATGAGGAACACGGCCTGGGTGTGGGTCAGTTTCACTGCGTTCTTGTTCTCGTTGCCCGGAATGGTATCAAGCGTCCGATGCCGTACAGACAGCGCGCGCGGCAGGCGTCAAGCTCAGGAATGCTTTCCGCCGATACACCCACCGAGCCCGCCCCGCCGCGACGAAACCTCCTGACCCTGCTGCTGGCCCTGCCCCTGGTCATCGTGGCCGGCGCGGCCACCGTGCTGGTCGCGGCCGTCGCCCTCATTGCCTTCGTCCTCTGGCCGGACGGGGTCACGATCGTCGTCGCCCCGGCGGGCGTTCCGGTGCTGGCCTCCGGCGCGCCGGCCCGCCCCCCTTCCGATTGCGAATCCTGCGGGTCCGTGGAAAGCATCCGCCACACCGACCCGGCCACCGGGCTGCCCGTCTACGAATTCACCATCCGGATGCGCGATGGCAGCATCCGAGAGTCGAGTGAGGAAAAGACGGGGCGCTGGCGCGAGGGCGAGCGGGTGCTGCTGATCGGCGGCTCGAAGGCGCGCGCCGCCGAAGAACGGGAAAACCTGGCGCCCTCGCCCTGAGGCGGCGCCGGGGCGCTACGCCACTTCGCGCAGGGCGCGCTTGCGCTCGTGCTCCTTCAGGTGCCGCTTGCGCAGCCGCACCGACTTGGGCGTGATCTCGACCAGCTCGTCGTCTTCGATGAACTCGACGCCGTATTCCAGCGTGAGGTCGATCGGCGGCGTGACCTTGATCGCGTCTTCCTTGCCGGACACGCGGAAGTTGGTCAGCTGCTTGGTGCGGGTGGCGTTGACCACCAGGTCGTTGTCGCGGTTGTGGATGCCGACGATCATGCCTTCGTACACCGGGTCGTTCGGCTTGACGAACATGCGGCCGCGGTCGTCCAGCTTGCCCAGCGCGTAGGTGAAGATCTCGCCGTCGTCCATGGAGATCAGCACGCCGTTCTTGCGGCTGGCGATCTCGCCCTTGAAGGGCTCGTAGCCGTCGAAGATGTTGGAGATCAGGCCGGAGCCGCGCGTCAGGTTCATGAACTCGTTGGAAAAGCCGATCAGGCCCCGCGCCGGGATGCGGTATTCCAGGCGCACGCGGCCGCGGCCGTCCGGCTCCATGTTCACCAGCTCGCCCTTGCGCTCGCCCAGCGCCTGCATCACGCCGCCCTGGTGCTGGTCCTCGATGTCGGCCGTGACCAGCTCGATCGGCTCGTGCTTCTCGCCGTTGATGGTGCGGAACACCACGCGCGGCTTGGACACGGCCAGCTCGTAGCCTTCGCGGCGCATGTTCTCCACCAGGATGGTCAGGTGCAGTTCGCCGCGGCCCATCACCTCGAACACGCCCTCTTCGTCGGTTTCCTTGACGCGCAGCGCCACGTTGGACTGCAGTTCCTTCTGCAGGCGGTCCCAGATCTGGCGGCTGGTGACGTACTTGCCTTCGCGGCCGGCCAGCGGGCTGGTGTTGACGCAGAAGTTCATCGTGAGCGTGGGCTCGTCGATCTTCAGCATCGGCAGCGGCGCCGGGTTCACCGGGTCGGTGATGGTCACGCCGATGCCGATCTCCTCGATGCCGTTGATCAGCACGATGTCGCCGGGGCCGGCTTCCTTCACCTGCACGCGCGTCAGGCCCTCGAAGGTCAGCACCTGGTTGACCTTGCCCTTGACGGACTTGCCGTCCGGGCCTTCCATGACCAGCACTTCCTGCATCGGGCGCAGGGTGCCCTGGTTGATGCGGCCGACGCCGATGCGGCCGACGAAGCTGGAGTAGTCCAGCGCGGAGATCTGCAGCTGCAGCGGCGCACCGGCGTCGCCGGCGTGCTCGGGCACGTGGGCCAGGATGGTGTCGAACAGGGCGGACATGTCCTTGCCCCACTGCTGCCCGGGCTCGCCCTCTTCCAGCGAGGACCAGCCGTTGATGCCGGAGGCGTACACCACCGGGAAATCGAGCTGGTCGTCGGTGGCGCCGAGCTTGTCGAACAGGTCGAAGGCGGCGTTGACCACCTTGTCCGGGTTCGCGCCCGGCTTGTCGACCTTGTTCACCACCAGGATGGGCCGCAGGCCCAGGGCCAGCGCCTTCTTGGTCACGAAGCGGGTCTGCGGCATCGGGCCTTCCTGCGCGTCGATCAGCAGCACCACGCCGTCGACCATGGACAGGGCGCGTTCCACCTCGCCGCCGAAGTCCGCGTGGCCGGGGGTGTCGACGATGTTGATGTGCGTGCCCTTCCAGCTCACGGCGCAGTTCTTGGCCAGGATGGTGATGCCGCGCTCGCGCTCGATGGCGTTGTTGTCCATGACCGTGTCGACCACCTTCTCGTGCTCGGCGAAGGTGCCCGACTGGCGCAGCAGCTGGTCGACCATGGTGGTCTTGCCGTGGTCGACGTGGGCGATGATGGCGATGTTTCGGATTTGCGTCATACGTTCTCTGGCTCGGCCACGCCGAGGATTTGCTGGATTTCGATCGGGCTCAGAAGGCGCGACGGGATCAGCTCGCCGGCCTTCACGTGGGCGGTGCCGAGGAGCGCGGGCGGCGCCTCCCCGAACACGGCAACCTGTTCTGCATCGCGCCAGCCGCCGCGCCGGCGCAGGCCGCTCAGGAACCGCCCGGCATCCTCGGGTCCGAGCGTGACGCGCTCGTGACCGGGCAACAGCGACTCCACCGGCAGCAGGCGCGCCTGTCTTTCTGATTCGTCCAGGGCCTCGAGTTCCGCCAGCGTGATGCATTGCGAAAGCTGGAAGGGCCCCGTGGCAGTCCTTCGCAGCGACAGCAGGTGCGCGCCGCACCCCAGCGCTGCGCCGATGTCCTCGCCGAGGGTGCGGATGTAGGTTCCCTTGCTGACCCGCGCGACGATCTTCAGCCGCGTGGCGTCCAGCAGGCTCAGCTCCAGTCCGAAGACCGTCACCTGGCGCGCCTCGCGCTCCACCTCGATGCCGGCGCGCGCGTACTCGTACAGCGCCTTGCCGTCCTTCTTCAATGCACTGTGCATCGGCGGCACCTGCGTGAGCGCCCCGGTGAACTGCCTTTGCACCTCGGCCAGCCTTGCGGGCGTGATCGCCGGCACGTCGCGCCGCTAGATCACCTCGCCTTCGCTGTCCGCCGAGGCCGTCCGCACGCCCAGCTGCGCGACAGCCTCATAGGCCTTGTCCGCATCCAGGTGCAGCTGGCTGAACTTGGTCGCCGCGCCGAAGCACAGCGGCAGCACGCCGGTGGCCATGGGGTCCAGCGTGCCGGTATGGCCGGCCTTCTCCGCGCGCAGCAGCCACTTGGCTTTCTGCAGCGCGTCGTTGCTGGAGAGACCCAGCGGCTTGTCGAGCAGCAACACCCCATGCACAGGGCGCCGCTGCACCCTGGTGCGTGGCGCGTTCACGGGTCAGTCGTCCTTGGAACGGGAGGAAACGGCCTTGGCGATCAGGGCGTTCATGTCGGCCGCGCGCTCGGTCGTGCGGTCGAACTGGAAATGCAGCGTCGGCACGGTGTGGATGTGCAGGCGCTTGAACAGGTGGTTGCGCAGGAAGCCGGCGGCCTGGTTCAGGGCCTCCGTGGTGTCGTCCGGGTCGCCCACCAGGATGCTGAAGAACACCTTGGCGTGCGCGTAGTCCGGCGTGACCTCCACGGCGTTGATCGTCACCATCCCCACCCGCGGGTCCTTCAGCTCGCGCGCGATCAGCTCCGCCAGGTCGCGCTGGATCTGGTCGGCGACCTTGAAGCCGCGGTTGGGGGTGGCTGCCTTGCGCTTCATCGTCTACAGCGTCCGGGCGATTTCCTTGACTTCGAAGAACTCGAGCTGGTCGCCTTCCTTGATGTCGTTGTAGTTCTTCAGCTTGATGCCGCACTCGAAGCCTTCCTTGACCTCGCGCACGTCGTCCTTCATCCGCTTGAGCGAGTCGAGCTCGCCGGTGTAGATCACCACGTTGTCGCGCAGCAGGCGGAAGTGCGCGCTGCGGGTGACGACGCCGGAGGTGACCATGCAACCGGCGACCGTGCCGATCTTGGAGGCCACGAACACGGTGCGGATCTCGGCCGAGCCGATGACCTCTTCGCGCTTCTCGGGCGCCAGCATCCCCGACATCGCCGCCTTCAGTTCGTCGACCGCGTCGTAGATGATGTTGTAGTAGCGGATGTCGATGCCGTTGCCCTCGGCCAGCTTGCGCGCACCGGAATCGGCGCGCACGTTGAAGCCGATGATGACGGCCTTGGAGGCGATCGCCAGGTTGACGTCCGACTCGCTGATGCCGCCGACGCCCGCGTACACCATCTGCACCTTGACCTCGTCGGTCGACAGCTTCAGCAGCGACTGCGCCAGCGCTTCCTGCGAACCCTGCACGTCGGCCTTGATGATGATCGGCACCGTCTTGACCGCGCCGGCCGTCATGTCCGAGAACATGTTCTCCAGCTTGGCGGCCTGCTGCCTGGCCAGCTTGGTGTTGCGGAACTTGCCGGCACGGTAGGTCGCGATCTCGCGCGCGCGGCGCTCGTCGGACATCACCATGAACTCGTCGCCCGCCTGCGGCACTTCGGTCAGGCCCTGGATCTCCACCGGAATGGAGGGGCCGGCCGACTTGATGCTCTTGCCGTTCTCGTCCAGCATGGCGCGCACCCGGCCGAAGGTCTGGCCGGCCAACACCACGTCGCCGGTCTTCAGCGTGCCGGATTGCACCAGCACGGTGGCGACCGGGCCGCGGCCCTTGTCCAGCTGCGCCTCGATCACGAGGCCCTTGGCCATCGCGTCCACCGGCGCCTTCAGTTCCAGCACCTCGGCCTGCAGCAGCACCTGCTCCAGCAGCTCGTCGATACCCTGGCCGGTCTTGGCCGACACCGGCACGAACGGCGACTCGCCGCCGTATTCCTCCGGCACCACTTCCTCGGCCACCAGTTCCTGCTTGACGCGGTCCAGGTTGGCATCGGGCTTGTCGATCTTGTTGATCGCCACCACGATCGGCACACCCGCCGCCTTCGCGTGCTTGATGGCTTCCCGGGTCTGCGGCATGACGCCGTCGTCCGCGGCCACCACCAGGATCACGATGTCGGTCGCCTGGGCGCCGCGGGCACGCATGGCGGTGAACGCCTCGTGGCCCGGGGTGTCCAGGAAGGAGATGACGCCGCGCGGCGTTTCGACGTGGTAGGCGCCGATGTGCTGCGTGATGCCGCCGGCTTCGCCCGCCGCCACCTTGGCGCGGCGGATGTAGTCCAGCAGCGAGGTCTTGCCGTGGTCGACGTGGCCCATGACGGTCACGACCGGGGCGCGCGGCAGCGATTCCGCGGTGGTCGCGGCGGCATCGTCCTCGGTGAAGGCTTCCGGGTCGTCCAGGGCGGCCGTGACCGCCTTGTGGCCCAGTTCCTCGACCACGATCATGGCGGTGTCCTGGTCCAGCGACTGGTTGATGGTGACCAGCTGGCCCATCTTCATCAGCGCCTTGATCACTTCCGAGGCCTTGACGGCCATCTTGTGCGCCAGCTCGGACACCGTGATGGTTTCCGGCACGTGCACTTCGATGACGCGCTGCTCCACCGGCGCCGATTGCGCGTGGTGGTCGTCGCGGTCGCGGTGGTCCCGGCGGCCGCCACGGGGGCCGCCGCGCCACGAATTGCGGCCGACGCCGCCGGACGTGTCGCCGCGGGTCTTGATTTCCTTCTTCTTGGCCGGATCGTTCGCCCAGCTGGAGGACAGCTTGGCGGACTTGACTTCCTTGCCGGCGCCCGGGGCGGCAGGCGCCCCGGCACCGGGCG
>JALHLO010000050.1 GCA_022844525.1 Ramlibacter sp.
GCCCTGGACCACCCGCGCGCTGGGCGTCCCGCTGCTGCTGCCCGTGCTGCTGTGGCAGGCGCCGCGGCCGCCGCCCGGCGAGTTCGAAGTGCTCGCGGCCGACGTCGGGCAGGGCAACGCCGTCCTCGTGCGCACCGCCACCCGCACGCTGGTCTACGACGCCGGGCCGGCCTACAGCCGCGACGTCGACGCCGGCCAGCGTGTGCTGGTGCCCTTGCTGCGCGCGCTGGGCGAGACGGTGGACACGGTCGTGTTGAGCCACCGCGACAGCGACCACACGGGCGGCGCCGCCGCGGTGCTGCGCATGCAGCCGGGGGCGCGCCTCCTGAGTTCGCTGGAGGACGGCCATCCCCTGCAGGCGCTGCGGCCTTCGCAGCGCTGCGCCGCCGGGCAGCAGTGGGAGTGGGACGGCGTGCGGTTCGAAGTGCTGCATCCCGCCGCGGCGGACTACGACACCCGGGCGCGTCCCAACGCGATGAGCTGCGTGCTGCGGGTGGGCAACGCGCGCGTGCACGCGCTGCTGGCCGGCGACATCGAGCGCGCCCAGGAAAACCTGCTGGCCGCGCAACCGCGGGAGCTGCGGGCCGACCTGCTGCTGGTGCCGCACCATGGCAGCAGGACGTCGTCCAGCGAGGCCTTCCTCGATGCCGTGCGCCCGGCGCTGGCGGTGGCGCAGGCGGGTTACCGCAACCGCTTCGGGCACCCCGCGCCCGAAGTGGTGCGGCGCTATGCGGCGCGGGGCATCGCCTGGTCGGCTTCGCCCCGCTGCGGTGCGTTCACGTGGAAATCGCAGGCGCCCGCGGCGGTGCGCTGCGAACGCGCGGCACTCCCGCGTTACTGGCACCATGATGCGGCGCGCGCTGACAAGGATGGTGCATAGCAGCGCGGCCGGACGCCCCTGCCGTGGCCGGGAACTTGCTATCCTGTCGTCGAGAAAGCGCACAAACATGCAGAAATTCGACGAGATGTTCGCCCAGCTGCCCGGCAACGGACCGGTCCAGTTCCAGGGCCAGTCGATGGGGGGGATGTCGCAGGTGCAGGTGCAGGGCGTGCGCGACCATTACCGGACCTATGCCGAGTGGCTGGGACGGCAATCGCAGGACATGCTGCGCTCGCGCCGCGAGGAAGCGGAGATGATCTTCCGCCGCGTGGGCATCACCTTCGCGGTCTACGGCGCCAAGGACGAGGACGGTTCGGGCACCGAGCGCCTGATCCCCTTCGACCTGATCCCCCGCATCATTCCCGCGGCCGAATGGCGGCGGATGGAAAAGGGCCTGGTGCAGCGCGTCACCGCGCTCAACCGCTTCATCCACGACATCTATCACGGGCAGGAGATCATCAAGGCCGGGGTGGTGCCGTCGGAGCAGATCACCGGCAACGCGCAGTTCCGCCAGGAGATGGTGGGCGTGAAGGTGCCGAACGACATCTATTCGCACATCGCGGGCGTCGACATCGTGCGGGCGGCCAATGCGTCCGGCGAGGCCGAGTACTACGTGCTGGAGGACAACCTGCGGGTGCCCAGCGGCGTGAGCTACATGCTGGAAGACCGCAAGATGATGATGCGGCTGTTCCCGGACCTGTTCAGCGCCTACCAGGTGGCCCCGGTGATGCACTACCCGGACCTGCTGCTGGAGACGCTGCGCGCCTCGGCGCCGTCCACCACCGACGACCCGACCGTCGTCGTGCTCACGCCGGGCATGTACAACAGCGCCTATTTCGAGCACGCCTTCCTCGCCCAGCAGATGGGGGTGGAACTGGTGGAGGGGCAGGACCTGTTCGTGCGCGACAGCTTCGTCTACATGCGCACCACGCGCGGCGCCAAGCGGGTCGACGTGATCTACCGGCGGGTGGACGACGATTTCCTGGACCCGCTGGCCTTCCGCCCGAACTCCACGCTGGGCTGCGCCGGCCTGCTGAACGTCTATCGCGCGGGCAACGTGACGCTGTGCAATGCCATCGGCACCGGCGTGGCCGACGACAAGTCGATCTATCCCTACGTGCCCAGGATGATCGAGTTCTACCTGGGGGAGAAGCCGATCCTGTCGAATGTGCCGACCTACGTTTGCCGCAACCCCGAGGACCTCCAGTACGTGCTGGCGAACCTGGAGGAACTGGTGGTCAAGGAAGTGCACGGCGCGGGCGGCTACGGCATGCTGGTCGGCCCGGCCGCCACGCAGGACGAGATCGCGCAGTTCCGCAAGGCGCTCGAGGCCCGCCCCGAGGGCTACATCGCGCAGCCGACGCTGGCGCTTTCCAGCTGCCCCACTTTCGTCGAAAAGGGGATCGCGCCGCGCCACATCGACCTGCGTCCCTTCGTGCTTTCGGGCAAGGAGGTGCAGATGGTGCCGGGCGGCCTGACCCGCGTCGCGCTCAAGGAAGGATCGCTGGTGGTCAATTCCTCCCAGGGCGGCGGCACCAAGGACACCTGGATCCTCGAGATCTGAACGAAAAGACCCGACGGAGAAACAGGAACATGCTTTCGCGCACCGCCGACCACCTCTTCTGGATGGCGCGCTACACCGAGCGCGCCGAGAACACGGCCCGGATGCTCGACGTGAACTACCAGACCTCGCTGCTGCCGCAGTCGGCGGCGGTGTCCAAGGTCGGGTGGCAGGGCATGCTGTCGATCAGCGAGCTGATGCCGGCCTACCAGGCCAAGCACGGCGACGTGGCGCCGCAGCGCGTGATGCAGTTCATGGTGAAGGACGAGACCAATCCCTCGTCGATCCTGTCGTGCCTGCGGGCGGCGCGCGAGAACGCGCGGGCGGTGCGCGGCACGCTCACCACCGAGGTGTGGGAGACGCAGAACCAGACCTGGCTGGAGGTCAACCGCATGCTGCGCGCCGGCGAGTTCGAGCGCGACCCGGGCCAGTTCTTCGAATGGGTCAAGTTCCGCTCGCACCTGTCGCGCGGCGTGACGGTCGGCACCATGCTGATGGACGAGGCCCTGCACTTCATGCGCCTGGGGACCTTCCTGGAGCGCGCCGACAACACGGCACGGCTGGTCGACGTGAAGTTCCACGCGGTGCAGAGCGACTTCTTCGGCGCCGCCAGCGCCAAGGACCAGGAGTACGACTTCTACCACTGGAGCGCCATCCTGCGCAGCGTCTCCGGTTTCGAGATCTACCGCAAGGTGTACCGCGACGTGATCAAGCCCGAGCGCGTGGCGGACCTGCTGATCCTGCGGCCGGACATGCCGCGTTCGCTGCACTCCAGCCTCAACGAGGTGGTGGCCAACCTCGCGATGGTGAGCAACGAGCAGTCGGCGGAAACGCAACGCCGCGCGGGCCGGCTGCGCGCCGAACTGCAGTACGGCGACATCGAGGAGATCCTCGCCAATGGGCTGCACGCCTTCCTCACGCAGTTCCTGGACCGCGTGAACGACCTCGGCGCGCGCATCAGCCGCGACTTCCTGATCCCCGCCTGAGGCGCGGCCGATCGGCGCAGGTCTTGACGGCGGTCAAGGCGGGAACCTGGGGAAAGGCGAGCATGCGCCCGCATCCCCACTTCATCGAGGAACCCGCCATGCGCATCCGTCGCACCCTCCCCGTCCTGCTGCTCGCCGCGCTGCTCGCCGCCGCCGCCGGCGTCGCGTACGCCCAGGGCCAGAAGCCGAAGGCGGCGGGAGCGAAGGACAGCGAGAACATCACCGCGCCGGGACCCACCGGCGGCAGCTGCAGCGCGACCAGCGACGACGGCAAGAGCACCTGCTCGATCAGCTGCGCCACCGGCAAGCAGGCGATCTGCACCAACACGAAGACGTCGACGTCCTGCCGCTGCGGCCTGTAAGGCTGCCCGCGCGCGGCCTCAGTCCCGGGCCAGCCAGGCGACCGCTTCGCGCTCGTCGTCGAACACCCGCACGTTGGTGCCGTTGCGCTGCGCCGCCTTCTCGCTCACGCGCGTGACGCGCTCGGGCGGCACCAGCGAGGCGATCCGGTCCATGTGCGACAGGCTCGCCCCCGCTTCCTCGCCGATGCGGAACTGCTCGGGCCGGCTGAAGGGGGTGCGCACGCCGCGCAGGTCGACCAGCACGCGGTCGTCCTCCCAGGTCTCGCTTTCCACCCCCAGCAGGTGGATCATCGACAGCATTTCCCCGATGTCCGGCTCGCCGGTCACCGTCACGCGCACGAAATGCGCGGTGGCATCGATGGCGACATCGAAGTTCATGGAAGAAACCAATGTGCCAGAGCATGCACCACGGCGGTGGTGCGGATGTCACGCTTATTTCGCGAGACGGATGCTGTTACGGAAGTAACGCCGCGTGCGCGGGTTGCGGCGCGCGGGCAACGCGGCCGTCGTTTCAGGCCGGCGGCGCCGCGAGCTCGCCCGCCATGTTCGCCCGCGCGCGCTGTTCCAGCGCGTCGTGGAAAGCAGCCGTGGCGTAGATGCGCGGGCGGCCGAGGAAGGAGGACAGCACGCGCTGCCGGCCCGCGCGGAAGGCCTCGTCGTCCAGGTGGGCGTACTCCGCCCGCACCTGGCGCGCGTACTCGGCGTACCGGGCCGGCGCGGCGCCGAGGATGGCCAGGTCGATGTCCAGCAGCAGCTGCGTGTCGGGTTCGTGCGCCGGCGCTTCGTGGCCGCGGGTGGCGAGCACCAGCGCCTGCACGCGCTGCGCGACCTCTTCCTCGCAGCCGGCGGCCAGGATGCTGCGCCACGCCCATTCCGCGCTGCGTTCCTCGTTGTCGGCGCGCTGCGGTTCGTACACCGCGTCGTGGAACCACAGGGCCAGCTCCACTTCCGCCGGCCGCTGCGCCAGCGAGGCCGCCGCTTCGCAATGGGCCAGGCACTCGCGCAGGTGCTGCAGCGTGTGGTAGTGGCGGTGCGCCTGGCTGTACGCGCCCACCAGCTGGTTGAACAGGCCGCCGTCGACGGTGTGGGCGCCGAGGCCGGTCCAGAGGCGCCGCCAGGCGTCCCCGCTCACGCTCACGGGCTGCGCGCGGTCTGCCGCCCGAGCGCCTCCTTCACCTCGCGGCCGAGCTCGATGACGGCCATCGCGTAATAGCTGGACCAGTTGTAGCGGGTGATGACGTAGAAGTTCTCGGTGCCAGCCACGTAGGCCGGAGGCTCGCCGCCGTTCTGCAGTTCCACCAGCGCCAGCGGCCCCTTGTGCTCCAGCGCCGCGCCTTCCAGCACCGCGCCCTTCTCCTGGAAGCGGGCGGCGGTGAAGGTGGGCAGGATGTCGGGTGCCAGCAGGCCTTCGAGGTCGAGCTTCGCCGGGTCGAAGCGCACCGGGTAGTGCGTGGGCATGCCGGGGCGCCAGCCGTAGCCCTTGAAGTAGTTGGCCACCGAGCCGATCACGTCGTCGGTGCTGTGGGCCAGGTCCACCTTCTTGTCGCCGTCGTAGTCCACGCCCCAGCGCGCCAGGCTGCTGGGCATGAACTGCGGCATGCCCCAGGCACCCGCGTAGCTGCCGCGCGGCCGGTACGGGCTGGTCCGCTCCGCCTGGTGGAAGGCGAGGAACTGCTCCAGTTCCTTGCGGAAGTACTGCGTGCGTTCGGCGGCGCGCGGGTGGCTCGCGGGAAAGTCGAAGGACAGCGTGGCCAGCGCGTCGAGCACGCGGAAGTCGCCCATCTGCTGGCCGTAGATGGTCTCCACCCCGATGATGCCGACGATCATTTCCGCCGGCACGCCGAACTCCTGTTCCGCGCGCTCCAGGGTGCCGCGGTTCTCGTTCCAGAAGCGCACGCCGGCGGCGATGCGGGTGGCGTCGATGAAGCGGCTGCGATAGAGCTTCCAGTTCTTCGCCTGCGCGGCGGGCGCCGGCTGCATCAGCCGGGTCACCACCGCGAGGTTCTGCGCCTGGCCGACCACGCGCCGGACCCAGGCGGGGTCGAGGTCGCGGCGGGCGGCCAGGTCCTCGGCGAACTGCATGGCGTCCTCGCGCTCGGCATAGGGCGTGCCGCGCCGCTCCACGGCCGCGCGCGCGCGGGCGGTGGCGCGGGGCTTGGCCTTGGTGGCGGAGGCGCCGGAGCCCGGCTCCGCCTCCTGGGCGGAGGAGGCGAGGGGCAGCGCGAGCGAGAAGGCGAGAAGGAAGGCGGTCAGGTGCATCAACGGGGCCAGGAAAGCTGCGTGAACTCGCGCCGGAGCGCGGACAAGGTGGTTCCGGGCGCGCGCGCGTACCGCTGGGCTTCCAGCTTCAGCAGCCACTGGGCCAATCCTCGCGCATCTTCGCCGAACCGGGTACTCACCAGGTGTGCGATCTCGCGCGGGGGTGCCGCGTTCCCCACTTGCAGCCCGGCCTCGCGCAATCGCCTGCGCGCGCGGCCCAGCAGCCTCAGCCATGGGTCGTGCTGGATCCGGTCCCACCAGCTCCACAACGCGCCGGCGCTCGCCACGATGACGATGATCGCGATCAGCACCCTGCTGAGGTCCTCCCAGCTCGGCGACTCGAAGCCCAGGCTGCGCAGCAGGTTGAGCTGGCGGCTCTGGGTGTAGTTCAGGATCCGCTGGTTCCAGGCGTTGTTCATCGCCTCCCAGGCGGCCCGCACCATGGCCGTCAGGTTGGGGTTGACGCTCTCCAGCGTGCCGGCGAACACGCCGCGCGGGGCGACCAGCCGCTGGAAGGTGCCGGTGCGGCCCGGCGCGACGGCGCCGGTGGGGTCCACCCGGACCCAGCCGCGGCCTTCCAGCCAGACTTCGGTCCAGGCGTGCGCGTCGCTCTGCCGCACCACCCAGAAGCCGTCGATGGCGTTGGGCTGGCCGCCCTGGTAGCCGGTGACCACCCGGGACGGAATCCGCATGGCGCGCATGAGGACGACGAAGGCCGAGGCGATGTGCTCGCAGAAGCCTTCCTTGCGGTCGAACCAGAATTCGTCGGCGGTCTCGTCGCCGTACACGCCGGGTTCCAGTGTGTAGCGGTAGCCGCCCGTGCGCAGCAGGTTCAGCGCCGCTTCGACCAGGGCCGCGGGATCGCCTGACGGGTTTTCCCGCAGCAGCCGCGCCGCCAGGTCCATGGTGCGCGGGTTGCGGTCCGGCGGCAGCTGGGTGAACTCGGGCAGCACCAGCCCGCGCCGCTGCGGCCCGTGGCGGAACTCCAGGTGGCTCACGGCGCGGTAACGCACCAGGTCGACGACCGGCCGCGACACCACCCATTGCAGGTCGCTGGTCATGGCGGTGTCCATGCCGGGCACCTGCGGCGGCTGCGAGGGCGCATCCAGCGTGAGCAGCCAGGGCCGGTTGTTGGGCTCGAGCGTGAGTTCGTAGCGCACGGGTGCCCCGGCGACCTGGAGCTGGGGATCCTGGATGCGCATGGGCGGGAACCGGGTGCCCAGCCGCGGCACGAGCGGGCGCCACTCGCGGCCGTCGAACTGGGTGAGCACCGGGCCGCGGAAATACATCGCGCTCTGCGGCGGCGGCTGGCCCTCGAAACGCACCCGCAACGCGATGCTGTCGTCCAGCGCGAGCGTCGCCATGGTGCCGACCTGCATCTGTGCCGACAGCCCGCTGCGGCCCGCCATGGCGTCGCCGGGCATGCCCCACAGGGGAGCGAAGCGCGGGAACAGCACGAACAGCACGGCCATCACCGGCGCGCCCAGCAGCGCCATCCAGGCGGCCGTGCGCGCCGCCTGCAGCAGCGGCGGCCGCCCCACCGGCAGGTGGGCGTTGACCAGCGCCGTCAGCAGCCCGAGCAGCGCGACCAGCATCGCGGTCGCCACGGCCAGCGACTGCGAGAAGAAGAAGTTGGTGAGCATCGTGAAGAAGCCCAGGAAGAACACCACGAAGGCGTCGCGGCGCGCGCGCAGCTCCAGGGTCTTCAGCGCCAGCAGCGCCACGATGAGGCTCACGCCGGGGTCGCGCCCGAGCAGGGTGCGGAAGGTCCACCAGGTGCCCAGCAGCGCCAGCGCCAGCAGCGCCAGCAGCCACAGGCGGCCGGGCAGGGGGCGCCCCGTCACCGCCACCGTCGCGCGCCACGCCAGCACCACCGCCACCAGCAGCGAGCACCACCACGGCAGGTGGCTCGCGTGCGGCAGCACGATCCAGCCGACCACGACCAGCAGGAACAGCGTGTCGCGCGCCTCGCGCGGCAGCGCGGCCAGGCGGGTGGCGAGCTTCAGCACAGGGCGAGGACCTCCAGGCAGCGCCGCTTGTGGGCCTCGCCGGTGCCGGGCGGGACCTGCTGGTCCGGCAGCCGCAGGCCGTAGTCGAGCCCCAGCCGATCGGCTTGCAGCACCCAGGCGGCCAGCCGCGACAGGCGCGCCTCACGGTCCGC
The DNA here is from genome assembly GCA_022844525.1 of Ramlibacter sp. Taxonomy (GTDB): domain Bacteria; phylum Pseudomonadota; class Gammaproteobacteria; order Burkholderiales; family Burkholderiaceae_C; genus Ramlibacter. Next base: position 8,210 of record JALHLO010000050.1, read on the forward strand.
CAGGCGGCACTCCCGGTAGTCCAGCCACAGCTGGACGCGGTGCGCCTGCATGGTGTCGCGGCTCACCAGTTCGTCGGTCTTGGCCGCCTTCTTCCACACCACCAGCTTCATCGGGTCGCCCCGCCGGTAGGCGCGTACCCCCTCGAACTCGCCGCTGTTTTGCACCCGCGCCATGCCGGCGCCGCCCGAACGCGGTTCGCCGGCGGGCAGCGGCGGCGGCTGCGGCTCGGGATGCGGGTAGACCAGCACCTGCGCCGCCGGCCGCCACACGGTCCAGACGCGAAAGGTGCCGAGCGGAAAGCGCGTCTCGGCCGTCAGCGGCGGCACCCGGTGCAGGCCGCGGCGGCCGGGCCGGAAGGCCACCTGCACCGTGCAGGTGCCCTGCGCCGGCACGTCGGTCCAGGTCCAGTGGTCCTCGTGCGTGGCGTCCAGCACCGCCAGCCCGATGCCGTACCGCGGGCTTCGGCGGGTGTTGCCGAGGACCACCGTCAGCGGCGCGCTCGCGCCGGCGAACTGCGGCGCCGGCGGCAGCAGGCTCAGCGTCATGCCGCGCAGCGTCGCGTGGCACACGTGCATGCCGACGATGGCGCAGCCGGCCAGCAGGAAGGTGAGCAGGTAGCCTAGGTTCAGCTGGTAGTTGATGGAACCCACCAGCAGCGCCAGCAGCGTCGCGCCCATCATGAAGCCGGCACGCGTGGGCAGGATGTACACGTTGCGCTGGGTGAGCGTCAGCGTGTCGGACAGCGGCAGGCGCGCCTGCCACCACTGGCGGAAGCGCCGGCGCGCGAAGGCCACGGGGTTGAGCGTCGGGCGTGGCTCGCTGAACGTGGAATCCGGTCCACGCTCGACGCCCAACGCCGGATGCTGCGCGGTGCTCATGGCAAGGGGACGGCCTCCACCATGGCGCGGACCTGCTCCACCGGGCCGCGGCCGGCGTCGCCCACCGGCACCATGCGGTGCGCCACGGTCTGCGGGAAGATCGACTGCACGTCGTCCGGCGCCACGTAGTCGCGGCCGGACAGCAGCGCCTGCGCCTTGGCCGCGCGGATCACGGCGATGCCGGCCCGCGGGCTCAGCCCCTGCAGGAACCAGCGGCCGGAACGGCTGGCCGCCACCAGGTCCTGCACGTAATCGAGCAGCGGCCCGGCGGCATGGACCTGCATCACCTGCTCCTGCAGCACCTGCAGCTCGATCGGCGACAGGATGTTGTCCAGGTGTTCCACCATGTCGCGCCGGTCGGCGCCGGCGAACAGCGCCCGCTCCGCGGCGCGGTCCGGGTAGCCCAGGGAGATGCGCATCAGGAAGCGGTCCAGCTGCGACTCCGGCAGGGCGAAGGTGCCCAGCTGGTCGTGCGGGTTCTGGGTGGCGATCACGAAGAAGGGCGAGGGCAGGGCACGGGTCTCGCCTTCCACGGTGACCTGCTTTTCCTCCATCGCCTCGAGCAGCGCGCTCTGCGTCTTCGGGCTGGCGCGATTGATCTCGTCGGCCAGCAGCACCTGGGCGAAGATCGGGCCCGGGTGGAAGACGAAGCCTTCCTTGCCGCGGTCGTAGACCGACACGCCGGACAGGTCGCTGGGCATCAGGTCCGCCGTGAACTGCACCCGCGAGAACTGCAGGCCGAAGGCCCGCGCCAGCGCGTGCGCCAGGGTCGTTTTCCCCACCCCCGGAACATCCTCGATCAGCAGGTGCCCCCCGGCCAGCAGGCAGGCCACGCAGTCCCTGGTCTGCGCGGGCTTGCCGACGATCACCGTGTTAAGCTGGTCGAGGAGCGTTTTGAGTTTTTGTCGTGCTTCCATACAGGCACGACCTTATCCGATATTTCGAAGAGCGCCGAGGCGGCCATGCACAAGACCGGCTATTTCACGCACCCGGACTGCAGGAGACACGACATGGGCAGCGGGCACCCCGAGTGCCCGCAGCGGCTCGACGCCATCGAGGACCGCATGCTGGCGTCCCACCTGCTGGACGTGGTGGACCGGCGCGAGGCGCCGCTCGCGAGCACCGACCTGCTGGAACTCGCGCACGACCGGATGCACGTCGCCGCCGTCCGCGGCCTGGCGCAGACCGTGATCGAGGAGGAGGACGCCGGGGGCGACGGCCTCATGTTCATCGACCCCGACACCGCGATGAACCGCCACAGCTGGAACGCCGCGCTGCGCGCCGCCGGGGCGGCCATCGCGGCGACCGACGCGGTGATCGCCGGCGAGCTGGAAAACGCCTTCTGCGCCGTGCGCCCGCCGGGCCACCATGCCACCCGCAGCCGGGCGATGGGCTTCTGCATCCTCAACAACGTGGCCGTGGCCGCGCGCTACGCGCTGGACCGCCACGGCTTGAAGCGCGTGGCGGTGGTCGACTTCGACGTGCACCACGGCAACGGCACCGAGGACATCCTCGCGGGCGACGAGCGCGTGCTGATGGTGGGCATCTTCCAGCACCCCTTCTATCCCTACAGCGGCGCCGGCTCGCACGCCGACAACATGGTCAACGTGCCGGTGCCGGCCTACACCAAGGGCGCGGCGATCCGCGAGCTGGTGGAGCAGCACTGGATGCCGCGGCTGGAGGCGTTCCAGCCCGAGATGATCTTCATCAGCGCCGGCTTCGACGCCCACCGCGAGGACGACCTGGGCCAGCTCGGGATGGTGGAGGCGGACTACGCCTGGATCACGAAGCGGCTCAAGGACGTCGCCGCCCGGTACGCCAAGGGCCGCATCGTGTCCTGCCTGGAGGGCGGCTACAACCTGAGCGCGCTGGGCCGCAGCGTGGAGGCGCACGTGCGGGTGCTGGCGGACGTCTGAACACGAGGCAATTGCAGGAGGGTGCGATGGAGCAGCCGCTGATCGAGGCGCGCGATGCGCGCGGCGTGGTCACGCTGACCATGAACCGGCCCGCCAGCTTCAATGCGCTGGGCGAGGAGATGCTGCAGGCGCTGCAGGCGGCCCTGGACCGCCTGGCCGGCGACGAGGCGGTGCGCGTGGTGGTGCTGGCGGCGGCGGGCAAGGCCTTCTGCGCCGGTCACAACCTCAAGGAAATGGTCGCCAGGCCGGAGCTCGCGTACTACCAGGACCTGTTCGCCCGGTGCAGCCGCATGATGCTGGCGATCCAGAAGCTGCCGGTGCCGGTGATCGCCCGGGTGCAGGGCATCGCCACCGCGGCGGGCTGCCAGCTGGTGGCGCAGTGCGACCTGGCGGTGGCGTCCAGCGAGGCGCGCTTCGCCGTGAGCGGCGTCAACTACGGGCTGTTCTGCTCCACTCCCAGCGTGCCGCTGCTGCGCAACGTGCCGGCCAAGCAGGCGATGGAGATGCTGGTCACCGGTGAATTCATCTCCGCGCGCGAGGCGCAGGAGCGCGGGCTGGTGAACCGCGCGGTGGCGCCGGACCAGGTGGACGCGGAGGTCGAAGGCCTGGTCACGAGCATCCTCGCCAAGCCGCGCCTGGCGCTGGCCATGGGCAAGGAACTGTTCTACCGCCAGCGCGAAATGGGCATCGAGGCCGCCTACCAGCTGGCGGCGCAGACCATGGCCGCCAACATGATGGACGGCTGCGCGCTGGAAGGCGTCACCGCCTTCACCGAGAAGCGCAAGCCGGACTGGGCGAGCGCCGGCGGATGAACGCACTCGACCTCCTGATCCGTGACGCCGAGCACGGGGCCCTCGCGTGGGAGGCCGCCGTGCTGCTGGGCTGCCTGGCCGTCGCCTGGGGCATCTGCTGGCTGACGGGGCGCAAAGCCCCGGCCGATTCGGTCTGGTTCGGCCGCGCCACGGTGGACGGCGTGCTGTTCCCGATGCTGGCGCTGGCGCTCGTCTACAGCGCGCGGCTCGCCCTCGGTTCCTTCCAGGAAGTGCCGCTGCTGCGCATCGCCGTGCCGGTGCTCGTCGCCCTGGCCGGCATCCGGCTGCTGGCGCGCGTGTTCACGGTGGTGTTCCCGCGTTCGGCCCTGGCCCGGGTCGCCGAGCGCCTGTTCTCCTGGCTGGCCTGGATCGCCGCCGTGCTGTGGATCCTCGGCCTGCTGCCGGCGGTGCTGGAGGAGATGGAGGCGATCCGCTTCGCCTTCGGCAAGTCCGAGATCAGCCTGCTGGCGATCGTGCAGGGCGTGCTGTCGTCCGGCCTGGTGATGGTGCTGGCGCTGTGGATCTCGGCGGCGGTGGAGCGCAAGGTGCTGCGCGACACGGTGTCCGACCTCTCGCTGCGCAAGGTGGCCGGCAACGCGATCCGCGCGGTGCTGCTGCTGGTGGGTTTCCTGTTCGCGCTGTCGGCGGTGGGGGTCGACCTGACCGCGCTGTCGGTGCTGGGCGGCGCGCTCGGCGTCGGCCTGGGCTTCGGGCTGCAGAAGCTCGCCTCCAACTACGTCAGCGGCTTCGTGATCCTGGCCGAGCGCAGCCTGCGCATCGGCGACACGGTGCGGGTGGACAACTTCGAGGGCGTGGTGGCGGACATCAAGACGCGCTACACGCTGATCCGCTCGCTGAGCGGGCGCGAGTCGATCGTGCCGAACGAGAAGCTGATCACCGAGCGCATCGAGAACCTGTCGCTGGCCGACCCCAGGATCCTGATCACGACCGACGTGTCCGTCGCCTACGACAGCGATCCGGAGCTGGTGCAGCAGATCCTGCTGGAAGCCGCGAACGGCGCCACGCGCGTGATCGCGGATCCCGCGCCGGCGGTGCGGCTGGTGAACTTCGGCGCCGACGGGCTGGAGTTCCAGGTGCTGTTCTGGATCGCCGATCCGCAGAACGGCCAGCTGGCGGTGAAGTCGGACGTGAACCTGCGCATCCTCAAGGGGCTGCGCGCCGCCGGCATCGCCATCCCCTACCCGCAGCGCGTGGTGCACGTGGTGGGCGGCGGGCGCGAGCTCACCAGCCCAGGTGACTGACGCAGCCGGCGTAGGGCTTGGGCGGCGGCGGCGCGTAGTCGCCACGGCGCGAAGTGCCCAGCCCCAGTGACGCCAGGGCTTCCGCGAACTTCACGGCGGCGGCCACGCCGTCGATCACGGGCACGCCCAGCCGCTCGCTGAGCTGCCGGCACAGGGGCGCCATGCCGGCGCAGCCCAGGACGATCGCGCCGCTGCGGTCCTTCTCCAGCGCCGCGCGGGCGGCGTCCTCGATCTGCCCCACCAGCGCGTCGCCGGCCCCTTCGAGGTCCAGCACCGGGATGTCGGTCCCGTGCACGCCCGCGCACTGCGCCTCGCAGCCATAGCGCTGCACCAGCCGCTCGGCCATCACGCAGGTGCGGGTGAGGGTGGTGACCACCGAGAAGCGGGTGGCGAGGAAGGAGGCGGCGTGGAACGCCGCCTCCGCGATGCCCAGGACCGGGGCCCTGGCCGCCTCGCGCGCCGCGTCCAGCCCCGGGTCGCCGAAGCAGGCGATCACGACCGCGTCCGCCTTCGCGCCTTGCAGCCGCACCTGTTCGGCGACGCCGGCGGCGGCGAAAGCCTCGTCGTAGTGGCATTCGATCGAGGCCGGGCCGAAGCTCGGTTGCGTCGCCACGATCTCCGTGCCGGCGGCCGCGACGGCGCGCGCCGCCTCGGCGATCGCCTGCGTCATCGACGCCGTGGTGTTGGGATTGATCAGCAGGATCTTCATGGGCGGCCTCCAAGCAAGACGGACGCCTGCCGGAGCGCGCCGCATCGGTGCATCTTGTGCCGCACGCCTGCCACTGGTGCACAGAGGGTTTTCTCCAGTGATTTCGCGCGGGACGGGTGCGCTAATCATTGGTGCGTGCCGCTGGCACACGCCTTGCAGTCAGGTTCTGGTCCTTACCTCCGGGAGCCCCGATGAAGCCCAACACCCTCCTTCCCCGCCTTGCCGCCCGGGCTGCCCGCCTCGCGCTCGCCGCGGGGCTCATGGCCGCCTTCGTCTCGCCCGCCGTCCTGGCGCAGGAAAAGGTCCTGCGCATCGCCATGACGGCGGCGGACATCCCGCGCACGCTGGGGCAGCCCGACCAGGGCTTCGAGGGCAACCGCTTCACCGGCATCCCGATGTACGACGCGCTGACGCACTGGGACCTGTCCAAGTCCGATGCGCCCAGCGTGATGGTGCCGGGCCTGGCCACCTCCTGGGCGGCCGACGCCAAGGACAAGACCAAGTGGATCTTCAAGCTGCGTCCGGGCGTGAAGTTCCACGACGGCTCCGAGTTCAACGCCGACGCGGTGGTGTGGAACGTGCGCAAGGTGCTCGACAAGGACGCGCCGCACTTCGACGCCAGCCAGGTGGGCGTGACGGCCTCGCGCATGCCGACGCTGCGCAGCGCCCGCAAGGTCGACAACCTCACGGTGGAACTGACGACCAGCGAGCCGGACGCCTTCCTGCCGCTGAACCTCACCAACCTGTTCATGGCGAGCCCGGCGCACTGGCAGAAGAAGTACGACGCCGCCGCCGGCGCGCCGGCCGACAAGGCCAAGGCCGCCTGGAATGCCTTCGCCGCCGACGCCTCCGGCACCGGCCCGTTCAAGATGGTGCGCTTCGTGCCGCGCGAGCGCCTCGAAGTGGTGGCCAACAAGGCCTACTGGGACCCGAAGCGCACGCCCAAGATCGACCGCGTGGTGATGCTGCCGATGCCGGAAGCCAACGCGCGCACCGCGGCGCTGCTGTCGGGGCAGGTGGACTGGATCGAGGCGCCGGCACCGGATGCCATGGCGCCGATCCAGGCGCGCGGCTTCAAGACCTACTTCAACCAGCAGCCGCACGTGTGGCCCTGGCAACTGTCCTTCGCCGAAGGCTCGCCCTGGCTCGACAAGCGCGTGCGCCAGGCCGCCAACCTGTGCGTCGACCGCACCGGCATGCTCAAGCTGCTGGGCGGCATGATGGCCGTGCCCAAGGGCACGGTGCCTCCCGGCCACCCCTGGTGGGGCAACCCGAAGTTCGACATCAAGTACGACCCGGAGGCGGCGAAGAAGCTGATGTCCGAGGCCGGCTACAGCGCTTCCAGGCCGCTGAAGGTGAAGGTGCAGATCTCCGCCAGCGGCTCCGGCCAGATGCAGCCGCTGCCGATGAACGAGTTCGCGCAGCAGTCGCTCAAGGGCTGCTACTTCGACGTGCAGTTCGACGTGATCGAGTGGAACACGCTGTTCACCAACTGGCGCAAGGGCGCCAAGGACCCGTCGGCCAACGGCGCCAACGCGATCAACGTCAGCTTCGCGGCCATGGACCCCTTCTTCGCCATGGTGCGCTTCTCCAGCACCAAGGCCTTCCCGCCGGTGAGCAACAACTGGGGCTACTACGGCAACGCGGAGATCGACAAGCTGATCGCCGAGGCCCGGACCTCCTTCGACGACAAGGCGCGCGACGCGGCGCTGGCCAGGCTGCACGCCCGGATCGTGGAGGACGCGGCCTTCGTCTGGATCGCCCACGACGTGGGCCCGCGCGCGATCAGCCCGAAGGTCAAGAACGTCGTGCAGCCGCGCAGCTGGTTCATCGACCTGGCCACCATGACGATGGACTGATGCCCAGGGACGCGCGCGCATGACCGGGTTCCTGCTGCGCCGCCTGCTGTACACGCTCCCCATCATGGTGGGCGTGGCGCTGGTGTGCTTCACCCTCGTGCACCTGGCGCCGGGCGACCCCCTGGTGTCGGTGCTGCCGCCGGACGCTTCCGTGGAACTGCAGGAGCGCCTGCGCGAGATCTACGGCTTCAACCGTTCCTACCCGGAGCAGTTCGGCACCTGGGTCTGGCGCGCGCTGCAGGGCGACCTGGGCATGTCGATCGCGTCGGGGCGGCCGGTGGCCGACGAAGTGATGCGCGCGGTCGGCAACACCCTGCGCCTGGCGGTGCTGGCCACGCTGATCGGCTTCATCCTGGGCAGCCTGTTCGGCTTCGTCGCCGGCTACTTCCGCAACTCGTGGGTGGACAAGGCGGCGTCGCTGACCTCGGTGCTGGGCGTGAGCGTTCCGCACTACTGGCTGGGCATGGTGCTGGTGATCGTGTTTTCGGTGCTCCTGAACTGGATGCCGCCGGGCGGCGCGGGTTCCACCGACTGGGCCTGGGACTGGGAGCACGTGCGCCACATGGTGCTGCCGGCGGTGACCATGAGCGTGATCCCCATGGGCATCATCGCCCGCACGGTGCGCGCGCTGGTGGCCGAGATCCTGGCGCAGGAGTTCATCGTCGGCCTGCGGGCCAAGGGCCTGACCGACGTCGGCATCTTCCTGCACGTGGTGAAGAACGCGGCGCCCACGGCACTGGCGGTGATGGGCCTGCAACTGGGCTACCTGCTGGGCGGCTCGATCCTGATCGAGACCGTGTTCTCCTGGCCGGGCACCGGCTTCCTGCTGAACTCCGCCATCTTCCAGCGCGACCTGCCGCTGCTGCAGGGGACCATCCTGGTGCTGGCCATGTTCTTCGTCGTGTTGAACCTGCTGGTGGACGTCGTGCAGACGCTGCTGGATCCGCGCATCGCGCGCGCCTGAGAGCCCATCCATGCTGCAAGCCACCGTCGAACCGCCGGTCGAACTGGCGCCCGCCGCCTTCGAGCGATCGCCCGGCTACTGGCAGACCGTGCTGCGCCGCTTCGCGCGCGACCGCGTGGCGCTGGGCGCGGCCGTCGTCATCGTGCTGCTGCTGCTGATGGCAGTGTTCGCGCCGCTGCTGGTGCCGGCCGACCCGTACGCCTCCTCGATGCTGAACCGGCTGAAACCGGTAGGCACCGCCGGCTACCCGCTGGGCACCGACGAACTCGGGCGCGACATGCTGTCGCGGCTGATGGTGGGGGCGCGGCTGTCGCTCTTCATGGGGATCACGCCGGTGATCTTCGCCTTCCTGATCGGCTCGCTGATCGGCATCACCGCGGGCTATGCCGGCGGCCGCACGAACAACGTGATCATGCGCACCGTCGACGTGTTCTACGCCTTTCCGTCGGTGCTGCTGGCGATCGCGCTCTCCGGCACGCTGGGCGCGGGCATGACCAACTCGCTGATCTCGCTGACCGTGGTCTTCATCCCGCCGATCGCGCGGGTGGCCGAGAGCGTGACCACGCAGATCCGCAACCGCGACTTCGTGGACGCGGCGCGCGCCTCGGGGGCGGGGCCTTTCACCATCGTGCGGGTGCACGTGCTGGGCAACGTGCTGGGGCCGATCTTCGTCTACGCCACCAGCCTGATCGCCGTGTCGATGATCCTGGCCTCGGGCCTGAGCTTCCTGGGCCTGGGTGTCAAGCCGCCGGAGCCGGAATGGGGCCTGATGCTCAACACGCTGCGCACGGCGATCTACGTGCAGCCCTGGATCGCCGCGCTGCCGGGCGCGATGATCTTCATGACCTCGGTTGCCTTCAACCTGCTGGCCGACGGGCTGCGCTCCGCCATGGAAATCAAGGAATGACGAACGACGACGTGGGGGGGCCGGCACAGCCGCTGCTGACGGTCAAGGGGCTGGTCAAGCACTTTCCCCTGAAGAAGGACGTGCTGGGGCGCGGCGGCGGCGTGGTCCGCGCCGTCGACGGCATTTCCTTCGACGTGCGCAAGGGCGAGACGCTGGGCGTGGTCGGCGAGTCCGGCTGCGGCAAGTCCACCACCGCGCGGCTGCTGATGCACCTGATCGAACCGAACAAAGGCGAGATCGTGTTCGACGGCCGCACCGTCGGCGGCAGCCAGCTGCCGCTGAAGGAATTCCGCCGGCAGACGCAGATGGTGTTCCAGGACAGCTATGCCTCGCTCAACCCGCGCCTCACGATGGAGGACTCGATCGCCTTCGCGCCGCAGGTGCACGGCGTGCCACGCAAGGAAGCGGTGGCGCGGGCGCGCGACCTGCTGGCGCGCGTGGGACTGGAGCCGCGGCGCTTCGCCGAGCGCTACCCGCACGAGCTTTCCGGCGGCCAGCGCCAGCGCGTGAACATCGCGCGCGCGCTCGCCCTGCAGCCGCGGCTGGTGATCCTGGACGAGGCGGTGTCGGCGCTGGACAAGTCGGTGGAAGCGCAGGTGCTGAACCTGCTGCTGGACCTGAAGCAGGAGTTCGGCCTGACCTACCTCTTCATCAGCCACGACCTGAACGTGGTGCGCTACATGAGCGACCGCGTGATGGTGATGTACCTGGGCGAGGTGGCGGAGATCGGCCGCAGCGAGACGCTGTTCAGGCATCCCGCCCACCCGTACACGCGCGCGCTGCTGTCGTCGATCCCCACCATGGACCCGGACCGGCGCACCGAGCAGCCGCCGCTGGCGGGCGATCCGCCCAATCCGATCAACCCGCCTTCCGGCTGCCGCTTCCACACGCGCTGCGCCCACGCGCAAGGTGTGTGCGCGCAGCGCGCGCCCTCGCTGGGACTGGTGGACGCGGGGCAGGCCGTCTCCTGCTGGATCCATGTGCCCGGCAGCGGGCACACGGAAGCGGCGCCGGCGCTGAAGGAGGCCGCATGACGCAGGCGTTCGTCGACATCCGGGACCTGCGGGTGGCCTTCACCGGCGGCCGCAAGGTGGTGCAGGCGGTCAACGGGGTGGACCTGCAGGTGCGGCGCGGGGAGGTGGTGGCGCTGATCGGCGAGTCCGGCTCCGGCAAGAGCGTCACGCTGCGCAGCATGCTGCGCCTGCATCCGCCGAAACACACGCGCATCGAAGGCAGCATCCGCGTCGGCGCGCACGACGTGCTGACGCTCGCCCCGGCGGCGCTGGCGGACTTCCGCGGCAAGGTCGCCTCGATGATCTTCCAGGAGCCGCTGCTGGCCATGGACCCGGTCTACACCGTCGGCGCGCAGATCGTCGAGGCGATCCGACGGCACGAGCCGGTGAGTGACGCGCAGGCCCGCGCCCGGGCCCTGCAGCTGTTCGAGCGCGTGCGCATCCCCAGCCCGGAGCGGCGGCTGCATGCCTATCCGCACGAACTGTCCGGCGGCATGCGGCAGCGGGCGATGATCGCCCTGGCGCTGGCCTGCGGCCCGCAGCTGCTGCTGGCCGACGAGCCGACCACCGCCCTCGATGCGACGGTGCAGATCCAGATCCTGCTGCTGCTGCGCGAGCTGCAGCGCGAACTGGGACTCTCGGTCGTCTTCGTCACGCACGACATCGGCGCGGCGGTGGAGGTCGCCGACCGCATTGCCGTGATGTACGCGGGACGCATCGTCGAGGAGGGCCCGACGGCGACGCTGCTGCGGGAGCCCCGGCATCCCTACACGCGCGCGCTGCTGCGCAGCCGCGCCGACGGCGCGCTGGCCAAGGGCACGCGCCTGCAGACCATCCCGGGCGCGCCGCCCGACCTGAGCGCG
>JALHLO010000051.1 GCA_022844525.1 Ramlibacter sp.
TGGCCGGCATGGGACTGTCGTGGGCGCTGGACTGGCCGAGCGGGGCCTGCGCCGCGCTCGCCTTGTGCCTGCTGGGCGTGCTCAGTGCCTGGAGGGTGCCGCGCGCGGGGTAGGCGGCCGGCTCAGCGCAGCCAGCCGCGCTTGCGGAAGTACCACATCGGCACCAGCGCGCTGGCGGCCATCAGCACCAGCACGTACGGGTAGGCGGCCCGGCCGAACGCTTCCACCTCGGGGAACTGCAGGTTCATGCCGTACAGGCTGGCCACCAGCGTGGGCGGCAGCAGGGCGACGCTGGCCACCGAGAAGATCTTGATGATCTTGTTCTGGTTGATGTTGATGAAGCCGACGGTGGCGTCCATCAGGAAGTTGATCTTGTCGAACAGGAAGGCCGTGTGGTTGTCCAGGGACTCGATGTCGCGCAGGATCTGCCGCGCCTCCTCGAACTGTTCGGCCGTCAGCATGCGGCTGCGCATCATGAAGCTCACCGCGCGGCGGGTGTCCATCACGTTGCGGCGGATGCGCCCGTTCAGGTCCTCCTGCCGGGCGATGGCTTCCAGCGCCTCGCCGGCCAGCGTGTCCGTGACCTCGCCGGACAGCACCTGCTTGCTGACCTTCTCCAGCTCGTCGTAGATGCCTTCCAGGGTGTCGGCGGAATATTCGGCGTCGGCGTCGAAGAGCTTGAGCAGCACTTCCTTCGCGTCCGCGATCAGGCCGGGGGCCCGGCGCGCGCGCAGCCGCAGCAGCCGGAACACCGGCACGTCCTCGTCGTGGATGGAAAACAGCACGCCGTGGCTCTTCAGCGCGGTGTTCGTGAGGTTGAGGATGAAGGCCACCCGGACCGTCCTCGTCTCCTCCCCGCCGGCGACCAGGAAGTCGCTGCGGATGTGGAGGTCGCCGTTGCCCTCTTCATAGAAGCGGGCGGACTCCTCGATGTCCTCGTCCATCGCGTCTTCCGGGATGGACAGGCCGTAGTACTGCTTGACCCAGCGCTTTTCTTCCGGCGTGGGAGCTTCCAGGTCGACCCAGACCGGCTGGAAGCGCGAGAGCTCTTCCAGGGATTCGATCTCCTCCTGGAACAGCCGCCCGTTGGCGAGCGTGAAGATGTTGAGCATGGCTCCGTCCCGTGCGTTGGTGTTGGCTTGTGCGGCGGCTGGGGGGGCTTCCAACGCGCCGGGCACGGGCGTTGAAAGCTACCGACTGGGGTAGGTTTCCAAGGGAGGCATCTCCGTAAAAGGGATGGGCGATTATGCCCGGCAGGCGGCTGTCACGCGCCTGTCAAGAGGGGTGTCCACGATGAGCCGGCAAGGGCCCGCTACTGCAGAGCCGTCCGCAGGACAAATCCTACACGGCTGGGCCAGAACGTCCGACACCACGGCTCAGGAGCCCACCCTACATTGAGCCCATCGCCCCGGACCGAGGTCCGGCAGTACCTGCAAGGAGCCGAGAGATGATCCAGCTAGCGACCGACCCGAACGCCAGCCGCTCGAACTGGCGTCCCGCCGCGGCCGAAGCCAAGGACAACACCCTGGCCGGCCGCCGTCCCCGCAGCGGCCACGCCTGGCCGTTCATCAGCCGGCACGGTGAACGTGCCGCGGCTCCCCAGGAAACCAAGCGCACCCCCGGCAGCGAAAGCGGTAGCTGAGAGCGCAACGGAGAGAGATCATGTACAAGGAACCCAAGTCCACCAACCGCTTCAACGACACGCCCCGCGACAAGCCGCAGGCCGAGCGCGTCGAGCACGCCAACCTGGAGCGCCCCGGCGCCCAGGCGCACCCGAAGGCGGTCTCCGGCTGGAACCGCCTGGACGCCGCGGCGCTCTGGCGCCTGCGCTGATCCGCATTCCCTGACCCCCGCGAAGGCGGCCCGAGTGGCCGCCTTTCGCGCTTGCAGCGGCCCCTTGGGGGCCGCTTTGCTTTGGCCCGTTTTCGCTGTCACCATGCCCGCGAATTCGCGCCTCGGCCTTGAGGGAAATCAATGGACTTTTGCGGGGGCCGGGCGCATAGTGAATCGCACATCTCCAGATCCATTCCAGCGTTCCTTCCCCGCGCCGAAAGGCGCCACCTCAACCCGAGTGCAACAGGAGGCTCCATGAACCTGACGATCAGCGGTCACCATCTCGAAGTAACCCCGGCTCTGCGCAATTACGTGACCACCAAGCTCGATCGCATCACCCGCCACTTTGACCAGGTCGTGGACATCAAGGTACTACTCACCGTCGAGAAGCAGAAGGAGAAGGAACGAAGGCAGCGCGCCGAATGCAAGATCCACGTGAAGGGCGGCGACATGTTCGCCGAGAGCGCCCATCACGACCTGTACGCGGCGCTGGACGAACTGGTCGACAAGCTCGACCGGCAGGTCGGCAAGCACAAGACCCGCATGCAGGACCACCATCACGAAGCGCCCAAGCGCGTGATGTGAAGCAGCGGTAAAAGGCCCCGGAAGGGGCCTTTCTTCCTTCCGGCTGTCTTCCGCGGGGCCTGCACGGCCGTTTTGGTGCGGTGCACTGTCATCTGTGCATAATCCGCCCCAGCTATCATGAACCGCCTTGCGTCCATCCTGCCGCCCGCCCAGGTCCTGGTCGGAGTCGACGCCACGAGCAAGAAGCGGGCTTTCGAGGAGGCCGGGCTGCTGTTCGAGAACCTCCACGGCCTCTCGCGCGCCCTGATCACCGACAGCCTCTTCGCCCGCGAGCGCCTGGGCTCCACCGGCCTCGGCCACGGCGTGGCCATCCCCCATGGCCGCATCAAGGGCCTGAAGGCGCCGATGGCGGCGCTGTTCCAGCTGGCCCACCCGATCGGCTTCGACGCCCCGGACGAACAGCCGGTCAACCTGCTGATCTTCCTGCTGGTGCCCGAGGCGGCGACCCAGAAGCACCTGGAGATCCTGTCCGAGATCGCCGAGCTGCTGAGCGACGCCCCGCTGCGGGAAAAGATGAAGGGCAGCACCCACGCCGGCCAGCTGCACCAGCTGATCGCCACCTGGCAATCCGCCCAGCCCTCGCCCTAGAAGGACACCCCCGCGCTTGAAGCCCACCGTCGTCAGCGCCGACGTCCTGTTCGAAGACCACCGTGCCACGCTCAAGTGGGAGTGGGTGGCCGGGCTCGGTGCGTCCGAACGGCGCTTCGACGAGGTGGCCGTGCGGGCTGCCCGCTCCGGCGCGGACCTGGTCGGCTACCTGAACTACATCCATCCCTACCGGGTGCAGATCCTGGGCGAGCGCGAGGTCGCCTACCTGACCAACGCCACCCAGGAAGACTGCGCCCGGCGGATCGCCCGCATCGTGACGCTGGAGCCGCCGGTGCTGGTGCTGACCGACGGCCAGCAGGCGCCCGACGCGCTGCTGTCCATGTGCGAGCGCGCACAGATCCCGATGTTCGCCACGCACGAGCCCTCGGCCTTCGTGATCGACGTGCTGCGCGCCTACCTGTCCAAGCACTTCGCCGAGCGCACCTCGATGCACGGCGTGTTCATGGACATCCTGGGCCTGGGCGTGCTGATCACCGGCGAGTCGGGCCTGGGCAAGAGCGAACTGGGGCTGGAGCTGATCACCCGCAGCAGCGGCCTGGTGGCCGACGACGCGGTGGACCTGTACCGCGTCAATCAGACCACGATCGAGGGTCGTTGCCCCGAGCTGCTGCAGAACCTGCTGGAGGTGCGCGGCATCGGCCTGCTGGACATCCGCGCGATCTTCGGCGAGACCGCCGTGCGGCGGAAGATGCGGCTGCGGCTGATCGTGCACCTGGTGCGCCGCGAGACCATGGAGCGCGAATACGAACGGCTGCCCTATGAGCCGCTCACCCAGGACGTGCTGGGCGTGCCGGTGCGCAAGGCGGTGATTCCGGTCGTGGCCGGCCGCAACATGGCCGTGCTGGTGGAGGCGGCCGTGCGCAACACGATCCTGCAGCTGCGCGGGGTGGACACCTACCAGGAGTTCGTCGAGCGGCACCGCCGGGCGATGGAAAAAGGCGGTTGAGCGTGCGGCGTTCGACGTTGGGCGTGAATTCCGCTCAACGCCGCCCGCTCAACGCTTCAACGCTCGACCTTCCCCTTGTTCGGGCAGTTCGGCTTCGTGCAGTGCGCGTACAGGCTCAGCGCATGGTCGGCGATCTCGAAGCCCTTGAGCTTGGCCACGTCGTTCTGCCGCTTCTCGATTTCCGCGTCGTAGAACTCCTCGACCCGGCCGCAGTCGAGGCACACGAGGTGGTCGTGGTGCTGGCCTTCGTTGAGTTCGTACACCGCCTTGCCGCTCTCGAAGTGGCTGCGGCTCAGGATGCCGGCCTGCTCGAACTGCGTGAGCACGCGGTACACGGTCGCCAGGCCGATGTCCGAGCGGTCCTCGAGGAGGACGCGGAACACGTCTTCCGCCGTCATGTGGCGCTGCGAGCCCTTGTGGAAGACGTCCAGGATCTTCAGGCGGGGCAGCGTGGCCTTGAGTCCCGTGCTCTTGAGTTCGTCGATGTTGGCCATGAGTGCTGCCGCTACAATGACCCCGATCATATCGCCTGCCCCCCACATGCCCGCCAAGCCCCTGCGCCAGACGCGCCTCGTCCTGGCTGCCGCCGCCGCCGTCATCCTCCTCGCGGGCTGCGGCTCGATGGATGGCGCCGGCCGCCGCATCGCCACCGCCCTGACGCCCTACCAGGTGGAAGTCGTCCAGGGCAATTTCATCTCGCGCGAACAGGTCGAGGCCCTGCAGAAGGGCATGAGCCGCGAGCAGGTGCGCCAGATCCTCGGCACGCCGCTGGTGACCAGCCTGTTCCATGGCGACCGCTGGGACTACGTGTTCACCCTCAAACGCCAGGGCGTGGCCCCGCAGCAGCGCCGGCTGACCATCCACTTCAGCGGCGACGCGATGGACCGCGCCGAGGGCGACACCATGCCCAGCGAGTCCGAATTCGTGGCCACGCTGGACAAGCGCCGCGTCGGCAAGGTGCCGCGCCTGGAGGCGACCGAAGCGGAGTTGCGCGCCTTCCCGCGCTCGCAGCCGGCGCCCGCCCAGCCCGCGCCGGCACCGGCCGCGCCCGCCAACTACCCGCCGCTCGAGTCGGCCCCGCGCTGAGGCCCGCATGAGCAAGGGCACGCAGGCACTGAAGAAAGTGGCCGTGGCCGGCGCCGTGCAGCGCCCGCCGGCCGGCAGCACCCAGGACCAGGTCGCCGTCGCCGTCGCCGGCGCTTCCGGCCGCATGGGCCACATGCTGATCGAAGCGATCCGCGAGTGCGGCGACTGCCGCCTCGCCGGCGCGCTGGACCTTCCCTCCAGCCCCACCATCGGCAACGACGCGGCGGCCTTCCTGGGCCATGCCAGCGGCGTGCCGGTCACCGCCGACCTGGCGGTGGGCCTGCAGCATGCGCAGGTGCTGATCGACTTCACCCGGCCCGAAGGCACGCTCGCGCACCTGAAGGCCTGCCGCGAACGCGGCGTGAAGATGGTGATCGGCACCACCGGCTTCAGCGACGCGCAGAAGGCGCAGATCGCCGACGCGGCGCGCGACATCGCCATCGTGATGGCGCCGAACATGAGCGTGGGCGTCAACGTGACCCTGAAGCTGCTGGAGATGGCGGCCACGGCGCTGGCCAGCGGCTACGACATCGAGATCATCGAGGCGCACCACCGCCACAAGGTGGACGCGCCCTCCGGCACCGCGCTCAAGATGGGCGAGGTGATCGCCCAGGCGCTCGGCCGCGACCTGAAGCAGTGCGCGGTGTACGCGCGCGAGGGCGTCACCGGCGAACGCGACCCGTCGACCATCGGCTTTTCCGCCATCCGCGGCGGCGACATCGTCGGCGACCACACGGTGCTGTTCGCCGGCACCGGCGAGCGCATCGAGATCACCCACAAGTCGGCCAGCCGCGCGACCTACGCGCAGGGCAGCCTGCGCGCGGTGCGCTTCCTCGCCGGCCAGGACAAGGGGCTGTTCGACATGTTCGACGTGCTGGGGCTGAGGGCGGCATGAGCTTCATGTACCTGTTCCGCCAGGGCGACGCGGTCACGCAGGTGGTGGCGATCCTGCTGCTGGCGATGTCGGTTTCGAGCTGGGTCGTCATCCTGTGGAAGGCCTGGCTGCTCCAGCGGGCCGGCTCCGACGTCGCGCGCAGCACGGCCGCGTTCTGGCAGTCGCCCTCGGTGGCCGAGGCGCGGCAGAAGGTGGCGGCCTTCGACCGGGAAGCGCTGGTGCTGCCCCTGATCGCGGCCACCGAGCTGCAGGCGCCGGGTTCGCTGGCCGCCGCCGGCGACAAGTCGCAGCAGCTCACGCGGGTGCTGCGCGACGCGCTGCACCGGGTGCTGGACAAGCTGCAGTTCGGCCAGGTGCTGCTGGCCACCGTGGGGTCCACCGCGCCCTTCGTGGGCCTGCTGGGCACGGTCTGGGGCATCTACCACGCGCTCACCGGCATCGCCAATGCCGGCCAGATCACGATCGACAAGGTCTCGGGGCCGGTCGGCGAGGCGCTGATCATGACGGCCGCCGGCCTGGCGGTCGCCATCCCGGCGGTGCTGGGCTACAACGTCTTCGGCCGCCTGATCCACCGCATCGAGGCCGACCTGGAAGGCTTCGCGCGCGACCTGCGCGAGCTGCTGACGCACGGCACGGTGCCGGCCGCCCCGGCGCACTGACATGGCTTTCGGCCGGCTCGAGCGCACGCAGGGCGACCCGCCGATGAGCGAGATCAACGTCACGCCGCTGGTGGACGTGATGCTGGTGCTGGTCGTCATCTTCATCATCACCGCGCCGCTGCTGGCCAGCTCGATCCGGCTGGACCTGCCCAAGGCCGAAGGCACCCAGCCGGGCGACGCGCCGCGCTTCGTCGTGCTGGTGCTGGACAAGTCGGGGCAGGTCTTCCTGAACGACAAGCCGATGGCGGGCCCGCAGCTGGCGGAGCAGCTCGCCGCCACCGCCCGGCAGAACCCGGACACCGAAATCCAGCTGCGCGCCGACCAGGCGGTGCCCTATGGCAAGGTGGTGGAGGTCATGGGGCTGGCGCACCAGGCGGGCCTGTCGCGCATAGGGTTCGTCGCGGAGCCGTCGAAGTAGGGGCCCGGGGGCTCCCTACAATCCCCCTCATGGAAGACAAGTACAACCACCTGGCGGTGGAACAGGCCGCCCAGGCCGACTGGACCGCGCGCGACGCCTATCGCGTGACCGAGGACGCGGGCCGCAAGAAGTTCTACGCATGCTCCATGCTGCCCTACCCCTCGGGCAAGCTCCACATGGGCCACGTGCGCAACTACACGATCAACGACATGCTGACCCGCCACCTGCGCATGAAGGGCTACAACGTCCTCATGCCGATGGGCTGGGACGCCTTCGGCCTGCCGGCGGAGAACGCGGCGCTCAAGAACGGCGTGCCGCCGGCCAGGTGGACGTACGAGAACATCGCGTACATGAAGGGCCAGATGCAGGCCATGGGCCTGGCGATCGACTGGTCGCGCGAGATCGCCACCTGCGATCCGAGCTACTACAAGTGGAACCAGTGGCTGTTCCTGAAGATGCTGGAAAAGGGCATCGCCTACCGCAAGACCCAGGTGGTGAACTGGGACCCGGTGGACCAGACGGTGCTGGCCAACGAGCAGGTGATCGACGGCAAGGGCTGGCGCACCGGCGCGGTGGTGGAAAAGCGCGAGATCCCCGGCTACTACCTGAAGATCACGGACTACGCCGAGGAACTGCTGGAGCACGTGCAGCACAAGCTGCCCGGCTGGCCGGAGCGCGTGAAGCTGATGCAGGAGAACTGGATCGGCCGCAGCGAGGGCGTGCGCTTCGCCTTCACGCACGACATCCGCGGCGATGACGGCAAGCTGATCGACGACGGCCGCATGTACGTGTTCACGACGCGCGCCGACACCATCATGGGCGTGACCTTCTGCGCGGTGGCGCCCGAGCATCCGCTCGCGCAGCATGCGGCCAGGCGGAACCCGAAGCTGGCGCGGTTCATCGAGGACTGCAAGAAGGGCGGCACCACCGAGGCCGAACTCGCGCTGCGGGAAAAGGAAGGCATGCCCACCGGGCTGCAGGTGACGCATCCCCTGTCCGGCGAGAAGATCGACGTGTGGGTCGGCAACTACGTGCTCATGGGCTACGGCGACGGGGCCGTCATGGGCGTGCCGGGCCACGACGAGCGCGACTTCGCGTTCGCGCTGAAGTACGGGCTGGAGATCATCCAGGTGGTGCACATCGACGGCAAGGAATACGACTACAAGCACTGGCACGACTGGTACGCCGACAAGGAAAACGGCATCACCATCAATTCCGACATCTTCAGCGGCTTCACCTGCCAGGAAGCGGTCAGGGCGGTGACCCACCACCTCGAGCAGAAGGGCCTGGGCGAGAAGAAGACCACCTGGCGGCTGCGCGACTGGGGCGTCAGCCGCCAGCGCTACTGGGGCACGCCGATCCCGATCATCCACTGCGACGTGCACGGCGCGGTGCCGGTCCCCGAGCAGGACCTGCCGGTGGTGCTGCCGCAGGACTGCGTGCCGGACGGCAGCGGCAACCCGCTGAACAGGCGCGAGGACTTCCTGGCCTGCCATTGCCCGGTGTGCGGCAAGCCGGCGCGGCGCGAGACCGACACCATGGACACCTTCGTGGATTCGTCCTGGTACTTCATGCGCTATTGCGACCCGAAGAACGACCGGGCGATGGTCGGCGAGGGCACGCAGTACTGGATGCCGATGGACCAGTACATCGGCGGCATCGAGCACGCCATCCTGCACCTGCTGTACGCGCGCTTCTGGACCAAAGTGATGCGCGACCTGGGGCTGGTGAAGATCGACGAGCCGTTCACCAAGCTGCTGACGCAGGGCATGGTGCTCAACGAGGCCTTCTCGCGCACCACCACCGGCAAGCAGTACTTCTGGGCGCACGACCTGGACATCGTGCGCGACGAGCACGCCAGGGTGATCTCCGCCACCGCGAAGGCCGACGGCCAGCCGGTGACCTACGAGGGCTGGACCACGATGTCCAAGTCCAAGAACAACGGCGTGGACCCGCAGGACCTGATCGAGAAGTACGGCGCCGACACCGCCCGCCTGTACACCATGTTCACGGCGCCGCCGGAGGCCACGCTGGAGTGGAACGACGCCGCGCTGGAAGGCAGCTACCGCTTCCTGCGGCGCGTCTGGAATTTCGGCCACAAGCTGTCGACGGCGAGCGCCGCGCCCGCCGCTTCCTACGGCAAGCAGCCGCAGGCCCTGCGCCGCGAGATCCACACCGTGCTGCGCCAGGTCGACTACGACTACCAGCGCATGCAGTACAACACGGTCGTCTCCGGCGCGATGAAGATGCTCAACGCGCTGGAGGACTTCAAGGCCGCCGGCGAGCCGGGCGCGGACGCCGCGCTGCGCGAGGGCTTCGGCATCCTGCTGCGCGTGCTCTACCCGGCCACACCGCACGTGGCGCACGCGCTGTGGCAGGAACTCGGCTACGGCAAGGCGCACGGCGACCTGCTCGACGCGCCCTGGCCGCAGGTCGACGAGTCCGCGCTGAAGCAGGACGAGGTCGAACTCATGCTGCAGGTCAACGGCAAGCTGCGCGGCTCCATCCTGGTGCCGGCGACGGCCGGCAAGGCGCAGATCGAGAAGATTGCGCTGGCCAGCGAGGCCTTCCAGAAGTTCGCCGATGGCGCCGCGGCCAAGAAGGTCATCATCGTGCCGGGGCGCCTGGTGAACGTCGTCCTATGAAGCGCCGTGCCCTCCTCGCCGCCGGCGGCGCGACCCTGCTCGCCGGCTGCGGCTTCCAGCTGCGGCAGGCGCCCGACTTCGCCTTCGATTCCATCGTGCTCAACGCGCCCGCGAGCTCCCCGCTGGCCGCGGAACTGCGGCGCTCGCTGGCCGCCAACGGCCGGGTGGAGGTGGTGGCCCCGGCGTCCGTGCCGGCGCCTGCCGCGTCCGCGTCGGCGCCCGTTGCCGCGCGGACCGGCCAGGTCGTGTTCGACCTGCCGCAGGAACTGCGTGAAAAGGTGGTGGTCGGCCTGAACGCGAGCGGCCAGGTGCGCGAGTTCCAGCTGCGCCTGCGCATCCGCTTTCGCGTGCGCACGCCGCAGGGGCGCGAGCTGATCCCGGAGACCGAGCTGCTGCAGCAGCGCGACATCAGCTTCAACGAAGGCGCCGTGCTGGCCAAGGAAGCCGAGGAATCGCTGCTCTATCGCGACATGCAGGCGGACCTCGTGCAGCAGCTCATGCGCCGGCTGGCCGCCCTGCGCAGCGTGTAAGACGCGGCGCAGCAGGCCGCCGCCGCGTTGCCTGCACGGCTCAGGCAGGGCGTCCTACAGCTCCGCCGGTCCTGCGATGGGAACCTTCCGTACCGCCGCCGCGGCGGGGGGCTTGCGCACTTCGTGCCGCGGCCCCATCTTCAGCACAAGTACGGGAGCTGTCGCATGGATGCCACCGGAACCTCCGCCACGCAGGCCTTGATCGCCAAGGAGGCCCGCTACGGTGCGCGGAACTACGCGCCCGTGCCGGTGGTGGTGGACCACGCGAAGGACTGCCTGGTCTGGGACGTGGAGGGCAAGGAGTACATCGACATGATGAGCGCCTACTCCTCGGTCAGCCATGGCCACCTGCACCCGCGCATCGTCGCCGCGGCCCGCCGGCAGCTGGAGCAGGTGGCGGTGATGTCCCGCGCCTACTACAGCACCACGCTCGGCGCCCTGCTGGAGAAACTGAGCCAGCTCACCGGCTTCGAACGCGCCCTGCCCATGAACACCGGCGCCGAGGCGGTGGAGACGGCGATCAAGTGCGCGCGCCGCTGGGGCCACCGCGTCAAGGGCATTCCCGACGGCCAGCAGCGCATCCTGGTGGCGCGCGGCAACTTCCACGGCCGCACCACCACCATCATCGGTTTTTCCAGCGAGCAGGACTACCGCGCCGGCTTCGGGCCCTTCGACGGCGGCTTCGACCACTTCGACTACGGCGACATCGAGAGCGTCAAGGCCGCGACGAGCGCGAACACCTGCGCCGTGCTGATCGAGCCGATCCAGGGCGAGGCCGGCGTGCTGGTCCCGCCGCCCGGCTTCTTCCAGGCGCTGCGCGAGTGGTGCACGCAGAACAACATCCTGCTGATCGACGACGAGGTGCAGGCGGGGCTGGGCCGCACCGGAAGATGGTTCGCCTTCCAGCACGAGGGCATCCGTCCGGATGCGCTGATCCTGGGCAAGGCGCTGGGCGCCGGCCTGCTGCCGGTCAGCGCCTTCTGCGCCGACGACAAGGTGATGTCGGTGTTCGTCCCCAACAGCCATGGCTCCACCTTCGGTGGCAACGCGCTGGCGGCGG
This sequence comes from Ramlibacter sp., assembly GCA_022844525.1. GTDB lineage: Bacteria > Pseudomonadota > Gammaproteobacteria > Burkholderiales > Burkholderiaceae_C > Ramlibacter. Next base: position 11,267 of record JALHLO010000051.1, read on the forward strand.
CGGTGGCGCTGGAGGGCCTGAAGGTGCTGGAGGAAGAGGGCCTGGTGGAGCACTGCGCCGAGAAAGGCGAGTACCTGTTCCGCCGGCTGCGCGAAGTGCAGGCCGAAGTGCGGCCGCTGATCCGCGACGTGCGCGGCCGCGGGCTGTGGATCGGCGTGGACATCGATCCCTCGTGCACCACGGCGCGCGACCTGGTCGAGCGGCTGGCGCTGGCCGGCGTGCTGTCCAAGGAGACGCATGAGACGGTGATCCGCTTCGCGCCGCCGTTGACGATCACCACCGAGCTGATGGACCGGGCAGTGGAGATCTTCCGCCGGGTGGTGGTCGAGAAGCACCGGGAGCTGGGGCTGGATCGGGCGTGACGGAGTCCGCGCCATACCCCGCTAAACTGCCCCCATGCAGCTCGCGCCGGCCCAACTGACCCAGCACCTGCAACGCGCCCTGCGCCCCCTGTACACCCTGCACGGCGACGAGCCCCTGCTGGTGCAGGAGGCCGCCGACGCCATCCGCGCCACCGCCCGCTCGCAGGGCTACACCGAGCGCACCGTGCACACGGTCGCCGGCGCCCACTTCGACTGGAGCGCGGTGCTCGCCGCGGGCGGGTCGCTCAGCCTGTTCGCCGACAAGCAGATCCTGGAGGTCCGCGTCCCTTCGGGCAAGCCGGGCAAGGACGGCAGCGCCGCGCTGCAGCAGATCGCCGGGGGTGCGGCCGGCAACGACAGCACGCTCACGCTGGTGCTGCTGCCGCGGCTGGACTTCCAGACGAAGAAGTCGGCGTGGTTCGCGGCGCTGGAAGGCGCCGGCGTGGCGATCGAGGTGCAGCCGGTGGAGCGCAACGCGCTGCCGCAATGGATCGCGCAGCGGCTGGCGCTCAACGGCCAGCGGGTGGTGGCCGGCGAGGAAGGCCAGCGCACCCTGCAGTTCTTCGCCGACCGGGTGGAAGGCAACCTGCTGGCGGCGCACCAGGAGATCCAGAAGCTGGCGCTGCTGCATCCCGCGGGCGAACTGCGCTTCGAGCAGGTGGAAAGCGCGGTGCTCAACGTGGCGCGCTACGACGTCTTCAAGCTCTCCGAGGCGGTGCTGGGCGGCCAGGCGGCGCGCGTGCAGCGCATGCTGGACGGACTGCAGGCCGAGGGCGAGGCGGAGGTGCTGGTGCACTACACGCTGGCCGAGGACATTCGCGCGCTCAAGCGCGTGAAGGACGCGATGGCCGCCGGCCGCCCGCTGCCGATGGCGCTGCGCGAGCAGCGCGTCTGGGGCGTCAAGGAAAAGCTGTTCGAGCGGGTGCTGCCGCGGCTGACGCCCACCGTGCTGGAGAACCTGCTGCACGGCGCCCACGTGGTGGACGGCATCGTCAAGGGGCTGAAGGCGCCCGGCTGGCCCACGGACGGCTGGCAGGCCTTGCACCGCCTCGCCATGGACCTGTGCCTGGCCGTCGCTCCTTCTGCCTCCGCGGGAGGGCGGGGTGGGAGCGCCCGGGCCGGGTGACGGCATGAGTGCCCCCACCCCAACCCACCCCCAAAGGGGGAGGGGATAATGCGGGGATGAACGCTCTGAACATCGCCGAAGTGATGCATTCCCTGGGCCTGCAGGCCCGGGAGGCGTCCGCGCGCATGGCCTCGGCCTCGGCGGCCGAGAAGAGCAACGCCCTGCGCGCGCTGGCCGCGCTGCTGCGGGCCAACGTGCCGGCACTCCAGTCCGACAACGCCAGGGACATAGCGCGCGCCACCGCCGCCGGCCTGGCCGCGACCATGGTCGACCGGCTGAAGCTCACCCCGAAGATCATCGAGACGCTGGCGGTCGGCTGCGAGCAACTCGCCACCATGCCGGACATCATCGGCGAGGTGATCGGCATGAAGCAGCAGCCCAGCGGCATCCGCGTGGGCCAGATGCGCGTGCCGCTGGGTGTCTTCGGCATGGTCTTCGAGAGCCGTCCCAACGTCACCATCGAGGCCGCCAGCCTGTCGATCAAGAGCGGCAACGCCTGCATCCTGCGCGGCGGCTCGGAAGCGATCGAATCGAACAAGGCGCTGGCCCGGCTGGTGCAGCAGGCGCTCAAGCAGGCCGGGCTGCCCGCCGAAGCCGTGCAGCTGGTGCAGACCACCGACCGCGAAGCCGTCGGCCACCTGATCGCCATGCCGCAATACGTGGACGTGATCATCCCGCGCGGCGGCAAGGGGCTGATCGAGCGGATCTCGCGCGACGCGAAGGTGCCGGTGATCAAGCACCTGGACGGCAACTGCCACACCTACGTCGACGATCCCTGCGACCTCGACATGGCGGTCACCGTCACCGACAACGCCAAGACGCAGAAGTACAGCCCCTGCAACGCCAGCGAGGGCCTGCTGGTCGCGCGCGGCGTGGCCCGGGACTTCCTGCCCAGGATCGGCGCCATCTTCGCCGCCAAGGGCGTCGAGATGCGCTGCGATCCCGAGGCCAGGGCGATCCTGCAGGCCGTGCCGGGCGCCGACCTGAAGGACGCGACCGAGCAGGACTGGTCCGAGGAATACCTGGCGCCCATCATCAGCGTGAAGGTGGTCGCGGGAATCGACGAAGCCATCGCCCACATCAACCGCTACTCCTCGCACCATACCGACGCGATCCTCACGCGCGACCACGTGCACGCGCAGCGTTTCCTGCGCGAGGTGGACTCGGCCAGCGTGATGGTCAATGCCAGCACGCGCTTCGCCGACGGCTTCGAATACGGCCTGGGCGCCGAGATCGGCATCAGCACGGACAAGTTCCACGCGCGCGGGCCGGTCGGCATCGAGGGCCTGACCTCGCTCAAGTGGATCGTGCTGGGCAACGGCGAAGTGCGGACCTGAGCCGCCGCGACGACAACAACAAGAGGATCGGATGGTTCCGCATCTCATCACGGCCCTGACCGGCCCGATCAACGAGCTCGAGCAGCGCATCCTGGAGTCCATGCCGGCGGTGGAGCGCTGGTTCCGCCTGGAGTGGATGGAGCACACGCCGCCCTTCTACTGCTCGGTGGACATCCGCAACGCCGGCTTCAAGCTGGCGCCGGTGGACACCAACCTCTACCCGGGGGGCTGGAACAACCTCACGCCCGAGATGCTGCCGCTGGCGGTGCAGGCGGCCATGGCGGCGATCGAGAAGATCTGCCCGGAAGCCAAGAACCTGCTGGTGGTGCCGGAGAACAGCAGGAACACCTTCTACCTGAGCAACATCGCCCAGCTGCAGAAGATCTTCCGCATGGCCGGCCTGAACGTGCGCGTGGGCTCGATCGACGCGGACATCAAGAAGCCCACCACGGTGGAACTCCCCGGCGGCGAGACCGTGACGCTGGAGCCGGTGGTGCGCACCAAGCGCCGGCTCGGGCTGAAGAACTTCGACCCCTGCACCATCCTGCTGAACAACGACCTCACCGCGGGCCCGCCCGGCATCCTGGAGGACCTGCATGAGCAGTACCTGCTGCCGCCGCTGCACGCGGGCTGGTCGGTGCGGCGCAAGAGCCGCCACTTCCAGAGCTACGAGGAAGTCGCCAAGCGCTTCGGCAAGATGCTGGGCATCGACAGCTGGCTGGTCAACCCGATGTTCAACCGCTGCGGCGAGCTCGACTTCTTCAAGGAAGAGGGCATGGACTGCCTGCGCACCAATGTCGATGCGCTGCTGACCAAGATCCGCAAGAAGTACAAGGAATACGGGATCAACGAGAAGCCCTTCGTGATCGTCAAGGACGACCATGGCACGCACGGCATGGGCATCATGACCGTGCGCGACGTGAAGGACCTGGAGCAGCTGCGCGAGCGGCCCAAGAACCGGCCGCCCGTGGGCAAGACCGGCCAGGCCATCACCGACGTCATCATCCAGGAAGGGGTGCTGACCGCCGAGCGCATCAACGAGGCGGTGGCCGAGCCGGTGGTCTACCTGATGGACCGCTACGTGGTGGGCGGCTTCTACCGCGTCCACGCCGAGCGCGGTTCCGACGAGAACCTGAACGCGCCGGGCTCGACCTTCGTGCCGCTTGCTTTCGCGGAGAGTACGCGCTTACCTCAGCCGGGGCAGAAGCCGGGGGCCAGCGCGCCCAACCGCTTCTACATGTATGGCGTCATCGGCCGGCTGGCGATGCTGGCGGCCAGCTACGAGCTGGAAGCCACGGACCCCGAAGCCGAGACCTACGACTAATCGCACGCAGCCCAGTTGCTGCGCTGCAACAAGGCCGGGCAGCGCAGCGGCGGCGGCGCACAATAGCGGTCCCTTAGGCCAAGACCCTAACCGGCAGCCCGCGCCGGGACGGGGCCGTTCGTGCAGAACTCGAAATCATCGCTCGCGGCGCTGACCATCGGCGCCATCGGTGTCGTCTACGGCGACATCGGGACCAGCGTCCTGTACGCCGTCAAGGAAGTGTTCGGCGGCGGCCACGTGCCGTTCACGCCGCAGAACGTCTATGGCGTGCTGTCCATCTTCTTCTGGACGCTGACCGTCATCGTCTCGATCAAGTACGTCGTGCTCGTGCTGCGCGCGGACAACAACGGCGAGGGCGGGCTGATCGCGATGCTGGCCCTGGCCTCGCAGGCGGTGAAGGACAGGCCGCAGCTGCGCAAGGTCCTGCTGGGCATCGGCATCTTCGGCACCTCCCTGTTCTATGGGGACGGGGTGATCACGCCGGCGATCTCGGTGCTGTCGGCGGTCGAGGGACTGGAAGTGGTGTCGCATCGCTTCAGCGAGTGGGTGATCCCCCTCACGCTGGCCATCCTGCTGTGCCTGTTCGCCGTGCAGAAGCGCGGAACGGCGGGCATCGGCAAGTTCTTCGGGCCCATCACGCTGATCTGGTTCGGCACGATCGCGGTGCTGGGGGTCGCGCACATCGTCGACCATCCCGAGATCCTGAAGGCGATCAATCCCTTCTACGCCCTGCAGTTCATGTGGCGCCAGCCGGGCACCACCTTCGTCATCCTCGGCGCGGTCGTGCTGTGCGTCACCGGCGCGGAGGCGCTGTACGCCGACCTCGGCCACTTCGGCAAGAAGCCGATCCGCCTCGCCTGGTTCAGCGTGGTGATGCCGGCGCTGACGCTCAACTACTTCGGCCAGGGCGCGCTGCTGCTGGCGCGGCCGGAGGCCGTGAAGAACCCTTTCTACATGATGGCGCCCGACTGGGCGCTGCTGCCGCTGGTGGCGCTGGCGACCATGGCGACGGTGATCGCCTCCCAGGCGCTCATCACCGGCGCCTTCAGCGTGACCAAGCAGGTGGTGCAGCTGGGCTACCTGCCGCGGCTGAACGTGCAGCACACCAGCGTGCAGGACACCGGCCAGATCTACGTTCCCGCGGTGAACTGGGGCCTGTTCGTCGCCATCGTCGTGGCGGTGGTCATGTTCCGCTCTTCCAGCAACCTCGCCGCCGCCTACGGCATCGCGGTGACGCTGGACATGCTGATCACCACGACGCTCACCTTCTTCGTCATCCGCTACGGCTGGAAGTATCCGCTGTGGCTGTGCGTGACCGCCACCGGCCTGTTCTTCGTGATCGACCTCGCCTTCTTCACCTCCAACCTGCTCAAGCTGGTGCAGGGCGGCTGGTTCCCGCTGCTGATCGGCGGCTGCATCTTCACGCTCATGATGACGTGGAAGAAGGGCCGCACCATCCTGACCGAGAAGATGCGCAGCGAGTCCTTCGACCTGCGCAGCTTCCTGGAGTCCGTGTTCGTCAGCCCGCCCACGCGGGTGCTGGGCACCGCGGTGTTCCTCACGCCCGAGCCCGGCACCGTGCCGAACGCGATGCTGCACAACCTGAAGCACAACAAGGTCCTGCACGAGCACAACCTGTTCGTCACGCTGCGCAACCATGAGGTCCCCTGGATCGGCCTGGACAAGCGCGTGCAGATCGAGCCGCTGGGGCACGACTGCTGGCAGGTGACCCTGCACTATGGCTTCAAGAACGACATCGACATCCCGCGCGCGCTGGAGCAGGTGCGTGGCCACGGCTGCGACCTGGAGCCCATGACCACCAGCTACTTCCTGTCGCGCGACGTCGTGGTGCCCACCATCGGCCGCGGCATGGCGCCCTGGCGCGAGAAGCTGTTCGCGCAGATGCACCACAACGCCAGTGCGGCGGCCGACTTCCTGAACCTGCCCAGCAACTCGGTGGTCGAGCTGGGCAGCAAGGTGGAAATCTAGGACGCCATGGACTTCGACGTGGTCGTGGTCGGCGCCGGGCTGTCCGGCATCGCCGCGGCCCATTACCTGCAACGGGAATGCCCGGAGCGCAGCTTCGCGATCCTGGAGGGACGCGACGCGATCGGCGGCACCTGGGACCTGTTCCGCTATCCGGGCATCCGCTCGGACTCGGACATGTTCACGCTCGGATTCAGCTTCCGGCCCTGGGCCAGCGACGTCATGGTCGCCGAGGGCGCGCGCATTCGCGACTACGTGCGCGAGACCGCGCGCGAGGAGGGCATCCTGCCGCGCATCCGCTTCGGTCACCGGGTCACCGCCGCCCACTGGGACAGCGCGCGCGCCCGCTGGGAGGTGGAGGCGACCGCGGCGGGGCAGGCCGTGCGCTTCACCTGCCGCTTCCTGTATTTCTGCAGCGGCTACTACGCTTACGAACACGGCTACGAACCGCAGTGGCCCGGGCGCGAGAGCTTCCGCGGGCGCATCGTGCATCCGCAGCTCTGGCCGCAGGAGCTGGCGTACGCCGGCCAGCGGGTGGTGGTGATCGGCAGCGGGGCCACCGCGATCACGCTGGTGCCGGCGCTGGTGCAAGGGGGCGCGCAGGTGACCATGCTGCAGCGCTCGCCCAGCTACATCCTGCCGATTCCCGGGCGCGACGCCCCCGGCGCTTTTTTGCAGAAGGTGCTGCCGCGCCGCCTGGCGTACCGCCTGATCCGCTGGAAGAACATCCTGGCGGCCGCCGCGATCTACCAGTTCTCGCGCCGCCTGCCGGGTGCCGCGCGCCGCCTGATGGTGGGGATCGCGCGCCGCAGCGCCGGGCCGGGCGTCGAGGCGCGCCACCTGCAGCCGCGCTACGCCCCGTGGGACCAGCGCCTGTGCATCGCGCCCGACGGCGACGTGTTCCGCGCGCTGCGCAGCGGGCAGGCGACGGTGGTCACCGACACCATCGAGCGCTTCACGCCCGAGGGCCTGCGGCTCGCTTCGGGCGCCGAGCTGCCGGCCGACATCGTGGTCACGGCCACCGGCCTGCAACTGCAGCTGTTCGGGGGCGCCCGCCTCACGGTGGACGGCCGACCCGTGGAGGTGGCCCACACGCTCTCGTACAAGGGCATGATGATGAGCGGCGTGCCCAACCTCGCGCTGGCCATGGGCTACACCAATGCGTCCTGGACGCTGCGCAGCGAACTGACCGCGCGCCAGGTGTGCCGCATTCTGAACTACATGCGCCGTCACGGCATGGACATCTGCGTGCCGGTGCACGAGGGCGCCGTCGGGGAGACCGGCCCCGCCCTGGACCTGAGCGCCGGCTACGTGCAGCGAGCCGCGCACGCGCTGCCGCGCCAGGCGCGACAGCGTCCCTGGCACATCCACCAGAACTACCTGCTGGACCTGCTGTCGCACAGGTTCGCCCCGCTGGCCGACGGCGCGCTGCGTTTCGCGCGCCGCGGCGAGACCCCTGCCCTGAAAGAACGATGAACCTCCTCCAGAACCTGCTGGTGTTCCTGCTCGCGGTGCTCGCGGGCCTCGCGCTGCTTTCGTGGTTGGTCGCCAACCGCATCTCCGCGCATTTCCGGCCGTCGGGCCAGTGGCTGGACGTCGGCGGCGAACGCATCCACTACCGCAGCCTCGGCGCGGGCCCGCCGCTGGTGCTGGTGCACGGCCTGGCCGGCGAGTCGCGCAACTTCGACTACCTGCCGCTGGCCGAGCTCGCGAAGCGCTGGCGCCTCGTGCTGGTCGACCGCCCCGGGTGCGGCCACTCGCCGCGCGCCGACGCGGCG
>JALHLO010000052.1 GCA_022844525.1 Ramlibacter sp.
GCCGGCAGCGGATGCCGACGCTGCGGCAGCGGATGCTTGCGCCGAGTCGGCGGGTGCTTGCGCGGCCGCCGCCGCGCCAGGCACGCAAGCCAGCATGGCCGCCGCCGCCAGCGGCAGGACGATGCGGGAACGCAGGCGCCGCATGTCAGATCTTCAGCGGCAGGGGCAGCTCGGTGATCCGCACGGCGAACGAGCCGTCCACCGCCACCAGCTGTCCCCGCGCGACGACGCTGCCCTCGAGCACCAGGTCCACGGGCTGCTCCACCGCGCGGTCCAGCACCAGCACTTCGTTTTCGCGGGCGGCCATCAGCTCGCCGACCGTCATGGCCGCCTGGCCCACGCGCACCTGCAGCGACACGCGCAGCGCGTGCAGGGGATGCGCGTCGCGCACCAGCCGGCCGCCGGCCACCGGCGCTTCGACGGGTTCCTGCAGTTCCACCGGCTGCGCGCGCAAGGCGGCCGCCGGCGGCTGGTTCAGGAAGGACTCGATCATCTGGCTCATGGGGCTTCCTCCTTGACTACGTGATCGCGGGCGCGAGTTCGACTGCCTTGCGCCCGCGGCTGCGGGCCAGGAATCCGCTGAAAAGGGCAGCGCCGCCGGACAGGATCACGGTGGCGGGTGCGTCGACGCGATGCCGCAGGCGCACCACGTCGCCGAGCTGGAGGTCCTGCAGGCTGCCGACGGCGAGCTCGCAGCCTTCCAGTTGCACCTGCAGCTTCAATTCGGCCGCGGCCAGGGCGCGCTCCAACGGTACGCGCGCCGCGGCAAGCGGCGCACGCGGTTCGCGCGCGGCGCCTGCCGCGTCGACCAGTGCCCGCACCAGCGGCGCCTCCAGCAGCAAGCGTGCATCCCAGGGAAGGTTCGCCACCACGTGGCCGCTCCACGGCGTCAACGCCCGGGCGGGTGGCGCTGCCGGCGCACTGGCAACGGCATCCAGGCGCAACGCGGCGCGCAGCCGTTCGAGAGCGTTGCTCCAGCAGGCGCCGCCGATCTCCGCCAGGAGGGGCGTGACCTGGGGCGTGTCGCCGAACAGGGCGGAAGCCAACTGCGACGCTTCGTTGCCCGTGGGACTCGTCCACGCGGCCCCTTCGCCCGTTCCCCCCAAGCATTGCCATGCGTGCGCAGCATTGCCGGGTTCCGCTGGCTCGCAGGCCACTGCGCCGGAGGACGGAGGCGCCAGCCCCCAGTCCGAGCGCCAGGCGTGGAACACGGTCTCCAGCGCGCCGCCCACGGCGGCGAGCTGCCGGTCGCTCCATGCCAGCAGCGGCCTGGCGATCGCGTCGGCCCGCCAGCCGCGGGTCACGGGCTCTTCGCGCCCGCTCATTTGTGCTTCATCCCGAACAGCTCCTGGATCATGTCGTTCGCGGTCGAGATCACCTGCGAGGCCGCCTGGTAGCCCCGCTGCATCACGACGAGGTCGCTGAACTCGCGCGACAGGTCCACGTTCGACATCTCGAGCATCCCGGAGCGCACCGAGCCAAAACCGGTTTCGCCGGCGACGCCCTGCTGCCATGGGATACCGCCCGCTTCGGCGAACAGGTTTCCGCCCAGGTCCTGCACGGCGTCGGGCGTGGGGAACCGGCCGAGCGCGAGGCGCGAGCCCTTGGCCGTCTGGCCGTTCGAGTACGTCGCCACCAGCGTTCCCGCCGCGTCGAAGGCGACCTTGGTGAGGCTGCCGGGAGCGAATCCGTCCTGGGACGTCATGGCGAGCGTGGACAGGCTGCCCGAGGCGAAGGAGGTCACATCGGCCGAGAAATCCAGCACGAGCTGCTGCGCTGCCCGGCCCGCGGGCGTGTAGCTGACCGTGAGCTTGCCGGTTTCCGCCGTGGGCTTGCCGTCCACGAACACGATCTCCGTGCTGGCGACGCTGCTGCCCGCCTCGAGCAGCTCCACCTTCCAGCTTCCCGGCCTGGTGGCCTCGGTGTTGGTGAACTTGGCCGACAGCGTGTGTTCCTGCCCGAGCGCGTCGAACACCTTCACGGCACCGAGCGTCTGCTCGGGCGCTGTGCTCGAAAGGTTGCCGGTGAACCTGGCCGTGCCGGTGGCCTTCCCGGCCGACAGGCGCAAGCCGTCGATCGTGATGTCGCCCAGCTTGCCGGACGCGTCGAAGCCCATCACCTTGCTGCCGTCGGCCCGGTTCACGAACGCCCCGTCGCCGTTGAACTGGAACTCCCCGGCCCGCGTGTACCGGGCCTGGCCCTGGGCATTGCGCAGCATGAAGAGCCCGTCGCCATCCATGGCGAGGTCGAACTCGCCGCCGGTCTGCCGGAGTTCTCCCTGGCGGAAGTTGAGGTGGGTGCCGGCCGTGTTGAGGCCGTGCCCCAGCTGCACGGTGTTGCCGCCCGCCCCCGGGGAGTTGGCGTAGAACAGGTCGGAAAAGGCGAGCGTGGAGCTCTTGTAGCCCGGCGTGTTCATGTTGGCCGTGTTGTTGGCGATCACCCGCAGCCCTTGCTGGTGTCCCAGCAGGCCGGTGACGCCCACGTGGATCGAATCGAGCATGGCGGTCTGTCCTTTCAGCGGATGGCGAGCAGCTGGCTGAGGCTGATGTCGTTGAGGGTGGTCCCGCCGGGCACGGCCACGCTGAGAACCGGTGCGGCTCCCTGCAAGGAGAGCGACGTGACCGTTCCGGTGGTCGTGCCGGTGGGTGTGCTGATGTCCACGGTCCGGCCGATCAGGCCGACCGACTGCAGCGCGGCCTGGTTGTCGATCAGTTGCTGCAGGCGTTCGTTGAGCTGCTGCGACTGTTCGACCGCCGTGAACTGCGCCATCTGGGCCAGGAACTCCTGGTTGTCCATCGGCTTCATGGGGTCCTGGTAGGTGAGGTGGGTGAGCAGGACCTTCATGAAGTCCTGCAGCCCCAGGCTGCTCGCCGAGGAAGGCGGGGGTGTCGTCGCACCGACGGCTCCGATGGTCATGGTGTTTCCTTCTCCAGGTGGGGCGCGCGGTAGATCGCCACGCCGTTGCAGACGACACGCGCCATCCGCTGCCCGTTCGCGGGCAGCACGCGCTGGAGCTCGAGCAGCACCGCTGCGGCTTGCAGCCGCACCGCGGAGGCGTCGCCGTCGAGGCCGAGCCATACCGACAGCCCATGGGCGTCCTGCTCCAGGTGCGCGCGTGCGGGCGATCGTGCGGAATGCGCCCGCACGCAGGGCCTGCCGGGGCTAGTGGTTCGCAGGTCCGCAGAGGACTCCTCTCCCGCGACGGAGCCGGCGCACGGTGCCGATGCAAGGAGGCTGCCCGCTGCTGGCGGAAAGGCTTCGCCCTCGGACGTTGGTGCGCCAGCGGCGCCCGCCACGCCGGCAGCAAGAGGAACCACGTTGCCTCCTGCTGCGCCGAGCCCCGCGGCCACGTGGGGATGGGAAGCTCCCGGCCACGGTGCCGGGAGCGGTTGCGCACGCGAAGCGACTTCACCTCGAGCGGCGTCCGCGCCGGCAGCCGGGGCCGTGGGCGCATCGCCCAGTGCGCGTCGCAGCGCGGCCCGCCATTGGTCCGCCTGGACGGGCGTGTGCGCGCGGCCGGCGGTGAGCGCCGAGGTGCTCGCGAGCGGCAGCGCATCGTGCGGCAGCGGATTCACCATGAAGCTCCGACACGTTTCGCAGCCGTAGCCCGGACGGCGCAGGCACGCGCCAACCAGGCCAGATCCGCCTGCTTCGCGTCGCGTCGCGACTGCGCGAGCGCGTACGCGGCCTCCGCGGACTCGCGCAAGGCACGCAGGCAGGCGCGCCTGCGATCGGCCTCCACGCACGCTTGGCGGGCCGCCGCGAGCCGCGTTTCCAGCAAACCGGCCTCGTTGCTTCGCTCTTGAACGCGGCGTTCCATTGCGGCCAGGTAGCGAAGGCAGCGACCGTACGCGGATGGATCCACGGCGCCGGCCAGCAGCTTGCCCGCGAACTGCAGCTGGTCCGCCCGCTGCCCCGCGAGCTCCTGGCGCAGTTCTGCGAGAACCCGCGCCTCGCGACCCAGCGCGGCGAGATCCGATCGCGCGCGATCCAGGTCGTGGCCCAGCTTGCGCTCGAGCGCGGCCAGCGGCGGCCTGAAGCCGCGCATGTCCACCCCCGCCATTCCCGAGGTCATGCCGCACCCCCCTTGCCCAGCGCCGCGGCCAGCAGGCGCAAGGTCTCCGCGCGGGGGTTTCCGCCGGCGTCCTGCCGCAGCCAGGCCGACAGCGGTGCCTCCTGGGCCAGCGCGGCATCCAGCGCGGGGTTCGAACCCCGCACGTAGGCGCCCAGCTCCACCAACTGGCGGTTCTTCTCGAGCACGGCGAGATGCCGGACCGCCTCGGCCACGGCCTCGCGCTCCTGCGGGCTGGCGAGGTCCGCCAGGAGGCGGCTCACGCTCCCGAGCACGTCGATCGCCGGGTAGTGGCCCTGCTGCGCCAGCTCGCGCGACAGCACGATGTGGCCATCGAGGAGCGAGCGCATGGTGTCCGCGATCGGCTCGTTGAGGTCGTCCCCCTCCACGAGCACGGTGAACAGCGCCGTGATCGAGCCGCCGCCGGGCGCCGTGCCGCAGCGTTCGCAGATGCGCGGAAGCTCCGCGAACACCGAGGGCGTGTAGCCCCTGGCGGTCGCCGGCTCACCCGCGGCCAGGCCGACCTCGCGCCGGGCCATCGCCAGGCGCGTGACCGAATCCATCGTCAGCAGCACGGACGCGCCGCGATCGCGGAAATACCCGGCGATGGCCACGGCGGCATGGGCGGCGCGGATGCGCGCCAGCGCCGGCTGCTCGGAGGTGGCGGCCACGACCACCGAGCGGGCGAGGCCTTCCGCACCCAGCTGCTCCTCCACGAACTCGCGCACCTCGCGCCCGCGCTCGCCGATGAGGGCGATCACGTTCAGCTCGGTGCGCGCATGGCGCGTGATCATCCCCAGCAGGCTGCTCTTGCCGACGCCGCTGCCGGCGAAGATGCCGACCCGCTGGCCCTCGCCCATGGTGAGCAGGCCGTCGATCGCGCGGACGCCGGTTTCCAGCACGCGGGTAATGCGCGGGCGCTGCATGGGCGCCACCGCGGCGCCATCGAGCGGCACCCGCTCGCGGGCCAGGGGCGAAGGCCTGGCATCGAGTGCCGTGCCGAAGCCGTCGATGACCCGTCCCAGCAGTTCGGGGCCGACGCCGATGTCGGCCGCGTGCCCCAAGGCCACGACCTCGGAGCCGCTCCCCACGCCCCGCATGGCCCCGAAGGGCATGAGCACCACATGCCCCGGCTCCAGGCCCACGACCTCCGCCAGCACCGGCGACCCGCTGCCCCGCGGCAGCACCTGGCACATCTCGCCGATGTGCACGTCGGGCCCTTCCGCCTCGATCGCCAGCCCCTGCACCCGCCGCACCCAGCCGATGCGCCGCAGCAGTTCGGCCTGGCCCAGGGCGTCGCGGTAAGCCTGCAGCGCGCTCATGCGCGTTCCCCCGCCGCACGCGCCCTTTGCGCGCGCGCGGCGAGCAGGGCAACCTTGCACGCGTCCAGCATGCTGTCCAGCCTTGCATCGAGGCCGCCCCCCTTGCGCCTGACAATGCAGCCGCCGCTGCGCACTTCGGGGTCGCCGACCCACGGAATACCGGTGCTGCCGCCGACAGCGGCTGCGCCCAGGACGGACAGGTCGCCCGGATGCACGTGAAGGGCCAGCACTTCACCCGGCTGCGCCCGGCGCATGACGGCCAGCAACTGCGCCCGCACGGAATGTTCGTCCGCCGCGGCGGAGCCGAGCATGGTGCAGAGGGTCTCGAAGCAGAGCGCCACCATCTCGTCCTCTGCGGCGGCAAGCACGGCGGGCCATGCCGCCTGCAGTTCTCCGGCGAACGCTTCCAGCTTCCCGCGCTGCATCTCCAGTTCCGCGTCGGCCTTCGCCTGGGCCTCCTGGGCGGCCGCCTGCGCCTGGGCCGCCGCATCCGCGAGACCCTTGCGCATGCCTGCCTCGTGGCCGCCACGCAGGCCTTCCTCGTGTCCCTGCCGGACGGCTTCCTCCACGCTGCGGCGGCGCGCCTCGTCCAAGGCTGCTTGCTCGGCAACCCGCGATCCGGCAGCGGCCTCCGCAGGCTTCAAGTGGCCGCGCGCCAGCCGCAATGGAGCGCTTTCCACGTCCATGCCGCGCAGCACGTCGGCCGGGGCGGGGGCGGCGATGCTCACCGGCCGCTCCCGAGACGACGGATCCGCGCGCTCCACGCATCCCATCGGGACGGCGCCTTCACCATGGTCTGCTCCGCCATCGCCTTCTTCCAATGCGGTTCCAGGGTCGTGCGAATGGCGCGCGCGAGAGCGGGGGCCATGGGAGGGCCGGCCTGCGGCGTGCCGGCCGCGAGCGACAACACGGCGCGCGCGAACTCCACGGGTTGCGGGCGGAGGACGGTTGCCAGCGCCGACGCCCCGACCGCGTCCAGCGCGCCCAGCCAGTCACGCGGGGATGCCGCGGGCACCTCCGCCTTCGCCAGTTCCGCCACCAGCCCGCTGTCGCCGGGAATACCCAGCGTGCGCAGTTCCTCCAGCAGCTGGTTCAGTTGCTCGCGGTCTTCGGGCTCCAATGCGTCGAGCAGCCAGTTGCGATCGCTCTGCGGTAAGGCATGCAGCGTCAGCGCGGCTTGCCGGGCCGGGGCCGGGGTGGAGAAGTTCATTCGCGCGCACCCCCGCGCGTGCCGGTCGGCGCTGCCTGCAGCAACCAGGTCCTCACCTGCTGGAGCGCGGCCTGGCGCTGCCCCTCGGTGAGCGCCGGTACCGCCGGCGGGCGGCGCGCGGGCCGGCGCAGGATGACACCCGCCGCGGCGACCAGCAACAGCATCGCGCAGGCGACCAGCACGCCCGGCAGTTCGATCGAGCGGGTAGCGGCCGAGGGGGCGGTCAAGGTTGCAGGCACGGGCGCGGCGGCCGGCGGCACGGTGCGCGGCTGCAGCACCTGCACCACCACGGTATCGCCCCGGTCCGGCACGGCGCCGACCGCGGCGGCGAGCAGGCGTTGCAGTTGCTCCAGACGTTCGCCATCGAGGTGTTCGCGAACGACGGCCACCACCTGCAGGCGCCGCACGGTCCCGGGCTGGCTCACCACCTGTTCCACCCGCCGCCCCGCCTGGTATTCCACGTCGCGCTGCATGCTGCTGCCGCGCGCGCCGCGGGCTTCGCCCGCGCGCAACTCCGGCGTCGCGCTGTCGCGCGCGGACTCGCGCTCCCGCACGAGCACGCCGGTGGCGGCGCCGCCCTTCGCATCCGGCGCCGCGAGCACGTCTTCGGTGGTCACGCGCACCTGGTCCATGTTCAGCACGACGTCGACGCTGGCGAGCGCCTGCCCCGCGCCGAAGGCCTGGTCGAGGACCGCCCCCGCCTTGCGGGACAGGTAGTTCTCCATCTCGCGCTTGAGCTCCAGGCGGCGGCTGCCGGCCGGCTCCGCCTCCGAGTCCGTGGACCGCGTGAGCGCCACGCCCTGCTGGTCGACGATCGTCACGTCCTGGGCGCCGAGGCCGGGCACGGCCGCCGCCACCAGGCGCTGGATCCCTCCGACCTGCTCGGGCCGCAAGGCCTGGCCGGGGCGCACGTTGAGCGTGACGGCCGCCTTCGGCTGCGCCGCGTTCTGCTTGAACATCCCCTGCTCCGGGAGCGCCAGGTGCACCCGGGCATCGCGGACCTCCGCGAAGGACAGGATGGTGCGTGTCAACTCGCCCTGCAGCGCGCGCTGGAAGTTGATCTTCTGCGCGAACTCGGTCATGCCGAAGTCGCTGGTGTTGAACAGCTCCAGGCCCACCGTGCCGTGCAGGGGAAGGTCGCGGCCCATCAGCTTCATGCGCACGCCGGGCACCTGGGCGCGGTCGACGAGCAGCGTCGCGCCCTGGTCGGCCACCGTGTACGGCACCTTCAGCTTGTCCAGCTCGGACACGATGACTGCCGCGTCCTGCGAGCGCAGGTCCGAGAACAGCACGGCGGGGTCCGCGCGCAAGAGCCACCAGCCGGCGGCCGCGAACATCAGGACGACGAACGCGATCCCCGCAGCCAGCGATGCGCGCGCCCGAAGCGCCAGCGAATCCCACCAGGTCTTCATCTGCCGTCCTCCGCCCGCCTACACCTGCATCCGCATGACGTCCTGGTAGGCCTCCAGGACGCGGTTGCGGACCTGCAGCATCAGCTGCAGCGAGACCCGGCTTTCCTCCAGCCGGATCATGACGTCGTGCACGCTGTCGGCATCGCCGACGGCCAGCCGCTGCAGGTCCCCCTGGCTGGTGAGGAGTTGCCGGTTGACCTCCTGCAGGCCGCCGGTGACGCGCTCCAGGAAGCTGGGGCCCGGCGGCGTGTGCGCTTCCATGCGTGTCGCCGCGGGGGGTGCGACCTCGTCATGCATCCCGAGCGACTGGATGGCTTCGATGTTCATCAGGACCTCCCGATTTCCAGAGCCTTGAGGACCAGCGTGCGCGCCGTGCTCATCGCGGCCACGTTCGCTTCGTAGGCGCGCGTGGCGCTCATCAGGCTGACCATCTCCGTGGCCGGGTTCACGCCCGGGTAGGCGACGAAGCCGCGCGCGTCCGCGAACGGGTGCGCCGGTTCGTGCACCATGCGCGGCGCGGCTCCCGCCGGTTCCACGCTGGCCAGCGGCAAGGCGCCTTGCAGCCCCTGGTCCACGAGGCCGGCGAAGACGCCCGCGGCGGTGGCAACCACGCGCAACGGCTGGAAGGGCGCGCTTCCGGGCGCCTGCACGGTATGCGCGTTCGCCAGGTTGAGCGAGGCGACTTCCACCCGCATGCGTTCCACGCCCATGCCGGCCGCGCTGATGGCGAAGGACTTCAGGTATTCCATGCTCACCTCCTTCCGTCGGCCGCCGCCAGCGCGAGGATCGACAGGTGTCGGGCCACGCCCTGCGTGAGCGCCTGGAAATGCACGGCATTGCGCGCGAGCTGCGCCATTTCCACGTCGAGACGGACCGCGCCCGCTCCTTCCGCGGCCTCCGGCACCACCTCGCGCAGGCCGCGCAGGATCTCCAGCGCGGCCGGATCAAGGCCGCCCCGCTCGTGCAGCGCGGCCCTCGCCGCTGCCATGTGTTCGTCGAAGGCGAGGCGCAGGGGCGCGAAGCCCGCGGATCCGGCGTTCGCGATGTTGGTCGCGGTCACGGCGTGCTGGCGCGCGGCCGCGTCGAGGGCTGCCGACAGAGCGGCGGTGGTGAGGGCTTCGATCGGCGGTGGCATGGCGGGCCTCCTCATTGCACGATCAGCTCGGCGTGCAGGGCGCCGGCGGACTTGATCGCGCGAAGAATGGAAATGATGTCGCGCGTGCTCGTCTTCATGCGCGCCAGCGACTGCACGAGGTCGGAGACGGTCCCCGCTCCGGTCAGGAAGCCGACCCCGGTGGGCTCTTCCACGTCGACCTGCGTGTTGCTCACGATCGCGGTGGCCACCCCGGGGCCCGTGCGGCCCAGGTAGGCAGGCTGCGAAACACTGTTCTGCGTCGCGATCGAGATCTTGAGGTCGCCATGCGAAATGGCCACGCGCGAGATCCGCACGTCCCCGCCGGCCACCACCGTGCCGGTGCGTTCGTTGATCACCACGCGGGCGCGCCGGTCCGGGTCCACGGCGACGTTCTCCACCCGCGCCAGGAAGCTCACGAGATCCTGTTGCGCACTCGCCGGCAGGTCGATCTCGATGCCCGAGGCATCCCGCGCGCGTGCGATTCCGGCCCCCACCTGCGCGTTGATGGCGCCCGCGACGCGGCTGGCGGTGGTGTAGTCGGGCTCGGCCAGCACGAAGGTGACCTGCGCGCGCGCGCCCGGTTGCCACGGGGCCATGCCCGCCTCGACGGTGGCCCCGTTCGGGATCGCTCCAGCCGTCGGGTGGTTCTTCTGCACCATGTTCCCGTTGGCGTCGTAGCGGTGCCCGCCGATCGCCAAGGCCCCCTGCGCCAGCGCGAAGGTCCTGCCGTTCGGCGCGCGCAGCGCGGTCAGCAAGAGATTGCCCCCGGCCAGGCTGCGGGCGTCGCCCGTCGACGTGACGGTCACGTCGAGCGTGTCGCCTTCGCGCGCGAAGGCCGGCAGCGAGGCACTGACCATGACGACCGCGACGTTGCGGCTGTTCACCTGCTCGGGCGCGACCGTCAGGCTGAACTGCGACAGCACGTTCGACAACGCCTGGCGGGTCGCCCGGTTGGCCGGGGAATCGCCGGTGCCGGCCAGGCCGGTGACGATGCCGGTGCCCACCAGCACGTTCTCGCGCCAGCCCTGCACCTTGCCGAGGTCCTTCACGCGCATGGGCGCGTCCCTGGCCGCCGCGGCGCAGGTGCAGGCGAGGACGAGGAGCATGAGGATGCGGTGCCAGGCCTGCATGGTCAGAACCCCAGCGCGTCGAGCAGCTGCCGCCACCACGCGCGGCGATTGCGCTCGGTGAGGTCGCCTTCGCCGACGTAGGTGATGCGCGCCTCGGCGATCCGGGTGGACTGGACGACGTTGCCGTCGCTGATGTCGGCGGGACGCACCACGCCCTCCAGCGTCACGCGCTGCTGCTCCTCGTTGACGGTGACGGACTGCGTGCCGGCGACGCGCAACTGCCCGCCGGGAAGCACTTCCTGCACGATGACGGTGACGGTGGTCAGCAGCCGGCTGGCGCGCTGCGTGCGCCCGCCGCCGTCGAAGTCGCCGGCGACCGCGACGGCGGACTGCGCCACCCGGTTGCTGCCATGCGCGAGTTCGGCCGCCAGGTGGTTGGTGCGGCGGGTGCCGGTTTCCGCGCTGCTGCTGGCGCTGGTGTTCTCGAACACCTGCACCGTCAGCACGTCCCCGGGACGGTAGGCCTTGTTGTCCGCGGTGAATCCGCGCCAGCCGTCCTGCGGGAACAGGCTTTGTGCGGCACTCGCGTCGCACAGCACCGCGAGCAGCAGCAGGAAAAAAGCGGAGTGCGCCCTCATGGCGCCAGCTCCAACTGCGCGGGGCCGACCACGCGCGCCGTCATCACAGCGCCGGCACCTCGCTGACGCACGCGCACCTTGTCCCCCGCCCGGCCGTCCTGCAGGACCTCCACGGCCACCTCGAGCACGACGGGACCCGTCGTCGAGCGCAGTGTCGCCCAGTCACCGCGCACCACGCCCAGGGGTTCCCGTGCAGCGGCCCGTGCCACCGGGGTCGGCGATTCCGCGATCAAGGGCGCATCCGATCCGGTCACCGCACGGACCGGCATGTCCCCTGATGCCACATGCAGGCTGACCGGCACCGTGCGCACGAGCGCGCCTGCCGCCCAGACATCGACCCAGACGACCATGTGCCGGCGAGGGGCCGCCTGCTCGATCGGCCGCGGCTCCAGCCGCACCGGAGTGCCGGGCACGTCCACGCCGCGGACGGGGACGCGCACCCGCACGTCCTCCGCGGTGCCGGCCCAGCGGCGCAATGCCTCCACGGCGGCCTGCCCGATGTCTTCGCCCTTCACGCGACGCGCCGTCCCCAGCACGCGCGACTCCTGCGATCCCCTGAGCTCCACCTCGCCCGCCGTGAGCCCCGTGTGCCGCCGGATCCAGAGCCCCAGCGCCTCCTGCCGAAGGACGGCGAGTTCGCCGTTGCGCGGCGATCGGCCGACCGGCAGGTGCACCAGCCGCCGCATCAATTCCAGGTCCGGCGACCGCAGGTGCGCCACCTGCCCCAGGACCACCGTATCCCCCTGCACCTCGGGGTTCGGCAGCAGGTCGATGGTCACGCGGGGTGCCGCCGACGCGGCGGCCGCGCACGCCGTTGCCAGGACCATGATCGCGGTGCGCATGCTCACCGCCGCAGCCCGTTGATCATGCCGAGCATCTCGTCGGCTGCCTGCACCACCTTGACGCTGGCTTCGTAGGCGCGCTGGGCCACCATCAGGTCCACCATCTCCTCCACGAGCTTCACGTTGGATCCCTCCAGGAAGCCCTGGGCCAGCGTCCCCATGCCGTCTTCGCCGGCGCGCCCGCCGATCGCGTCACCCGACGCCTCGGTGGACCGGTACACGTTGCCGCCTTGCGCCAGCAGACCCTGCGCGTTGGCGAAGCGCACGAGCTCGAGCTGGCCGAGATCGACCGGCGCCACCTGGCCCGGCACGCGCGCCTGGACCCGTCCCGCCGCCGAGATCAGGATCGCCTCCGCGTTGTCCGGGACGGCCAGGTTCGGCTTCAGCGGAATGCCGGCCTGGGTTGCCAGCAGGCCATCCGCGTTGACCTTCAGCGAACCTCCCCGCGCATAGGCGCGCGATCCGTCCGGCATCGCAAGCTCCAGGAAGCCGTCGCCGGCGATCGCAACGTCCAGGGGTGCGTCTGTCTTCTTCACTTCGCCGCCCGCGAAGACGCGGGCGAACGCCACAGCCTGCACGCCGGCACCGGTCGATGCGTTCACGAAGGCATCCGCCTCCCCCGCCCCGGGGCGGCCGGCGACCAGCGTGCCGCTGACCACCATGTCGGAGAAGCTGACGCGGGTCTTCTTGAATCCCAGCGTGTTGACGTTCGCCAGGTTGTTGGCGATGGCATCCACGTGCGCCTGCTGCGCGTGCATTCCGGTGGCGCCGATGTACAGGGCATCAGACATGCGAGTCCTCCTCTCGGTTGGCGAACGCGGTCATGCGCTGTCTCCCAGCCTGCGGATCGTGGCGCCCAGCATTTCGTCGTAGCCGACGGCGACTTTCTGCAGGGATTCCATGTGCCGCATGGTCTCCAGCAGCCGCACCATCTCGTGCATGGGACTGACGTTGGAGTTCTCCAGGAAACCCTGCCGCACCTGCGTCGCTTCGCCCGCGGGGCGCGCTTCGCCGCGGATGTGCACGAGCCCGCCGCCGAGCCTCTGCGTCGCCGCGCCGGCATCGAACTGCGCGATCTTCAGTTGCGCGACTGCCGCAGCGTCCTTCCTGGCACCGGGTGCCACGGCCTCGAACACCCGGCCGGCTGCGTCGATCACCGGCGTCCCCTGCGGCAGCACGATTTCCCCGCCGACCCCCAGGACCGGGTGCCCTTCCTGCGTGACGAGCCGGCCCTGCACGTCCAGCCTGAAGTTGCCCTGCCGGGTGTAAGCGGTGCCCTGGGGTGTCATCACCTCGAACCATCCGGGGCCGGTCAAGGCGAGGTCCAGGCCCTGCCCGGTGGGCTTGAGGCTGCCCGCCCGCTGGTCGGTGAAGACGGCCGGCGCAGCCGTCGCGTCGACGCGGGCGGCGAAGGGCGGGGCCGATACCAGCTCCCGCTTGTACGCGGGCGTCTGCACGTTGGCCAGGTTCATGCCGACGCGCTCCAGCCGCGCCATGTCTGCGTGCATGCTGGCCAGGACTGTGGAGAGGACGGGATCCATGCGGCGCCTCAGAGGGTGACGGTCCCGAAGGACTTGAGTTCGATGGCCTGCGGCACCTCCGCCATGGAGAGCACACGCAGGTGCGGCAGGCCCCGTTCGGTCAGCGAGCGCAGGTGGCGGCGCAGTTCCGGCGCGCACAGCAGCACCGGCAGCAGGTTGCTCTTCATCATCCGGTCGGCCTGCTGCATCAGCTGCAGCAGCAGCTTTTCGACCGCCTTGGGCTCCAGCACGAAGGGCCCGGCGGGCGCCTCGCGCGCGGCCGAGTGCAGGTTCTGCAGGAAGCGGCTTTCGACCGCGGGGTCCAGCGTCAGCACGTGCAGGGCCGACGAAGGACCGGCGAGGCCCTGGCAGATGCTGTGGCCCAGGCGCTGCCGCACGGCCTCGGCCAGCTGCGCGGCATCCTTCGTGCCGCGTCCCGCATCCGCCAGCGTTTCCAGGATGGCCTCGACGTGGCGAATGGAAACCTTCTCCCGCAGCAGGTTCTGCAGCACCTTCTGGATGTCCCCCACCGACATCACGGTGGGCACCAGTTCCTCGACGATCGTGGGGTGCGACTGCCGCACCCGCGCCAGCAACTTGTCGGTCTCGGCGCGGGTGAGCAGGCTCGCCGACTCCCGGCGCAGGACTTCGCCCAGGTGCGTGATGAAGACGGTCGGCGCGTCGACCAGCGTGTACCTTGCTGCCGTGGCCTGCTCGCACACCGAAGCCTCGATCCACAGCGCGGGCAGGCCGTAGGTGGGGTCCCGCGTGGGCTGGCCAGGAACCGTCCGCACGTCGCCGCTCGGGTGGATCGCCAGCAGCTGCCCCTGCCGCGCCTCACCGCGCGCCACCAGGGCGCCGTCGACGTGCACCTCGTACGCATCGGGCGCGAGCCTCGGCGCCGCCCGGAAGCGGATCGCGGGCAGGACGACCCCGAATTCCTGCGCGTGCTGCCGCCGCAGAGCATTCACCCTGTCCTGGAACAGGGCACCCGCTTCGCCGGCGGCGGCCGACCAGGCGCTGCCCATGAAGACCTCCACCGGCTCGACCGGTTGCACCGTCACCTCGTCGGCGGGCGACTGCGCCGGTGCTGCGGGCGCCTCGCCTGGCGTCGCCGCGTGGACGCGATAGGCGATCCAGGCGGCCAGTCCGGCGATCGCCATGAGGGACAAGGCGGGCAGCGCCGGGATGCCCGGCAGGCACACCAGGCCCGCCAGCGCCATCGTCACCACCACCAGCGTCTTGGGGAAGGAGGTCACCTGGCGCAGCGCCAGCTGGCTCAGGTTGCCGTCGGACGCCGAGCGCGTGACGATGATCCCGGTGCCCACCGCGATGACCAGCGCCGGCACCTGCGTGACGATGCCGTCGCCGACAGTGAGCAGCGTATACGTCTGCAGCGCCTGGGCCCACGGCATCTTGTGCTGCAGGATGCCGATCACCAGGCCGCCGATGATGTTGATCAGCATGATCAGGATGCCGGCGATCGCGTCGCCCTTCACGAACTTGCTCGCGCCGTCCATGGCGCCGTAGAAATTCGCCTCGCGCTCGAGGGTCTTGCGCCGCCGCTGCGCCTCGGCCTGGTCGATGAAGCCCATGTTCAGGTCGGCATCGATGCTCATTTGCTGGCCGGGCATGCTGTCCAGGGTGAAGCGGGCCGCCACCTCGGAGACGCGCTGCGCCCCGTTGGTGACCACCACGTACTGCACGACGATCAGGATCAGGAACACGATGATCCCGACCACGATGTTGCCGCCGACCACGTAGGAGCCGATGGCGGCGATGACGCGCCCCGCGTCCCCTTCGGCCAGGATGAGCCGGGTGGCCGCGACGTTGAGCGAGAGCCGCAACAGCGTCGCGACCAGCAGCAGCGAGGGGAAGGTCGAGAATTCGACCGGCCGCGCCATCGAGAAGGTCAGCAGCAGGATCAGCAGGGCGAAGCTGAAGTTCGCCAGGATCAGGAAGTCCAGCAGCGGCCGCGCCACGGGCACGAACAGCACCATCAGGACGCCCAGCACCATCAGCACCATGGCGACGTCGGTGTTGCGGCCGAAGAAGAGCTTCATCGCCCTCATCGCGCGGCCCCCGCTGCCGCCGCCCGCTCGCGCAGGGCGAACACCCACACGATGATGCGCGCCACTTCCGCGTGGAAATCCGCGGGCAGGTACTCGTCGATCCCCGCCTCGCGGAACAGCCGCCGGGCGAGCGGCGGGTTCTGCACCACCACGATGCGGTGCCTGGCCGCGATCGCACGCATCGCGGCAGCGAGCTGTCCCGCGCCCTTGGCGACCAGGCGCGGCGCCTCCATTTCCCCGTGCACGTAGCGCAGGGCCACCGCGTAGTGGGTCGGGTTGGTCACGAGCACGTCCGCCGTGCGCGTATTGCGCACCGACTGGCTGCGCTTGAGGAGTTCGCGCCGCAACTCGCGCAGGCGGCCGCGGATGCGCGGGTCGCCTTCGCGGTTCTTGTATTCGTCCTTCAGCTCGCGCGTGCTCATGCGCATCCGCCGTTCGAACTCGCGCCGGGTGAACAGCACGTCGGCGGCGGCGATCACGGCCAGCGCGATGCCGATCTTCCACCCGAGGGCGGCGACGTCCTGTACCAGCGTGTGCAGGAAGGCCGCCGGGGGCAGCGCGGACAGGGCCGGGAACTGCGGCAGCAGGGAGAACAGTGCCATGGCGGAGGCCCCGCAAAGCAGCACGAGCTTGAGGGATGCGCGAGCCGCCTCGAACAGCGTGCGGCGCGAGAAGATGCGCTTGAAGCCCGCGGCCGGATTCACGCGCTGGAAGTCGGCGTGCATCGGTTCGAAGGAAAACACCATGCCGGTCTGCGCGATGCAGGCGACGGCGGCGGCCAGGGGCAGCGCGAGGAACAAGGGAAGCAGCACGCGCGCGGCTTGCGTGCCCACGTCCACCGCCAGTGGCCACAGGGCCGCCGTTTCGGCCCGCCCGGCCTGCGCCAGGACGCTGCGGCAGACCTGCAGCAGTTCGACGCTGGCCTGCACGCCCTGCCAGGACAGGTACAGCATGGCCACCAGGAAGGCCGCGCATGCCGTGGCGTCGGCGCTGCGCGCCGTCTGGCCCTGCTCCCGCGCCTTCTGCAGCTTGAAGGGCGTGGCCTGTTCGCTGCGGTCGACGTCCTGTTCGACCATCAGCGCACTCCCCCCGCCGCGAACCACGCCGACCAGGTATGTGCGATGCCCGCGTACAACCTGCCCGCCGGTGCGCCGAAGCCGGCCGCCCACACCGACAGCGCGAGCAGGCCGACCAGGATCTTCACCGGGATGCCCATCACCAGCATGTTCATCTGCGGCAGGTTGCGCGACACCACACCCAGCGCGAACTCCACCAGCAGCAGGCCCAGCACGATGGGCGCGGCGAGCGCGAAGCCGAGCGCGAACAGGGCGCCCGCCTGCCGGGCCAGCGGCTCCGCCGCCGCCATGCCGGACCAGCCGCGCCCCACCGGGAAGCGCTCGACGCTGTACGCGATGCCGCGCAGCAAGGCGTGGTGGCCATCCACGATGAAGAAGAAGACGGCCGCCAGCAGGCCGAACGCGGCGGAGAGCACGGGCGCGCGGCTGCGGGTCAGGGGATCGAACACCTGCCCCATGCCGTAGCCCACCTGCACGTCGATCAGGCGTCCCGCCACGGCAAAGCCGGCGAATGCCATGAGGATGCCGAGCCCCAGCGTCGCGCCGATGGCGGCTTCCCGCAGCATGGCCGCCGCCAGTGCGCCGGGATCCTGTGGATCCACCGATGGCGCGTTGGCGAAGGGCATCGCCACGATGCAGGCGAGCGCGATGACGACCAGGACGCGCGCCGTCGCCGGCATCGTCACCGCGTACAGCACGGGGGTCAGCAGGAGGACGGCGGCGATCCGCGTCGCCAGCAGCATGACGGTGGCGATCCAGGGGGCGCCGAGGGCGAAGACGATGTCCTGCATGCGTGCCTCAGAACATCCCGGGGATCTGCGACCACAGGCCCACCGCGAAGCTGCACAGCGTGCGCAGCATCCACGGCCCGAAGGCGATGGCCACCACGCCGGCCGCCAGGAGCTTGGGCACGATGGTCAGCGACATCTCCTGCACTTGCGTGACCACCTGCAGGACGCTGATGACCAGCCCGACCAGCATCGTGATCGCGAGGATCGGGAGGCACACCAGCAGCCCCGTCCAGAACAGGTCCGCCGTCATCTTCAACGCGAGGTCGCTGTGCACACGTCACTCCGGGTCGTCGGGGAGCGAACTGTGCTCTGCGCATTCGTAACTGTTTAGTGCCGCACATCACAACTCCGGCATCGAATCGAACCTCATCCGATTGGGGGTCGGTTCGCATGCGGAAAATCCGGATTTCATTCAGGCGACGTTCACGCAGCGCATCGCAAACTCATCTCCACGTTCAACCAACCGTGTCGAGGTGACCCATGAAATCCACTCTTTCCTCCAAGCTCGCAGCCGCCCTGGCGGTGCTCGTGCCCGTGGGCGCCATGCTGGTGGCCACGCCCGCGTCCGCCCAGCACCGTGACGGCTGGTCCGACCGCGGCCACGACAACGGCTACGACCGCGACCACGGCCGCCGCGACCACCGCGCCCCGCGCATCTTCGACGTGACGCCCGACCACGGCGACCACGGCGACCGCGTCAGCGAGCGCGGCTGGACGCGCATCGGCGCGCGCTTCGGCGACCGCGAAACGCGCGTGGCCAGCGTGGTGCTGCGCGTGGACGGCCGCGACGTGACCGGCCGCGCCCGCGTCGACGGCGACAGCATCCGCTACGCCGAGAACCTGCGCCCGGGCCGCCACGTCGCCGAGCTGGTGGTGCGCGACCGCGCCGGCAACGCGGCCCGCCGCACCTGGACCTTCGTGGTGGCCGACGACGTGCGCAACCACGGCTACGGCTACGGCCGCGACGGCCACTCCGGCCAGCCGCAGCGCTGGTAGCCGGCCCCGGCCCGGCGGGTGCCACGGCACCTGCCGGGCCAGGAACCTGCGTTTCATTCAGGCTGCGTTCACCCGCCCCGCCGCACACTGCCCCCCAACCCACCCGCACTGGTGCCCCCCATGAAGACCACCCTGCGATCCAAGCTCGCCACCGCCGCGATGTTGCTGGTGCCCGTGGGCGCCCTGTTCACCGCGCTGCCGGCCGCCGCCGACTTCACCCTCCCCGACCGCCTGCGCGACATCCGCGAGCGCGCCTGGGCGTACGAAAACGGCGTCGCCGTCGACGGCTACCACCGCCGTGACTACCGCGGCCCGCGCGATGCGCGCGACCGCACGGGCCCGCAGATCCTGTCCGTGACGCCGAACGACGGCGGCCGCGTGGACGACCGGGGCCGCACGCAGATTGCCGCCCGCTTCGAAGACCGCGGCACCGGCGTGGCCGCCGCCACCCTGCGCGTGGACGGCCGCGACGTGACCGGCGCCTCGCGCGTGGACGGCAACGGCATCCGCTACGCCGACAACCTGCGCCCGGGCCGCCACGTGGCGGACTTGGTGGTGCGCGACCACGCCGGCAACACCACCCGCCGCCACTGGAGCTTCGACGTCGTGGACGACGGCCG